>CAMWJC010000034.1 GCA_947174495.1 uncultured Lachnospiraceae bacterium | reverse complement strand
AAGACATCGCCCTTTCACGGCGGTAACACGGGTTCGATTCCCGTCGGAGTCATTAATTTAATTAACATGAGGGCAGTTCGCTAAGCGTGCTGTCCATTGTTTAAATAAGGCGCAGTAGCCAAGTGGTAAGGCAATGGTCTGCAACACCAGTATCCACCGGTTCAAATCCGGTCTGCGCCTCTCAAAACCCCGAAGAATCGGGGTTTTTTGTTGTCCAATTTTTTGTGTTCTATAACCAATGCATAATTTTTATTTTTGCAGATAATCGCTGCGGTATTGGCTGGGAGAAATATGATAATATTTTTTGAATGCCTTGCTAAAATAATGATTATCTGCATAGCCAAGGCGTTCTGAAATATCAAGTATTTTTATATCCGGGTTTTCTAGTAGCTCTTTTGCGCGTTCCATGCGGAGCTTCATTACATATTCATAAATGGAATATCCATAAACAGAACGAAAAATTTTTGTCAGGTAGGCGGAAGAAAAATGGTACTTTTCTTCAAAAACAGATATTTTAAAGTTCTGGCAGTAATTCTTTTCAACATATTCCCGGATATTTTGTGCAATATCATTTTGAGAAAGTTCGACCATAGAATTTGTACCAGCAGATAAGTCTTTGTCAGGGGCAAGCTGAGAAAGCGCTTTTTCAATAGCAGCATTCAGCGATTTTTCCTCTATAGGCTTGAGCAGGTAATCAATGGCACCGCAGAGCAGGGCCTGATGAACATAAGAAAAGCTGTCATAACCGCTCACAACAATAAATTTACAATCAGGAAACTCTTTGGATGCAGTTGTAAGAAAACTGCATCCGTCCATAACAGGCATGTTCATGTCCACAAATACAATAGAAGGATGAATTTCATGCATAATTTTCAACCCTTGGGCTCCATTACTTGCAGTTTCAGGCGGACTTATGTGATAAAATCCCCATTTTCCCAATTTGCTGATCGCAATCTGCACGGCTTTTTCGTCGTCAATAATTAACGATTTGTACATAGTAAAATCTCCTTTAATCGATACAAGGAAGGGTAAGAACAATATTAGTATATTGATCTTCCTGTGAATATATTTGTAAATCTGTAGGTGCATCATATAAAAGATGCAGCCTGACATATAAATTGGCAAGTCCGATTCCGCCCGGATTTCTGGCAGTCATTGCCGTATGAAAATCCTGCTGTAGTTTTTCCTGCTGCTGTTTTGAAATACCGCAGCCGTTATCCAGAACACTGATCTGCAGCTTTTTGTCAGGAAGCTTTTTGATGCTGACATTGATATGGATGGTTTCTTTGGTGCTGCTTTTTCCATGAATAATAGAGTTTTCAACAAGAGCCTGAAGGCTGATTTTGGGAATCAGGTAATTTTCCAGACCGGGATCCAAATGCATTTCAAAAAGCAGAGAATTTTCCATTCGCATCTGCTGCAGGTAGACATAGTCTGACAAATATTTAAGCTCGTCTTTTAAAGGAACCAAATCACCTGCCTTGATCGTATAGCGGAGATTTGCAGCCAAACCAGTTATCATCTGGTGAATTTTCGGTTGGTCATTGATAAGCGCCTCCGTAGATATGACCTGCAGCGTATTATACAGGAAATGGGGATTTAGCTGTGCTTCCAAGGCAGTAAGCTTTGCATTTTTTTCACTGATTTCTGCAATATAATTCTGCTGAATCAATTGCTCGATGTGAAGGAGCATGGAATTAAAGCTGCCGGATAGTTCGGCAATTTCCGTGCTTCCATGCATCTCCGGAAAGGTGTGAAAATCTCCGTTTCCCGCAGTCTGCATTCTCGCAGACAGTAATTTCAATGGGAGAGCAAGCAGATGGGAAAATAAATAAATGGCGAAAACAGCAGCAAGCCATAATAAGAAGCCATTTACAAACATGTGTGAAGAGGCACTGCCAAGTTTGGAATCAATATAGGAAAGAGGTATAAAGTTGATAAGCTGCATTCCCATTTTTGAGCTTTTAGCATGTATCAGCAGGTAGCTTTCGCCATGTATCCGTACGGTTTTGACACCATTTTTCGAGACATTTACTGTATTTAAAATGTCAGAAATAGTATTTTCCTCCGAAAAAAGTGAGGTGTCGTTTGAGTAAATAAATTCATTATGATCATTTAAAATCACAAGTACATTATTACTGCCAATATGATTTTTCAAAATCTGATTCAGATAAGAGGTATTGATCTGCAGCCGGACGATTGCCTGCTGTACCTGTCCTTTCACCTGAAACAAGGAATGATAATAGGTAAAAAAAGAATTTGGCTTCGGGCAGGAAAGGATGGAATGGTGCATGGGATTTTCGGAGCACAAAGAAGCGGCTGCCTTGGTGTCAAAGCAGGGAGCGCTTTGGAGGCTTATATGTTCCTGATTTTCCGTCCGACCGATGGAAATATCCTGATTAATCAGGTATAATTCGTATTCCTGTATGTCATTGCGGGTATAATAGTAATAAAAAAGCTGTTGCTTTGCGTAATCAAGTTGCTCCGCCGATACGGGAGTCTGCTGATTAATGATTCGGGTAAAGGTTAAATCATAGTAAGGCTGAACGCAAAAGTTGGCCAGATCAGCAATATAGTGATCCAGATTCTCCATTTCGAGTTCAAGAAGGTTGGAGGAAAGGGAAAACTGATCCGTAATTGTCAAGTCACGGATGGAGGTAAAGTTGCGATATACCAGCGTAAATACGGTGACAGTAACAATAATGAACATTAAAAAGGATAATTGTATCCGCATGGGAATGCGATTTATGAAATGAGCAATTTTATTTTTCATAGCTAATTGTTTAGTACCCAAAAGTAAAAAAGTAACAAATAAATGTCTCTTGTGCCTGAAATAACTATACAATATTACAAAAAGAAAAGGAAGAAAAAAAGCGGAACAAGAAAAATATTACAACAATCTGTTTCGAAAATTCCATTTTTTTTCCTGGTAAATCTAATTACAATATATTTTAATAAATTTTTTGAGGAACGGAGAGCAAAATGGGAAGAAAGAAAAAGGAGTATTTTGACAGTGTTGTCTTTACCATACCGGCTATTTTCCTGGTCTGTGTTATCTTTTATATCCCTTTTTTAACGGGTATTTATTATTCTCTGACGAAGTGGAACGGAATCGCAAAGGAACCGGTTTTTATAGGTATTGATAATTATAAAACGCTATTTGGCAGTGCATCCGGATTTTTGACCAGTATGGGATTCACCATGAAGTATACAGTGTTGTTTATGCTTCTTTCCAATGTTCTGGCATTGGCGATTGCATCGGCGTTAACAAAGAAATTTCGGGGCGTCAGCGTAATCCGCAGCATGTTCTTTATTCCATATATCATGAGTATGACGATTGTAGGTTTTATCTGGAAATTTATTTTTTCTCAGGGATTTGCGGCGTTATACGAAAAGACTTCTATGGGATTTTTGAACTGGAGCTGGCTTGGAAGCAGTAAGCTTGCGTTCTATTCCGTGGTTTTTGTGGGAGTATGGCAGTCTCTTGGTTTTTATATTGTGTTGTATATAGCAGGACTTCAGGCGGTTCCGCTGGATGTGTTGGAAGCGGCGACAATTGACGGAGCCGGAAGCTTCAAAAGGTTTTTTATGGTAACACTTCCCCTTTTAAAGCCGTCAATTGTTACCTGTATCTTTTTATCACTTACCAATTCGCTTAAGGTGTTTGATATTATTCTGGCTTTGACAAAGGGCGGACCGGGAGATGCGACATACAGTGCCACTATGGATATTTACAGGGAAGCATTTCAGAAGAACAATTACGGTCTCGGTTCTGCGAAGGCCATTGTCTTTTTCGTAATTGTGCTTATTATTACGCAGGTTGTCATGAAGCTCATGGATAGAGAAGAAGGAGACACTGCAAAGAAAAGGAAAGGCGGAGCAGAATGAAATTAACGCAGAAAAGAAAAATAAAAAAAGCGATATTGATCATTTTCATGGTACTGCTGGCGCTTATTTATGTATATCCAATTTTCCTGATGTGTATCAATGCGGTGAAGCCCTTTGGCGAGGTAGTAATAGATGTCATCAAGCTGCCGAGCAAGCCGGAGTGGGGGAACCTTACGTATGTAATCAATAAGATGAAGTACGGAAAGTTGTTTTTCAATACACTTGTCATTACGGTTATCGGCATTCTGGGAATTGTTGTTTTTTCTTCTCTGGCAGCTTATATCATGGATCGAAAGAAAAACAGATATACCCAAATAGCGAAAGCAATTATTACCACACCGATGCTAATCCCGTTTCAGACGATTATGATACCACTGCTAAAGCTGATGACGACGCTGCACTTTTCGGGAAGCAAGATTGGTTTGGGAATTCAGTACTGGGGATTTGGCGTTCCCATGGCAACCTTCATTTTTTATAATTTTATGAAGACTATTCCGGCAGAAATTGATGAAAGCGCATTTATGGATGGTGCGGGCACTTTCAAGACCTATCGGTTGGTAATTTTCCCGTTGCTGAAGTCCGTGACCTTTACGGTTATTGTTATTGATGTTATGTGGATCTGGAATGACTTTTTGCTTCCGCTGCTTATGGTCAATGGATCCAACGATACAAAGACGCTGGTGCTTTCCGCATATAGTTTTGTTGGGCAGTTTAATACCCAGTGGCATTACGCTATGGCGTCAATGGCGCTTGCGATTCTGCCTTCCATAATCGTCTTCATTTTCCTTCAGAAGTATATTGTAGAAGGTGTCGTGGCGGGAGCCGTGAAGGGATAAAAAATTTGGGGTTTTTTGCGTTTCCCAAAACGCTTATTATAAAAAAAGGAGAGAATATATGAAAAAGAAATTACTTGCAACATTATTATGCGTAGCTTTGGTCGGCACCATGCTGACTGGCTGCGGCAACGGAAGCTCAGATAGTGCCGGTGATGCAGCCGGACAGGAGGCGCCAGATCAGGCTGAAAGCAATGCATCCGATGCTTCTGCTGATGTATCTTCTGATGCATCCGGCGATGAAGAGGCTGAAATCTATATGTTCATCAGCGGTCCGGAGTATGCGGATTTCATCAATGAATTGATTGAGGAGTACAAAAATGTAAAGCCTAATGTTACCATTAATTATGAGACTACTCAGAATGATTATCCGACTATGCTGAAAGCAAAGCTGAATGCCGGTGAGTGCCCGGATATTTTTGCATCAACAGCAGGTAAAGAAATCGAAGTTTATAAGGAATACTCCTATGATTTGTCGGGCCAGCCCGTTCAGGAGGCGCTCCTTCCGGCACTTCAGGCTTCCTTCGTAGACGATTCCGGAAATGGCTGCTATGCATTCCATTATGTGGGAGATCAGTATGGAATTATTTATAATCAGGATTGTCTTGATCAGGCAGGCGTTACTTCCTTGCCTAAGACCTTGGATGAACTGGTCGATTGTTGTGAAAAGCTTCAGGCGGCAGGAATTCAACCTTTTGCATGCGGTTATGCAGAATGGTGGGTATTTAAGCAGAGTTTGATTCCGTTCCTGACAGAATCGGTAGATAACTATGCTTCATTTGTAGCTGATATGGAACAGGGAAATGACTCCCTGAATAATCATGAAATGATGAAGGATAATATGTTTCAGTTTGTAGATATTGTAAAGGCAAACTGTGAATCAAAGCCTTTGGAATCAGATCTTGCTACAGCACAGGCGCAGCTTGCTACAGGCAAGGCAGCTATGGGTCTTGGTATGGGGCCTTGGGCGGAAGCATCTTTGCTTGCAATCAATCCGGATATGAACATTAATTACGGAGGATATCCGGTAAGTAATGATCCCACGCAGTGTCAGATTGCGGCAGGTGCAAGCCAGGCGCTTCGTGTAAATAAAGATTCAGAGAATCTGCAGGCAGTTCTTGACTTTATCAACTGGTGGTTTACATCAGACTTTGGTAAGGAATGGCTGGCAAATCTTGGTTCGGTGCCCGCTGTAGATACAAACGGAGTATATTCCAGTGAAATGGTAAAGATCTCCATGGAAGATATGGCGGTAAACGGAGCAGGAAATATCGGAACAACTTACTCTACAGATGCTTTCTGGCAGTCCTTTGGTGAAAGCTTCCAGTCCTATGTGGAAGGAAGTGCCAGCAAGGAAGATACAATTGCCAAGATCGAGCAAAACTGGAAGGAAATTGATGGCGCAGAGCAGTAATTTCCCCAGAAGATTGAAAAGAAAATATGATGATTAATTAGTAAGAAAAGCTGTTGCGAAGGCGGGTTTATCGCCGGAGCAACAGCTTTTTTTAATCGATCAGATCATTTTCTACGGCTTTCCATGCTTTTCCAAAGTTAATGTCTTTAAATAGAGCAGTGAGTCCTGTAATTTGTTTCAGCCGCAGAATTTCATCCTTATCCATACCTAAATGTTTGGAAATCCATGCATCTGACCGTCCAAGCTCATGTAATTCTTTAACAATATTACTCATAAGATCTACATCGTGGGAACCCCGCGCGCGGTTATGACGGATAGTGCTTGCCATGCGGCAGTCTAGTGGCTTATGGATAACGGAAACAGGCAGTACGCCGCCTTCCCGGTCATAGATATCCGGATGGTCTTTCATAATACGATAACGATGGAAACCGTCAACAATGATGTAAACATCCCGGTTTTTGTCGTAGTAGCATACGATAGGCATGGTATAACCGTCTTCCTTGATGCTGTCATATAACAGAGACAGCTCTGGCGGAGCAACGGAATTCGGATTGTAAGTGTTTGGCTCAATTTTTTCAATTGGAACAGGAATGATGTTGTAAACAGGGCTGTTAAATTCCATTTTATTCACGTCTTTCCAGCAGGTTATTGTATTTCTGCTTTAACATAGTTATGTTTTTTTGCTGATCTCTGGTCAGACCAAATCCCATAAAACGACAGATATGATCATTTTTTAGGATGCAAAAACACATACGCTTCCAACTGGGAATATCCTTGGTTGATTTAATATCGTCGGTGTGATCGGGAATTTTTCCTACAAATACGATCCGCGAGTTTTTCATCAGGGTATAATTGGAAACACCGTTACGGCGGATATTATAACCATGTTCTTCCAGTTCCTGAATGGTTCCCTCTTCCAGCCCGCCGCCAACATTGTGCCAGAAATGGATAGAGGTCTGGAACTTTTTGATGTAATTCTGACGCAGCCTTGCAGGAAGGGTGGATAACAAAAAGCGTGTATAAGATTCCCAGGTGTGGCCTTCAGGAAGGGTAATGTTTTTGTAGCCTAAGGCTTTTGTTTTACCATACAGAGAGGCAAAGTTAGCACCACGTACTCTTCCCACCAGTTTGACCCAGATTTCCGGATCAATGACACGGTATAAATTTAAACTGTCCTTGGCATAATCGTTGAAAGGAGAGGCAACGCGCATTTGCTCCGGTTTTAAGCCCGCCATATAGTATAGATCATAGAGTTTGTTGTAGTCATATTGAAACAGATAATTGGCATGCCATACATCACGAATAGACCAATCATACATAGGGGAGGCACACCATACATTTTTAAACTGATTACTAATCCAACAAGTATTTTGATAGCCGTTTTTTCGATTCAGAAAGCCGCTGTATCGTTGCAGAGATTCGTCTGCGCGAATTCCGAGAAGACATACAGTCTTGCGGTTACCGTGGGAAATACGATACCACCGGCTAAACTGTTTTGCCAGATCCTCCTGGTGCATACGATAACGGTAGGTAGATATAGGATTGTTTTGAAGATTGATGACATAGGAGTGCTTGGGCATTGGGCGGACCCACGCAGCTTCCCTGGTATCATCCCATGGATACCAGTACATTTCATAGCTGCTTAAAGCGGTTCGGGTTGCCATGGGAAGGCATACCCAATAAGGTTCCACGTCGTTTTTAATTTGCTGAAAGGTACGCTCCACGTATTCGGTGGTCATGGTGTACTGAGCTTCAAAATCCTGATGAAAAACGCCGATTCGTCTATCCGGGTAGAATTCTTTTTGAAAATCCAGAACCAGATTCAAGAGAAGTCCGCTGTCCTTACCGCCGGAAAAAGAGATAAGGATATTATCAAATTCCTTAAAAATAAAATGAAGGCGCTCTTGCAGCGCCTCGTATACATTTTGAGATAAATATTCCCGTTTCATTTGTCTGCCTGCATTTTTTGTCGAATTTGGTATATTTTGGTAATTATGGTATCATAAAGTTAAATAAAATTCAATCATGGAAAAAGGATGGAAAAAGGAGTTGAAGAATGTACAGGATATTAATCGTTGAAGATGATAGAACTATTTCTGAACAGGTAGAAAAGCATCTATCCAGATGGGGATATGAAACGGTATGTGCAACAGATTTTGAAAATATACTGCCTCAGTTCATTGCTTTTGATCCTCAGTTAGTGCTTTTGGATATCGGACTGCCTTTTTATAACGGTTATTACTGGTGCGGGGAGATACGGAAAATTTCACAGGTCCCGGTGGTATTTGTATCTTCGGCAGCGGATAATATGAATATTGTTATGGCAATGAATATGGGCGGTGATGACTTTATTGTGAAACCCTTTGATCTGGAGGTGTTGTCTGCGAAGATTCAGGCGGTTCTTCGAAGAGCTTATTCGTTTCAGAACCAGTCTTCTTCCCTTATGGAGCATGCGGGAGTTATTTTAAATCTGGCGGATATGAGCCTTCTGCATGATGGAAAAAAGATAGAATTATCCAAAAATGAATTTCGAATTTTACAGCTTCTTTATGAAAGCGCAGGAAATACAGTGGGGCGTGACATTATTATGAAACGGCTATGGGACAATGAATATTTTGTGGATGATAATACGCTTACAGTGAATATGAACCGGCTGCGCAGAAAGCTGGAAGAGGCTGGTATTGAGAATTTTATACTGACAAAAAAAGGAGTTGGATATCAGCTTGGCAATGGATAGTTTACAGAAAAAAACTATGCGCGAGAAACAGATTGCATGGTCATTTATCAGAAAAAAATTAAAAAACATACTTTGGTATTTGTTTGTCATTACCGTTTTCTATGTAATGACTGTAATTTATGAATATGAGCAGGCCTGCCGGAATATGCAGTATGCGGTGGTGATAACGCTTTTTTTTGGAGTATTGTTCGCCGTCATAGATTACTTTCATTACAGAAATCGGTGCCTTGCGTTGTTCCTGGCGTTTGAAAAAGAGGAGGAAAGGCTGCACTTTCTTCCGGAGTCAGAGGAGCTTTGGGAAAATCTTTATCAGCAGATGCTTGAAAGTCAGGAACAGGAAAAAAGGAAACAGCATACGACATTTGACCAGAAGAAAAAGGATATGGCAGATTATTATACTATGTGGACTCATCAGATTAAAACACCCATTGCTGCTTTGCGTCTTTTACTTCAGGATGCAGACAGGGACAATGACGGAAAACAGAAAGAATTGGAGGAACTGTTTAAGATCGAACAATATGCTGAGATGGCGCTTTACTATGCCAGGCTGGAAAGCGTTTCTTCCGATTTGTTATTTAAGTTTTGTGATATCCGGAGTGTAGTGGTTCGGGCGGTTCAAAAATATTCGGTTTTGTTTCTGCACAGTGGATTAAGCTTCCGATTGGAAGAGTTTGAGCTTCGGGCGGTAACGGATGAGAAATGGCTTTCTTTTGTGATTGAGCAGATTTTATCTAATGCCTTAAAATATACTTCTCAGGGAGGTATAGCCGTTTACGGTTCGGATGCGGATGGAAATCCGAAAGAGGGAAGGGTTTTTTATTTGACCATAGCGGATACCGGTGTTGGAATCCGGGAAAGCGATCTGCCCAGAATCTTTGAAAGAGGTTTTACCGGATATAATGGGAGGTCTGGGCAAAAGTCTACAGGTATCGGATTGTATTTAAGCCATCAGATCTTAAAAGGACTTTCCCACACCATCAGGGTGGAATCTTCTTTGGGAAAAGGAACGAAAGTAATACTGGGATTTGAACAGGAAGATTTTTAGTTTTGGATTTGTGACAATAATGTAAGATTGCGGGGGAGAAATGTTAGGCGGATGAATGGCAGGACATTTCTTCTTTATTTATAATCAGATTTATACAAAGGAGTCGATGCCCGCAGATAATCAGTCAGGTACATGGGCATCGACTCAGGGAAGGAGGAAAATATGTCACTTTTAGAGGTTAAAAATGTTAAAAAAGTATATACCGCAAGACTTGGTGCCGTTAAAGTTCAGGCTCTTGCAAATGTAAATTTTTCTGTGGAGGAAGGCGAATATGTTGCGATTATGGGGGAGTCCGGATCAGGAAAGACAACACTCCTTAATATTCTTGCATCTTTGGATAAAGCAACCAGTGGTCAGGTGCTTTTAAACGGAAAAGACCTGTCAGAAATAAAGCATCGGGAGATTTGCGCGTTTCGGAGAGAGCATCTGGGATTTGTTTTTCAGGATTTCAATCTTCTGGACTCTTTATCTCTGCGGGATAATATTTATCTGCCTCTTGTACTGGCGGGAGAGGATCACAGAAAAATGGCGGACAAGTTAAGAACGTTGGCGGAAAAACTGGCAATAGCAGATATTTTAGAAAAATATCCTTATGAAGTATCCGGAGGACAAAAGCAGCGTGCGGCAGTGTGCAGGGCGCTGATTACGGAACCGGATATCATTCTTGCCGATGAGCCAACCGGCGCTTTGGATTCCAAGGCATCGGGAAAGCTGCTCAGATTGTTTGGAGAGGTAAATAGAGAAGGACAGACCATATTGATGGTAACTCACAGCATTCAGGCGGCCAGCCATGCCACGCGGGTTCTTTTTATCAAGGACGGATGTGTCTTTCACCAGATTTATAAGGGAAATCAGAGCAGTGATGAGATGTATAAAATGATATCGGATTCGCTGACCGTGCTGCAGACCGATGCAGGAAGCAGAAATACACATGGGGAAAGAAGCGAAGCGGAGGTGCATAAGGGATGAAGAAGCTAAAGCTGCTGCCTTTTATGGCGATGAAAGGAATCGTTCATAACGGAAGCGTGTATTATCCGTACTTTGCGGCATGCATTTTTTCCGTATTTACTTATTTTGTTTTTTCTTCCATTTTGCTCAATGATTTGATTGCAACGTTACCCAAGAGCGCCTATGCATGGATGATGCTGGAAATCGGAAGGATGCTGTTGGCAATTATTCTTTTTCTGTTTTTGATTTACGCTAATAGATTTCTGGTAAAAAGGCGTCAGAAAGAATTTGGACTGTATCATATTCTGGGGCTGGAGAAGAAACATATTGGAAGTATGATGTTTTTTGAGACGGTCCTGACCTATATGATTACCTTAACAGGAGGTATTGTTCTGGGGTTGGTGCTGGCAAAGCTTTTATTTCTAATATTGCTGCGTATGAGCGGAATGACGGCGGACGTGGAATTCATTTTTTCCCCAAAAGCATTTGAACAGACGCTGGGCTTTTTCTTTTGGGTGTTTGCTGTTAACTTTGCGCATGATCTTTGGTGTGTGGGGAAGGCAAGGCCTGTGGAACTGATGAGTGGGAGCAAAAAAGGGGAAAAGGAGCCACGGTTTTTATTGTTTTATGCATTGGTGGGTGTTTTGACGCTTGGTATCGGTTATCGGATCTCCATAAAATCGGAGTTGAACAGCGAAATATTCACAGACTTTTTTCTTGCCGTGTTTCTGGTGATCATAGGGACATATTTGCTGTTTACTTCAGGCAGTATTGTTTTGCTTAAGATGCTCAAAAAAAGAAAAAAGATTTATTACAAGCCAAAGAATTTTATTACCATATCCGGAATGCTTTACCGCATGAAAAAGAGTGCGGCGAGTCTTTCGAACCTGTGCATTTTTTCTACTATGGTGATCATCACGCTTGTATGCACGGTCTCACTTTATCTGGGAATGGATAACATCTTACAATTTGGCTTTCCATATGATCTGACTGTTCATTATCGGGAGGATAGAGTGTCACGGGAAGAGGTTTTGGAAGAGCTGGAATTACTGAAAGACAAATATGGAAACAGAGTAAACCGTATGGATATCTATGAGGAATTGGGGCTTTCCAGCCACAAAGAAGGGAATCGGTTTGTGCTGCAAGAGGGAAGGCGTAATTACCAGGAGGATTTCAATGTAAAGTTTCTGACATTGGATGACTATAATCAAGTTGCAGATCGGGAGTTTTCTCTAAAAGAGGACGAAGTGCTGGTTTATTGCAGCGGCAGGGATTTTGGATATGCAAACATAGACTTTTTTGGAAGAGAGCTTAAGGTCGTGGAAGAAATTTCGGAGTTTTTTCCGGCACCTAAAGCGAAAGAAGATAATTTTGGCGCAGAGTATTTCATAGTGGTTTGTGATCGGGATATGAGGGATTACTGCGCCCGAGCGTGGGCGGAAATAAACGGTGTGGAGGATATGGAGGCTTTTTTAAACAGTGAAACTCAATATGTGAGAATACTACTGGACGGTGCAGACAGTGAAAAGGAGAAATTCCTGGCAGAGTTTAGTGCATGGTGCCAGAGTCAATCCGGATTCACTAAAATTGAAAGTGGTGTGGAAGGAAGAGAACAGACGGTTTCCATGTATGGAGGACTCTTATTTATCGGGGTATTATTTGGTCTTATTTTCTTTATGTGTCTGATTTTGATTATGTACTATAAGCAGATATCGGAAGGGTATGAGGATAGAAATAATTTTGAGATTATGCAGAAGGTAGGAATGAGTGATAAAGAGATCAAAGGAACAGTGAGCAGACAGATTTTGCTGGTATTTGCACTTCCGCTTGTGGGAGCGGGAGGCCATACTGTGGCGGGAATGTTCATGGTGGAAGGTCTGATGGGTGTGCTGTCATTGTTTGATCACAGGCTGTTAGTTTACTGTGCGCTTGGGGTAACGGCTCTGTTTGCGGCAGTGTATGGAATCAGCTATTTTGTAACGGCACGGACTTATTACAAGATTGTACGATAGAGAAAACAAGGTGTTACAAAAGAGAATGAAAGGAGCTGATAAAGGCATGAAAACAAGGCGGTTTATACGAAAACTGACAGGAATAGTATTACTTGTACTGTTAGGGGCAGGTTTAACAGCCGGAGCTTTTTGGGGAGTGAAGGGATATCAATTGTATCAGGATTCCATAGCAGAGGTATCGATTGAAGAAAAGGTGGAAGAAATCCGTGGGCAAGAGCATTTTATCGATTATTCAGAACTATCTGATTTTTACATAAATGCGGTTTTGTCCGTAGAAGACCACCGATTTATGAAGCATTGCGGAATTGACCCGGTGGCAATCTGCCGGGCGGCGTGGATAGATATTACGAAAAGGTCCTTTGAGGAAGGCGGAAGCACCATCACTCAACAGCTTGCAAAGAATCTCCTTTTTACGCAGGAAAAAACAATAACGCGGAAGGCGGCGGAGGTGTTTGCAGCATTTGCCATTGAGGGAAAATACAGTAAGGAAGAGATATTTGAATTGTATGTAAACACAATTTATTTTGGCAGCGGCTATTATGGCATTTATGAAGCAGCAAAAGGGTATTTCGGAAAAGAGCCGTCGCAACTGGCGGATTACGAAGCTGCGGTGCTGGCAGGAGTGCCTAATGCACCTTCTGTGTATTCACCGGATGTAAACAGTGAACTTGCGATGCAGCGCACAGATCAGGTGCTTCGCAGTATGGTAAGAAATCATTTTCTTACCCAGGAGAAAGTGGATGAGCTAAATGTGTATCGGCGGATACAGGGATAATTTCCAACGTGGAGGAAAGTGCTTTGGTGTTTTGGAAACAGGGGATTTTTTGTTTGACAGATTTCTGGACACTGGTTATAATATGCTTAACAAGGGAGCCGGAAGGTGAGCGCGCTTCACCCGACCCGGCGTTATATCAAGCTAAGAAACAGCCGTCTACTCTTCCAAAGTCAGGACGGCTATTTCTTATTTTTCACGTTTAGAATTGCAACGACAAGTAAAGCAATTGTAAGTAAGATCTGCATTTCCTCATATGTACTCATAATAATCACCTCCCCCGAAAGGTTCTCGGTTCGGGTGAGAGCACGTCCCCGGCTACCCAGTTAAGCATATTATATTGTCAATGTCCGGTATTCTTCTGGATAGAGATATTCAGACCATAAGATTTTCCTACATGATAAAAAAGATAAGAGATAGAAGCAGGATTTGTTAATATGGATTATATTAGACATGAAATAACTTGTAAATTAAAAATATATAAAACATTTATAAATTTATGATCGGTCCTTAAAATTGATTAAGGCTTTCTTAAAATTGATTTAAATGGATTATTTTCTTCTTTTCATCTGTTACAATAGGAAAGGAAGGAGACATGGTATGCATGCGATTTTATTGATTTTTGGAATTTTATGTTTGTTTTACTTTTTGTGTATTGCATTTTTGGTAGGACATGGTACCAATTTTTATTTTATCTGGCTGTTGCTTGGCTGCGGCGCTATTCTTTTATCTGTATTGATAAAGAAAGGAATCTGGGCGGAACGTTTTCCGGGCTGGTTCCGGCGTACATTTGTGATTCTGGTCTGCACAGGGCTTAGTATTTTTTTGTTTGTAGAGGGGCTGATCATCAGCGGATTTTCTAAAGCAGCGCCGGAGGGACTTGATTATCTGGTAGTTCTGGGGGCACAGATGAAAAGGAGCGGACCTTCCAAAGCATTACAATACCGATTGGATGCCGCAATCGATTATCTGATTCGGAATCCTGACACGTATGTCATTGTATCCGGAGGACAGGGTTCCGATGAGCATATATCCGAGGCTCAGGGGATGTTTGATTATCTGGTTGCCAAAGGCATTTCCAAGGATCGGATCATCAAGGAGGATCAGTCCAAAAATACGTTTCAAAATTTGACTTTTTCGGCAGAATACTTGAAAAAGGAAACGGATTCCGTAGGCGTGGTAAGTAATAATTTCCATGTGTTCCGGGCAGTGAAGATTGCCCAAAAGGCAGGATATCAGAATGCGCACGGCATTGCAGCAAGAGGAGAGCCGTTTTTGCAGCT
Source organism: uncultured Lachnospiraceae bacterium (assembly GCA_947174495.1). GTDB lineage: Bacteria > Bacillota > Clostridia > Lachnospirales > Lachnospiraceae > Suilimivivens. The sequence continues at coordinate 14,686 of CAMWJC010000034.1, read as the reverse complement.
TAATAACATGACGAGGGAATTTTTGGGGGTGGTGAAGGATTACCTGGTTGGGAATATGTAGCTAAATTAACGTTTAGTTAGGGAATGTGTATGTGAAACGACCGCTCCGATGAAAATAAATCCTTTCGTCAACACGCTTGATAAAGCGTGCGCGAATTGTTTCCTCAAGGATTTATTTTCATCGGAGCTGGGTTATTGAATGACGCATAGCCCAACTGGTAACTCTGCTAAGGTTAAATGTTCCACTCTTTAGCGAGTAGCCAGACAGTGGATTAGGCGACTGTAGTGAAGTCATTAGCTGGTTTTACGTCAGCCAATAACTTGACCCGGATAGAATCAAATTCTAAAGGAACCCTTCAAAAAGCGTTGGTGCTTAGTGAGGTTCTTAACGAACTTAGCACCATTACGCTTTTTGTAGAGCGAAAGCGTGGTGACGTTGAATTTGATTCTATCCGGGTTTTATATTGATTTCTGGAACCCAGCTAAACGTTAATTTAAAATGATGCAACTATGATGCAATTTTGATGCAACTATGATGCAATCTTCCTGTAAAATAAGTATTAGTGAAAGTATGCGTAGGAGAAAGCGATCATGGAAAAGCAGATAAGGAAAGCCGGAAGTATCTTTTTGATTTTACTATGTATGGGACTTAACTTTGGCTGTGCGTCAGGCAACCGGGAAGAAAATTTGCAGGCGGAAATACAGAGTCCTTCTCCGGAGACGGAACAGGAAACAGATAAAGAAAATCAAGCTCCGGAGGAAAATGAGCAGGAGGTAGACGAGCACCAGGAGGAAGGATTTTCACCTGAGAGGCAGCTAAAGGAAAACGAAGAAATATTCTGGGAGGAAGTGGAACGGCAGAAGATCAACCGGCAGGACGGCGAAAAGTGTCTTCAGATTTTACTTGATGATGATGTTTTTCAGAGCGGGGAAAAGAAGCTGACGGGTCTTAAGATAGATGATATAGATGGAAATGGACAGACGGACATGCTTGCAATGGTACTGGATGCGGCGGAAACTCCTTTTTATGGTTCCGGCGGTTTGTGGTTTTATATGAATGAGGATGAGCCTTATTGCTTTGAGGAGGAAGATTGCTCCTTTTACGGGTGGTTTGGCACTTTTTGGGCGGATGTTGATAATGATGAGAATATAGAGATCGTGTTTAGCGCACAAGGAACAGGATGTGGTGCGGTAGGCGATTCTTACAAAGCGGTTTTTAAGTATAAGGATCATGCCATAGTGCGGATGGCATTTCCCTCTGATTTTAGGGAGGATTATGATCAGGGGCTTGGGGTAGATTTGATCCAGGAGCCGGAGACAGACAGCTATAGCGCATATTGTCCATATTTTGATGAACGGATATATTTTCATGGTGAAAATGTTGAGGGCTGGGAGCCGCCCGGCGAGGCACGGTCTGTGGGTGGCAATGTCCGGGGATTTTATGATTTATGTGTGGCAGAGTATGAAGGCAAAAAGGTATTGCAGGCATCGGAATATCTGAATGGGGAAGGCGGGATCGTACATGGTGTTGCCGATGCTAAGTTTCTGATTACGTGGGAAGAGGACGGTACGCCCAAAGTGATCAAATGGTGGATTGAAAAATACGGAAATGAATGGGCAGATAACAAGGAAAGCCGGATCAATTATGAGGATGGGTATTACTACTATGCAAGCCAGTCAGACCACTACTTTTTATATCGTGCCAGAGAGGACGGTAGCGAACCTGTATGTCTTGCCAAGGTTCATCCGGGAAGTATTTGCGTACAGGATGGGGAAATTTATTTTATTAACCAGAGTGACGGAAATGGGATTTATCGGATGAAGACAGACGGAACCGGTATGGAAAAACTCTGTGAAGAGGGGTATGGATTGCAAATCAGTGCTGAATATGTGTATTTTACTTCTACTTATGAAGCGGAGTATGACAAGACCGGAATAGTTACGGAAGAAACTTCGGAGTTTGATGATGATTTCCTATACCGGATGAAAAAGGACGGCTCAGAGAGAGTACTGATTGCTACGGACATCTGGCAGTTTGCATTGAGGGATAGGTATAGCTCAAAAGTAAGGTATTCCGGTTCTGTTTATTATAGCAAATGGGTGGAGGATGAATTTGTAATTAGCAGAATGGATCTGGATGGGCAGAATGCGGAAGAGTTGTGCCGTTTTGATGAGAGCAGAGCGATGATGGTGTATGGAAACAATATTTATTGTATGGGATATCCTTATGATAATGGGGAACAAATTAGCAGACTTAATCTGTGGGATAAGGAAATCACTTCTTATAAAATTCCCAAGTACACGGACGGGTGTATTTATAATAGCTATCTCTATACACTGAATGAGCAGGAAGAGGAGAATGGGAAGAGAGTAAGTATTTACCGCATGGAATGGGACGGCGAGAACTGTGAGATGATTTATGGAGATTTTTTTGAATGCAAATACACACAAAGGGGGCAGGTATCGGATATTTACGCCACAGAAGAAGGAATCTTTTTCCGGAAATTTGTTTCCGAAGAGGAAGGCTGCCAGTGGTTTCGTCTGACAGAGGATGAGGAAACGAAGAAATGGAAGGCTGAGGAATGGGAGGATAGAGAGAAGATACCTGATACTATACCAGCTGGAAACATAGAATATGAAGCACTTAGAAGCGTTAAGTCTGTGTTGGAAAGCACGGAAGGATATGAGGCATATTTGGCTGATGATCTGGAATACGAAGAAGTTCATCTGATGGGAGACCAGGAACATCCTTATCAGATATGTCTGCCTCAGTTTAACAGTAAAATTGCCGGATATAAAAAGATCAACCAGTATTTTCAAAATGCATATCAGGAGGCAATGAAGGAAAAGGAAGCATTTTTTGACAGGTTGGATGAAGAAGGAAACGAAGCGACATTTGGTTGGTATAAGACGATTCGTTATCACTCTGTTTACATCGGAGAGAAATACGTTGCAGTGGAACAATATGAAACTGGCTACTGGGAAGGAATTCATTTCTGGCTATCTGGGAAACCGGTCACCTTTGACAGACAAAGCGGAGAGGTGGTTTCTCTAGAAAAGCTTCTTGGTATATCTGAACAGGAGGCAGTGGCAAGGCTGACAGGTTCCGTTTATAAATATATGGAAGGTGTTGGGGAGGGAAGATTTCTTTTACAAGAAGAGGATACTCTGACAAAAAACTTTGATCCAGAGCAGTTCTTCCTTTTCCCGGAAGGGATTGGGATTTATTATGATGTATTTGCCTTAGGCTACAGCAAGGCAGCCGGGGATTTTATGTTTCTTGTCCCATGGGAGGAAGTCAGCGCCTTTTCATGAAAATGGCAGATTGGAAAAAACATGAGGTTGAACAAATGTTGGGAGTATAGTAGACTGATATTCAGGAGGATTGAGGCTAAAAGGGGGAATTACCATGGAACAGATCGAGAAATTAAGAGAGATTATCGACAACAGCAATAACATTGTCTTTTTTGGAGGAGCAGGGGTATCCACAGAGAGCGGCATTCCGGATTTCCGCAGCGTGGACGGATTGTACAACCAGAAATATGATTACCCGCCGGAGACGATTTTAAGCCATACTTTTTACAGGCGCAGACCGGAGGAGTTTTTCCGCTTTTATAAGGATAAGATGCTTTGTCTGACTGCAAAGCCTAATGCAGCCCATTTAAAGTTGGCACAGTGGGAGCAGGAGGGGAAGCTGAAAGCAGTGATTACGCAGAATATTGACGGACTTCATCAGGCAGCGGGCAGTAAGCAGGTTTTAGAGCTCCACGGAAGCGTGCTTCGGAACTATTGTGAAAAGTGTGGTAAGTTCTTTGACGCAGAGTATATGCTTCATGCAGACGGAGTTCCGACCTGCGATGCCTGTGGCGGAGCCATCAAGCCGGACGTGGTACTGTATGAGGAAGGGCTGGACAATAAGACGTTGTCAGATGCAGTGAGTTATATCAGCAACGCAGATGTGCTGATCATCGGAGGAACTTCTCTGGTGGTTTATCCGGCAGCAGGTTTGATTGATTACTATAGGGGAAATAAGCTGGTTCTGATCAATAAGACGCCTACAGCAAGGGATAGCGCGGCAGATCTGGTGGTATCCGGCAGTATCGGTGAAATTTTTGGAGCATTATAACAAATTCAAAAGAGGAGAGATGAAATGGGTAAGAAAATTGCGGCACTGTTGATAGGAATACTGTTTTGCTTAACGCTGGCAGGCTGCGGAAGTAAGGATAGCCGTTTTGAAGGCGCAGGGATGAGCTTTAAGTATGATCCTTCCGAATGGAGTGTTTTTTACCGGGAGGCAAATGAGGATAATTGTGTAATCGAACTGTATGCGAATAATGGAGCAGGACTGTCTATCGTATCCTGTCAGAGAGAGCCGGAGAGTGCAGAAGAGATCTACCAGGGAATGATTTCTGTTGATCAGATGTTGGGACAGGTATCCGGAATGGCCGCACAGAATAATATGTCGGAAAAGGATGGAGCAGCTTCTTATGCTCATCGGACCAAAACGAATTTTTCGAATGATTATTGGACGCTGTTTTTTGGCAAAAATCTGGGCGATGGTCAGGTAATGCTGGCAGCGGCAACTATTTATATAACGGAAGAAGAGGAGGCAGATCAATGTAAAAAAGAAATGGAAGAGATCATTGCCTCTCTAAAGTTTTCTGAAAAAACAGACACCGGAGAGATTACCAAGGCATTGGTCGATCCGGATGTGCAGACAAATGTGCTGGTAAACTATTTGAATGAGGGACAGAAGGTTTACAGTTACATGGAAGGATCTGAGGCGGCTGTAGTGGAACCGGTATCGCTGGAAGGCTTTGAATATGTGGAAATGGTAACCATGACGGATGGGGTATCAAAGCAGGAGGTGGATGTTTATGCTCCGGTCAGCATTGATAGCTATTCCAGTGATAGTGGTGTGTATTATTATGAGCATGGAGTCGATTTTTCCATCTTTTTGATTGGCGACTGGACTTATACGGATCCGGAGGAACAGCTTTCATTCTGGATGCAGGGCGAGGTCAGTGAAGTAAATGATCATCCATCCCTTTATCAGAATATGGTGGTTGATGACAGCGTTACGGTTGAAGAAGGTCTATGTTACTATCAACATATGTCGGTGGAAGAACTGGACACCAGAGAAATTGCAACAACTAATCACAGCCTTGTTTATGTGGGAACAGCTCCTAACGGAATCGGGTATGTATTTATTCTGCGGGTGTCGGGAAATTGGACAGACAGTGAAACCAACCAAGTTCTTGAAGAAATTGGAAAATGTTATAATCTGGATCTGTTGGACTATGGAACTTCAGAGGAAGATCTGACCAATGCGGGAAGCCGTGTCGATCTGGCGCAGGATAATTATATACAAAAGTCTGATGAGGTGGAGATTCGGCCTTTGGAAGGATATACCTACATGGGAGTTACGGAAATGTCCGATAACGATGGTAATATTTATGAATTATGGATTCCCATGGGGCAGCGTACTTCGAATAGAGGGAAATGGCTGTCGGCGAATATGCATGGCGTACAAATTTCTATTTATATCTCTTCTACTTATGGCTATGAATCTCTGGTGGAATCCGTTCAGAGAACGATACAGAGAAAGTATGATAATATGGCGGAAAACAGCCGTGATTACAAAGATTTGTCTATAGGAGAACCGCAGATGACTACGGAAGGAGAGGGCGTTTACTGCTCGGCAAGCGCCGGGGAGCATATCGCTTATGACGGGAAGAGTTTTCCTTATCATGAGATTTATTATGAATTAAAGCTTCAGGGAAAAAATATTTTGACGATGACAATATACTTGGATGAATATGATTACGATGCATATACCAATGTGGTATTAGAAGAATTGGAGCAGGTATATCGTATGGATCTTTCAGATTTTTATTATAATGATTAAGGAGAGTCATAGGTATGCAGAGAAGGAAAATACTAATAGCAGTACTTGCAGCTTCCATGCTTTTCTCTATGACAGGATGCGGAGCAGGCGTCCGGATTCTCAGGAATTTGGGAAGGGCCATTGAAAAAACGACAGCGGCGAGAGCCGGGGAGGAACCTGTAGAGGAGTCAGATCTTCCCACGCCGGCAGACACAGAAGAAACACCTGATCCGGAAAGAGAAGACCAGGATTCGGCAGGCGATATCATCTCAAACAGTGGGGATTCAGGCAAGGAAGCACAAAAAGGGGTTCCCGGACAAAAGGGCAATGGAGAAAGAACTACCAGAGAAGGGGTTACCAGTCTGGATGATATTTTTTCGGGAGAAAGCAACAAAGAGGAACAGGGGGACAACGATTCCGGAGATTTTGAGGATGAGATGTTGTCTTATGATGAATATATTACTGCCAATCTGGAAAAGTGTAAGTCAGACTTAGCGGCGGATAAAGGTTCTGTACAGTCGGAGGTTGAGTCGGATACAGTACAGTGGATGAACGCTACTTATGCACTTATCACTGAGAGCAACGGTGGGGATCGGACGCTGGTAGGGGGAATGGAAAGAAACATAATTAATGCGCTGTTTATGCGCTATCAGCTCTATACCGGTTGGGGAATCGAAGACAGAGAGAGTGCCGATGAGGTGATTGAATGGTTGAGAAGTGAAGGCCACAGACAGGAATACATGGAATATATTGAGGCTTTTGAAGAAAGTGGACTGTTTTTGCTGGAGGAGGAGGAATTTGACCAGGCAATACGAGATGCTTTCGGAGCCTTCGGAAATTATACATTGAACTACCTAAAAACGATTTACGAATGCAATAAAACCTGCGGAGAAAATGGAATTCTGGCGTGGGATCTGTGCAGACTGAATCAGGTAGCAGCCTGGTGTTATGTGGCAGGGTATTATACATTGGATGAATCTCTTGAGATTCAATATCAGAACTCCCTGCTGATACAGAACAGCTTCTCATCATGGGATGATATGATGGAAAGCTATCTGTATGGTTTCCAATACTGGAAGGGGGACTCCGGCAATTCCACTTTTAGCGAAACGACAAAACGACGGAATATTTACAGCAGCCTGAAGGAAATTTCGGGCGGACCATATAAAAATGAATTTGCAAGAGAACTTCAAAGAAGCTGGCAGGTGGAACAATAGCATTAACCTTAGTGATAAACATGGAGGTGAAAATGGATATTCAAGTAGGTGACAGGATTCTGTTAAAGAAAGCTCATCCCTGTGGAAGCAAAGAGTGGGAAGTATTAAGGATCGGTGCTGACTTCCGATTGAAGTGCGCAGGGTGTGGACATCAGATCATGACACCTCGCAGGCAGGTGGAAAAAAATATTAAAGAGATTCTAACAAACACTTGAAAAATATTGGCAGTCATGGTATGATATTACTCCGTGATATGTTTTAGGCAGTTAGGCAGAGGTAGGATTTGCCCACTGTTATCCGTAGAGACGGAACATTCCTTGCTCCCTATAAGCGGGGGCCAGAGACCAAAAGGAGGTAACAAGCATGAACAAGTATGAATTAGCAGTTGTTGTTAGTGCGAAAATCGAAGATGAGGAAAGAGCGGCAGTAGTTGATAAGTGTAAGGCTCTGATCGAGAGATTTGGCGGTACAATTACAAATGTTGATGACTGGGGCAAGAAGAGACTTGCATATGAAGTTCAGAAGATGAAAGAAGCTTTTTATTACTTCATTCAGTTTGATGCAGAGAGCACAGCGCCTATCGAGATCGAAAATCGTGTTCGCATTATGGACAACGTTATCAGATTTTTATGCGTTAGACAGGAAGCATAAGGCGTATATTTAAGATATGCTGGAAAGAAGAGGTAGGTATGAATAAAGTAATACTGATGGGGCGTTTGACAAGAGATCCTGAGGTGAGATATTCACAGGGGGAAAACTCAACTGCAATCGCGAGATATACACTTGCCGTGGATCGCAGATTTAATCGTAATAACGACGAGCAGACAGCAGATTTTATCGGCTGTGTGGCATTCGGAAGAGCAGGAGAATTTGCTGAGAAATATTTCAGAAAAGGAACCAAGATCGCAATTACGGGACGAATCCAGACAGGCAGCTATACCAACAGGGATGGCGTTAAGGTGTATACCACGGATGTTGTGGTAGAGGAGCAGGAATTTGCTGAGAGCAAAAACAGCAATGCAGGCGCTGATAACGGATTTTCCGGTGCAGGCAGGGCTCCCGAACCTTCAGGAGCAGGTGACGGTTTCATGAATATTCCAGATGGAATAGACGAGGAGCTGCCCTTTAATTAAGGGTTTATTTCAATTAAGATAGGAGGCAATTTTTATGGCATATAATAAAGCAGAGAAGTCTGATTCTCCCATGAGAAAAAAAGGCGGAATCCGCAGAAGAAAAAAAGTTTGTGTATTCTGTGGCAAAGATAACGTGATTGATTACAAAGATGTAAATAAATTAAAAAGATATATATCTGAGCGTGGAAAAATTCTTCCCCGCAGAATCACAGGAAACTGTGCAAAACATCAGAGAGCTCTCACAGTTGCAATCAAGAGAGCACGTCACGTTGCATTAATGCCTTATGTTCAGGATTAATGCCAAAACATGAACTTAAAAGAAACGGCTGCCGTGAGGCAGTCGTTTTTTGGTATAGGAATGTAGAATTATGAAAGATACTGTCAGAATCCTTCAAAATAATAATGTGGAAACTTGGCTCAAAAGATGGTATAATGACATAGCGTACATTATTGTAAAGATTACAGAAGGGTAATTTGCGTAAGATGTCTCCAATGAAAAGTAAGATTAAGTTAAAGGGAAGAATGAAACGCTATGTTCAGACTTCTTTATATCTGGGGTTTTTGCTTGCAATTGTGAATCTGGTTGTTTATTTGATCAATGTGCCATCAGGGTTGGTGATAACCTGCTTCGCGCTGCTTTATTTTGCAGTGGTTCTATCCTTGCAGTTTTACAATAAGCCGGTGATCATGAATGAACTGATCAGCTTTGCAACACAGTATGGTCAGGTTCAGAAGGTATTGCTTCGGGAACTGGAGCTTCCCTATGCGATACTGGATGATACCGGGAAGATCGTATGGACCAATGAGGCATTTGAAAGGATTGTACATAAAGAAAAGGGATATAAAAAGTCCATTACGTCCCTGTTCCCTTCGATAACTAGAGAACGTCTGCCGGAAGATCAGGATTTGGTGGAGCTTGATATTTCTTATGGAGAGAACAGCTATATCGCCAAGATGCGAAAGATTTCTCTGGAGGAAATGCTGAGAAACAGTGATGTTGTAGAAGGCGAAAACTATGCCGGATACCTGATCGCCTTTTATCTGTTTGATGAGACGGCACTACGGATCGCGTTGCAGGAGGTGGATGATCAGAGTCTTGCCGTTGGGATGATTTATCTGGATAATTATGAGGAGGCACTGGAAAGTGTGGAGGAGGTCAGGAGATCTCTTCTTGTGGCATTGATCGACCGAAAAGTCAATAAATACGTGTCTGCGCTGGATGGAATTTGTAAAAAGATTGAAAAGGACAAGTATATGGTGATCCTTCGAAAGAAGGCAACAGAGATTTTAAGGGAGAACAAGTTTGACCTTTTGGATGAGGTTAAGACAGTAAATATCGGTAATGAAATGGCTGTGACGATCAGCATCGGTATGGGGTTCGACGGGCTTTCCTATGCGCAGAATTATGAGTTTGCAAGAAATGCCATTGAGCTGGCGCTGGGAAGAGGCGGAGATCAGGCAGTGGTCAAAACACCGGGGGAGATCACCTATTTTGGCGGAAAGAGCCAGCAGGTAGAGAAGAATACCAGGGTAAAGGCAAGAGTAAAGGCACAGGCTCTGCGGGAAATCATTACTGGAAAAGAAAAGGTACTTATTATGGGGCACCGTCTGGCGGATGTGGACAGCTTTGGCGCGGCAGTAGGTATTTATCGAATTTCCACTACATTGGAACGCAAGGCGCACATTGTACTGAATGATGTGAGTACTTCCATGCGTCCGATGGTAGATTTGTTTAAGAGTCATGAAGATTATCAGGATGATATGATTATTGGAAGCCAGCAGGCAATCGAGCTTGCCGGAAGCAATACGGTTCTGGTGGTTGTGGATGTGAATAAGCCATCGATCACGGAATGTCCGGAGCTTCTTAGGCTGTGTAAGTCCATTGTGGTTCTGGATCATCATAGGCAGGGAACGGAAGTCATTGAGAATGCGACTTTATCCTATGTGGAGGCATATGCTTCTTCCGCATGTGAAATGGTTTCGGAGATCCTGCAGTATATCGGAGAGAGCATTAAGATCTCACCGGAAGAAGCGGACTGCATGTATTCGGGCATTATGATCGATACCAACAATTTTATGACCAAAACTGGTGTCAGAACTTTTGAAGCGGCGGCATTCTTAAGAAGAAACGGTGCGGATGTAACGAGAGTGCGGAAGCTGTTCCGTGAGGATGCCATTGAATATAAGACTAAAGCGGATGCAGTCAGTCAGGCGGAAATCTATCGGAATGCATTTGCCATATCCACTTGTAGCAGCGAAGGAATCCAAAGCCCTACCATTGTGGGGGCACAGGCAGCTAATGAGCTTCTTAATATCCGGGGCGTCAAGGCCAGCTTTGTGCTGACAGAATATCAGAATCAGATTTTTGTCAGCGCACGTTCCATTGATGAGGTAAATGTACAGGTCATCATGGAAAAAATGGGTGGAGGAGGACATTTAAGCGCTGCGGGCTGTCAGCTTGACGGGGTATCAATCCTGGAAGGAATTGGCATTGTAAAAGGAACTCTGGACAAGATGATTACAGAGGGTGATCTGATTATTGAATAGATAGAACGAAAGAAGGGAATTAAAATGAAGGTTATTTTGTTAGAGGACGTTAAAAAGCTTGGAAAAAAGGGAGAAGTTATAGAAGTAAGTGACGGATATGCCAGAAATTATGTATTACCGAAAAAGCTAGGTGTTGAAGCCAGCGGGAAAAACATGAATGATTTGAAGCTCCAGAAGGCAAACAAAGAGAAGGTTGAGAAAGAAAACCTGGAAGCCGCTAAGCTGATGGCGGAGCAGATGGAAAAGGATCAGGTGGTAGTTTCCATTAAGTCAGGAGAGGGCGGAAGAACCTTTGGCTCCGTTTCATCCAAGGAAATTGCTCAGAGTTATAAAGAGCAATGTGGAAAGGAGATTGACAAAAAGAAGATTGTCCTTCCGGAGCCGATCAAAAGTCTCGGCGTGTATGAGGTAAGTGTAAAACTCCATCCCAATGTGACCGGAAAGCTGAAAGTAAAGGTTACGGAGATGAAATAACAAAGACACTGGATGGAAAGGTCAGATACCAATGGCAGCAGAGGAAGCTCTCTTAAAAAGAGTATTACCGCACAGTATTGAGGCAGAGCAGTCAGTAATTGGCGCTATGATTGTGGATAGGGAAGCCATTACGGTTGCTTCAGAGCTAATATGTGGGGATGATTTTTATAATAAACAATATGGCGTGGTATTTGATGCCATGGTGGAATTGAATGACGAGGGAAAACCGGTGGACCCGGTGACACTGCAGGATAGGCTCAGGGAGAAGGATGTACCGCCTGAAGTCAGCAGTCTGGAGTTTATTGCAGCTTTGATTACAGGGGTTCCTACATCGGCAAATATTAAGCATTATGCGAATATTGTGGCTGAGAAGTCCACACTTCGAAAAATGATTCGTTTGAATGAGGAGATCGCCAATACCTGTTATACCGGAAAGGAAAGCCTTGAGGTGATTTTGGAGGATACAGAGAAGCGGGTCTTTGAGCTGGTACAGAAGAGAAATACCGGCGAGTTTGTGCCTATCAGACAGGTAGTCATGAACGCAATGGACAAGATTGAGAAAGCCTCCAAAAATAATGGTAATGTGACGGGTATTGCAACCGGTTTTATTGATCTGGATTATCGAACGGCAGGAATGCAGCCCTCGGACCTGATTTTGATAGCGGCAAGACCTTCTATGGGGAAGACGGCATTTGTACTTAATATTGCTCAGTATATGGCATTTAAGCTTGATCAGACAGTGGCAATATTCAGTCTGGAAATGAGTAAAGAGCAATTGGTGAATCGATTGTTTTCTTTGGAGTCGCGAGTGGATTCCCAGCATCTGCGTACCGGAAATCTTTCGGATGCAGAATGGGAGAAGCTGATTGAAAGTGCAGGAGTAATTGGAAAATCAAAGTTAATTATAGATGACACGCCGGGAATCAGTATATCGGAGCTGCGTTCTAAATGCAGAAAATATAAACTAGAGCATGACTTGAAGATTATTATCATAGATTACTTGCAGCTTATGAGCGGCAGCGGGAGAGGGTCAGATTCCAGACAGCAGGAGATTTCCGATATATCCAGATCGCTGAAAGCGCTTGCGAGAGAATTGAATGTTCCGGTGATTGCATTATCCCAGCTCAGTCGTGCCGTGGAACAGAGACCGGATCACAGACCAATGCTTTCTGATCTTCGAGAGTCAGGGGCTATTGAGCAGGATGCAGATGTGGTTATGTTCATTTATAGGGATGACTATTATAACAAGGACACAGAAAAGAAGGGAATTGCAGAAATTATCATTGCCAAACAAAGAAACGGCCCGATTGGTACGGTTGAACTGGTATGGCTGCCGGATTATACCAAGTTTGCAAACCTTCAGAGGTAATAGAATATCGAGATAGTATACAAAAGAGGACAAGCCGGGAGGCAAGTTCTCTTTTTTTATAAATTAATACTAAAAAAGTTGTTGGAAAGGAGAAATCAGGATGAAGCAGGCAGAAAAAATTTACATGATTTCAGATGCAGCTAAGCAGGTTAAAGTGGAGGCACATGTGCTTCGTTACTGGGAGGAGGAGCTGGAACTTCCGGTAAAGAGAAATGAAATGGGGCACCGCTTTTATACAGAGGAGGATCTGGAATTGTTCAGGAGGATCAAGGATTTGAAGGAGAAAGGAATTCAACTTAAGGGGATTAAAAGTATTTTGAAGAACGGTGGTCTGACGGAATCGTCGGATATTCTGGAGCGTGAAAACGTCGGAGAAGGGAATGAGATGGAAAAACGTCACGTGGTTATGGTCAAAAAAGGCGAATTTTTGCCTATCACGGAAAAAAGCTTTCCGATTCATGAGGAATCTAGGGAACAGAAAAGCCTGCGTCTTCAGCAGCTTCTGAAAGAAATGATTTCGGAAGCGGTTTCCAGTAACAACCGTGAAGTCTACCGTGATATGAAAGAAAGCATTTTAAAGGAGCTTGATTATCAATTCAGGCTTCAGGAAGAAAGGGAAGAGACGAGGGAAAAAGAACGTATACTAAGGGAAGAGGAGCATTTTAAACAGATTGATGAACTGTTGCGCGTTAGAAGTTCAAAAGGGGAGAATGCTTCAAAAAAGAAAAGGGTATTTGATGGCAGATTTTTAAAAAATGGGTTTTCAGGAAAAAAGCGTTCAATCAGTTGACTGAACGCTTTGAAATCCGTATTTACTTATTCCTCGGAAATAGCACCGACAGGGCATCCGCCAGCACAAGAACCGCAGCTGATGCAGGTATCAGGATTGATTTCAAACTTTCCATCACCTTCAGCAATAGCGCCTACAGGACACTGTCCAGCGCAAGCACCACAAGAAATACAAGCATCACCAATTACATATGCCATGATCATATCCTCCTTAATCATATCTATGCTGCTATTGATATTTTATTATCAATCTCTTAGTACATTTTAATATAAATATATAGGGAATACAAGCAAAACCTGTCTAAAAAATCATGAAATTTCTTATAGAGTATTCTGTGCTTTTGCAATGAAGTTCTTTAGCGGGGGCTTTGCTCATCCCGACGTTTTCGGATACCGTTTAAAATGACAGCTTTCTTTTCGACAACTTTGTCTTTTTCCATGGCAGGAATACCTTTTAACTTGTAGGGAATACCAAGTTTCTGGTACTTGGTCTCGCCCATGGTGTGATAGGGAAGGACGTCAAGTGCTTTCAGATTGGAGAACTGGCCAATGAAGTAACCAAGCTCAAACAAATATTTATCATCGTCGGTGATGCCCGGAACCACTACATGACGAATCCACATATCAACACCTTTTTCATTTAGGTAAGATGCAAAAGCCAAAATACCGTCGTTGGGCTGGCCTGTCAGCTCTTTGTGCTTTTCGGGGTCAATATGCTTGATATCCAGCATTACCAGATCTGTTAATTCCATCAGCTTATCCAGCTTTTCGATGAAGGGTTTATTATCGGGTTTAAATGCAATTCCTGAAGAATCAATACAGGTGTGAACATGATCTTTTTTGGCAAGAGTAAAGAGATCAATCAGAAAATCTACCTGCATGAGGGGTTCCCCGCCGGTTACGGTGATTCCGCCCTTGGTGTAAAAGCTTTCATTCCGTTTGTACTGTTCGTAAATTTCTTCCGGATCCATTAGAGTGCCGCCATTCATTGGCCAGGTATCCGGATTATGACAATAGGCACAACGCATGGGGCAGCCCTGTACAAATACTACAAACCGTGTGCCGGGACCGTCTACGGTGCCAAAACTTTCTAATGAATGTATTCTGCCTTGTTGCATATTGCAGTCTCCTTTCCCGTCAAAATTGCCTGACAGCCAGACAATTGTATTTGACAGATATAGTATAGCAGAAAAAGACCGATTTCACAATGTTTGTTAATTGGCAGGCAATTTTGCTATTGCAATTCTGTTTTCAGACAGTTATTCTGTTA
>CAMWJC010000033.1 GCA_947174495.1 uncultured Lachnospiraceae bacterium | reverse complement strand
AGCCTGTTGGAGGATTGCGGAGGAACCTGTGCCATTTCCGCAAAGTCAAAGCATAAGGATGAAGCATGGGTCTTTCTGGAAAGTCTTCTGACGGGGTGGGAAAACCCTCCCAAAAGCTTTTCCGCTCTGCTGGGCACAAAGGGCTTCCCCACGGAGCTGGGTACAAGGGAGCAGTATTTTGCAAAGGTTACGGAAAATCCCTACTTTATGCAGGAAAATGGAGATATCCGTATGGAAAACGGAAAGCCTGCCCGGGCCAGAAATCATGCCCTCACCCAAAATGGACAACAAATATACTTCTATGTCCCCCTCCCTGAGGAGATAGACCTCATATGTGAACTGCTGGATTCGTCCATGACCATCCGGGCAAGCAGCCAGATATCCTCCATTGTCTCTCAGGAGGCTCAGTCCTATTTCAGCGGCCAAAAAAGCGCGGCGGATGTAGCGGCAGTCATCCAGAACCGGGTGTCAGTGTACTTGGCGGAGCAGGAATAGAGCCCTCACGTTGTACATACAACATGAGGGCCCTCATCTATATGGAAAATACTACTTCATACAACCACTTTATTGAAGGCAGCGCTTCTGCCTGCCGCTGAAATCATTTTTTCCATTTCAGTCTTCGCATCTGTTTTGCCGTTTTCCTTTTCTTTGGAAGCCGCACTTTCGGTTTCTTTCTGTTCCCCGCCGCTTCTCTCCTTAGCCTTATCACTTTCTTCCATAAGGGTCTCCATGCTCTGAGATGCAATCATTGCTTTCATCTGATAGATTCCCTTTTTGATCTGCTTTTCTTCTTCGGCGCGCTGCTGCACCTTGCTCATCTGATTTCCCATAAACTCCTTGGCATTTCCAAATTCTACTTTCATTTCCTTATCCTCCTATGCGGAAAATTAGTGGTACTGTCTTCTCCGGCCGGCCAGCACAGCACATCCTGCCCACAGTCCATAAAACAGACAACGGACAGTACCCATACATCTATATCTTACTCCCATATCTGTATCGGTCTGTCCGCTTATACTTTTTATACAAATTGCATGAATCGTCCATTATTTGTCATGAAACACCTATTTCGTTCCTATGGACGGGAATCTCGGATTACAATTTAAAAATCCTCAGATGTTCTTTCTCATCACCCTAAAATCGCTTTGTCACTGGTAAACTCTTCTCCGCTTGCCTCTCCGAACTTGTGAAGTAAATCCTCCACGGTAAGCTTTTTCTTTTCTTCGCCCCTGATATCCAGAATAATCCTGCCATCCATCAGCATGATTAAACGGTTTCCGTGCACTATAGCGTCTTTCATGTTATGGGTGATCATAAGTGTGGTCAAATGATCCTTATTCACAATATATTCTGTGATTTCCAGTACTTTTGCTGCTGTCTTGGGATCCAGCGCCGCCGTATGCTCATCCAAAAGAAGAAGCTTCGGTTTTTGCAGCGTTGCCATAAGAAGCGTAAGCGCCTGCCTCTGACCTCCTGAAAGAAGTCCTACTTTGGTGGTAAGGCGGTCTTCCAGACCAAGTCCCAGGATTGCCAGCCGCTGGCGATAGTCCTCCCGTTCCTTTTTCGTGATTCCGGCACGAAGCGTTCTTCCATATCCGCGACGCTTTGCAAGGGCAAGATTTTCCTCAATTCCCATAGTTGCTGCCGTTCCCATCATAGGATCTTGAAAAACTCGTCCCAGATATTTGGCACGCTTATGTTCGGATAGCTTTGTCACATCCTCACCATCGATCAGAATCTGACCGGCATCTACCGGCCACACCCCTGCAATTGCATTCATCATGGTTGATTTTCCTGCTCCGTTTCCTCCAATCACCGTCACGAACTCCCCGTCTTCAAGAGTCATTGAGAAATTATCAAGCGCTATCTTTTCGTTGACGGTTCCCGGATTAAACACCTTCGTCACATTTCTGAGTTCAAGCATGATTTTTCCCTCCCTCTTTGATAGTGGGTTTCGTAAAATACTTATCCTTCCAATATGGAATCGCCAGGAATATCGCAACTATCATTGCAGAGAAAAACTTCAGCCAGTTCGGATCAACCCCCATCCAGGTTACTGTTTGGAGAACAATAAAGTAAAGAACCGAGCCGCAAGCAATTCCAATCAGTTTCAAACCAAAATTATGGAACCATCTTCCGAACACTGCCTCTCCAATAATAACTGCTGCAAGGCCAATAACAATAGCGCCTCGTGCCATGTTGATGTCCGCAAACCCCTGATACTGGGAAAGCAATGCACCGGAAAGTCCGACCAGTCCGTTGGAAATCATCAGTCCCAGCACCTTAGAAAAGTTCGTATTAATTCCCTGTGCCCTTGCCATACCATCATTGCAGCCCGTAGCCCGAAGTGCGCAGCCAAGCTCCGTTCCGAAAAACCAGTACAGAATAACAACAAGTAGTATAATTGCTACTGCCATCACAAAAATCGAATTTTTGTATATAGAAACACCTTTTGTGTAACGAAGCGATACCAAAAGGTTGTATTTGTCCACATTAATTACCTGATTCGCTTTTCCCATAATCTCCAAATTTACGGAATACAGGGCCAGCTGTGTAAGAATACCGGAAAGGATTGGCGGTATTCCCATAAAGGTGTGAAAAATTCCGGTGGCAAGTCCGGTAAGCATTCCTGCAAAAGTTGCTGCCAGCATAGAAATAACAACATTATATCCGGAAAACAACATCATAATGCATACTGCTCCGCCTGTACATAAGGAACCATCCACAGTCAGATCTGCAAAATCCAAAATTCGATAGGTAATGTAAATTCCGATTGCTGCAATTCCCCAGATAAGCCCTTGGGTGAGCACACCCGGCATTGCAATAAGCAAATTTAAAACGTTCATCGATTTCCTCCATCATAAAGGGGTGATTTTTCTCAGAAAGGCAGTGAGAGCACTCCTCCCACTGCCATTTCAACATCTTGTTAATTATATAACCAATTATTCTGTTGCAATTGCTTCATAGTCATCCGGGATCGTAACTCCCAATGCCTCACAGTGTTCAACGCTGTACTTCTTGGTAAAGTTCGGTGCGTATTCGATAGGCATTGTTGAGATATCTGCCTCGCCCTTAAGGATCTTGGCTGCCATCTTTCCGGTAGCAACACCCAGATCATAATAGCTGATGGAAAGTGTTGCCACACCACAGCCTCTGCAGATACCTTCTTCGCCTGCGATAACCGGTACATTGGCAGGAATGCAAATGTTTTCAACAATCCCCGTATTGTTTGCTACGGTATTATCGGTAGGAGTATAAATGACTTCCACTTCATTTGCTGCCGTTGTTGCTATTGCAGAAAGATCATTGGAATCTGAAAATGCGTAATATTTGCACTCATATCCCTTTGCCTCTAAAAACTCCTTAACGGTATCAACCTGATACTGGGAGTTTGGCTCTGCCGAACAGTATAAAAGACCTACAGTTTTTGCATCCGGGAACAGTTCCTGCAGCATATCTGCCTGTCCGTCAAGGGGTGCAAGATCCGATGTTCCAGAAATATTTCCGCCCACCGTACCTGAGAAATTGTCAATGTCAAGAGCCACACCATACTCGGTAACAGAGGTTCCAAGAATGGGAATCTCATTGGTTCCTGCTGCCGCTGCCTGAAGTGCCGGTGTTGCATTTGCAAGAATCAAATCCACTTTTTTGGAAACAAAACTGTTAATAATGGTAGAACAGGTATTGGAATCCCCCTGTGCATTCTGCTCATCAAAGGTAACCTGATCACCTAATTCTTCCTTTAACGCATCCTTAAATCCCTGTGTTGCCGCATCCAACGCATCATGCTGTACCAACTGGCAGATTCCTACTGTATAGGAAGCGCCGTCTGATTTTGCCGATGCTGCACTGCCTTCTTTGGCAGGTGCGCTTCCGCATGCTGCAAGGCTGAGCGTTAATGCTGCCGTTGCCAATAATGCTAAAAACTTTTTCATCATATTTTCCTCCTCAAAAAATTAAAATTTTTACCATTTTTGATTATACTGCTTTAAAGTAGTAAAGTCAACGATGATCTGCAAAAAAGAAGGACGCAAGCCTTATTATAAGGTTACGTCCCATGAATATCAAGCTTCTTCTGTCTGTTCTGCCCGCTCAGCTTGTTCTTTCTTATATTTTTCGATTGCTTCCCGGATCATGTCCTTAATATCCTTCTCGGAATCGTCAAAGCTTTCCAGCATCCGTTTCCACTGCTTCTCCGTATATGCCTGTCCCCCGATTTGAATTACAGGCTCAGTCTCTCCTTTTTTGACCTTTTCCAGAATTTCACTCTTTCTGCTCTGTATCATCTGCATGATTTCCTCTACAGATAAGCGCTTATTCTCAGGTGTGCTTTCTTTTCCTGAAGCGATGTCCTCGCCAGCCTTCTCCCCGGATTTGCCCAATGTTGCTGATAATTCATCACCAAAACTGCCCGATGCCGATTTCGCTTTGCCCTGACTCTTCTGCTCCCAAAACGAATGGCTCTGATTTACTACTTGTATTGCCATAATTTCATTCTCCTTTAAACACCAAAAATTGTCTCTTTACTTCCGGATAGCGTGCCTTCGGGACAGAAAGCTCCTTCCCCGTCTTTAACCGCAGTACATAACTGCTGATTTTTTCAATATAGTGCATATTAACAAGAAAGCTCTGATGAATCCGCAAAAAATCCAAACCTTTCAGTTCTTCTTCAATCTCGTCCAGCTTTTTGTAGATGCTGTAGGTCTGTTCTCCCACATAAAAAATATTTTTATGGCGTGCGGTTTCAATATAAACTACCTCATCCGCCTTAATGCTTTTCTTACCCTCCACAAAGGAAAACTGGAGAATCCGATCCTTTTTCCGAATTTCCTTTAAGATATCGTCAAGGCATTCTTCAATGGTTTGTTCCAGATTATCTTTCAGTAAAAAGCGGCTGGCACGTACCTTATATCCCTCCAGGGCATAGTCCATATATGCCGTTACCAGTACGATCGGCAAATCCGGATACTTTTCCCGGATGGCTCCGGCTGCCTTAATCCCGTCTGCCCCTTTCTTATTAATGTCCAGAAAGACCAGCTCACATCCTTTTAGTTCGTCCGGATTATTACCAAGTTGCTCTCTGGACGCATACTCCGTAATCCGAAACTGTTGGCCGCTTTTGCGGCTGTAATCCCCAAGCAGCCTCCGCAAAATTATTCTGTCCCCTTCACAGTCATCGCATATCGCAACCCTTAACTCATCATTCATACTCTTCTGTTATCTTGTCTCCATTTCTATAACATACTATATGAATTATATCGGTTCAATTCTCAAATTACATTTGGGAGAATTGCACCAAATGACTAATCGTTGCACCAAATGACCAAAAGTTCAGCGCTTTCTATGAAACCATTAACTCCAGAAACTGTTCAAAAGGACAGGGCCTGCCAAAATAATAACCTTGAATAAAATCCGGTCCGATCTCATTAATCCGGTCTAATTCCTCCTTTGTCTCTATGCCTTCTATACACAACTTCAGATTAATTCCGTGAATCATATCCGCCATATGCTGCAAAAGATTGTGTTCGTAGGGATTGCTCAAAGCCTTCACTGTAAAAGACCTGTCTATTTTGATGACACTGAGTTTCAAATTATACAAATAGTGAAAATTGGAATAACCTGTTCCAAAGTCATCCAGTGCAAGCAGTATTCCATGTTCTTTTAATCCATTGCAGAAATTAATAAAATACTCATTAGACTCTAGGAATCCGCTTTCGGTGAGCTCTATAATCACGCTGTCCGGGCTTAATCCATATTTTTCAAGACCCTTCTGAATTTCCTCCAGAACATTGCTTTTCAATACTTGTATATAAGACAGATTGACCGATACCTTAAAATCCGGAATACTCTTCCGTATCTTGCTGCATACTTCCATTGCCTGATGCAGCACCCAGCGTCCTACAGGTATGATCAGATTGCTTTCCTCCAAAAGCGGTATAAATTCCACTGGTGAAACCATTTCTCCGTTCGGGCTCCGAAATCTGAGCAGTGTTTCCGCATTGCCCAATTTTTGAGCCTTCATATCCATAATAGGCTGAAAATACGCTTCAAAACCTTCAAAATCATGATTTACAGACCAGAGCATCTGACTGATGAGCTCCTTCTTATGTAAGAATGCCTTGTAATCATCGATATTAAATATGTAGCACTTATTCTTTCCTGTATTTTTGGCTTCATTTAAAGCAAATTCCGAAAGCTTCATGATATTCCGATATTCCTGATTATCTACCGGTGAAAGCTCGACAATGCCAGCAGAAACCGTATAAAATACCTCATAGCACTTTTCTTCTATAAAACAATTGATCTCATGCTGTATCTTATGGTATATTTCTACAGCTTCCTCAACACTTCTGGCTTCTCTGTCAAAAACTACATACTCATCGGCTACCATGCGATACAACATTTGCCCCGGTAAAAGCACAGACTGAATGCACTCGGCAGTTCTGCCAATCACCATATCGCCGTAATCCAATCCCTTATTTTCATTAATTTCTTTGAAATTATCGATTCCAAGACGAATCAGGAATCCATGAAGTGCACCTATATTTGAAAAGTCCAATTCATTCTGAAGACTTGTCTCGCGAAGAAGTCCACTGACATTGTCTGCTTTTTGACGCATACCAATCTCGTTAATACATCCAATCAGATATTGCGCATCTCCGTTCTCACCACGAAGCACACGCCCTCTACAGTTGATCCAAATCGGACGTCCCTCTCTGCTGAGCCAGCGATACTGTAAATTATGAAACTCTTTTCCATGAAGAACAATCTGTTCCAAATCTCTGTTTAAAAGTTCCATATCCTCCGGATATACAAACTCACTAAAATGGTCGGAGGCATTATCGAACTGATCAGACGGAAGATCAAATCGTTTCGCCGCATTCTGTGATATGCAGTACACATTCTTTTGCATGTCCATGATGTAAAGATAATCGTCCATACATGGATTAAAAATATCAATAATATCGCTAAAATGCTCAAGTGTTACTTCTCTGATTGTTCCCTTCATAATACATTTCCCCTAAGTATAACCCTCATATATTTGTTATAAACATATCTTATATTATTCCTTACTGAAAATCAAGCATATCAGACAACGGACTGTACGCTTCGCGAACAGTCCTTATGTTAAGCAAAAACCCCGGGAACCGTCTCTGCAATTCCCGGGATTTTCCTATATCTCATTCTTTACTTATGCCCGCAGCCTCCTGCGCAGTTCTTACAGTCACATCCACATTGCAAGGACTTTCCGCTTTTTTTATCACATATCATTTTCCGGATCACCAATCCTACGATGCAGACCAAAACCGCTGCTGTAATTATTGTTCCCATAACGATCTCCTTAAAACGCCATTTTCCACTCTCTGCTTCATCTTATGCGGATATTATTTGCTTTGTACCATCTTTTTCATACTAACCTTTAAGGTTCCGCTTTCTTTGTACGGCCGAAACAACAGGTAAATAAATCCGGCCACCAGAAGAACCGCTACAATCGTTCCTATTCCAAACGCTCCTGTGCCAAACAGAGAACCTAACTGATATACACACAGAGAAACCGCATAAGCAAGCACTGTCTGATATCCAATGGCAAACCAAAACCATTTTGCGTTATTCATCTCTCTCCTGATTGCTCCCATCGCCGCAAAGCAAGGCGCACATAAGAGATTAAAGATCAGGAATGAATATGCCGCAATTGCACTCATACTGCCCGCTAAGGCTCCCCAGATCTCATCTCCTTCTTCCGCCACTTCTGCAAAGCCGAAGAGAATACCAAAAGTTCCTACAACGTTTTCTTTCGCAATCAGACCGGTAATCGCTGCAACCGCCATTTTCCAGTCGCCCCATCCAAGGGGAATGAACAAAGGAGCAAAAATGCCGCCTAATTTAGCCAGAATACTGCCATCAAGCTGCTCCGCTTCCAGCATTCCAAAGGATCCGTCCGCCCAGCCAAAGCTCATTAAGAACCAAAGAACAATGGTTGATAAGAGAATAATTGTTCCTGCCTTTTTGATGAAAGACCATCCTCTCTCCCACATGCTTCTCAGCACGTTTCCAACGGTAGGCATATGATATGCCGGAAGTTCCATAACAAAAGGCGCCGGATCACCTGCAAACATCTTTGTCTTCTTTAAAATAATACCGGAACATACGATTGCCGCAAAGCCTACAAACCAAGCGCTCCACGCTACCCATGCCGCTCCGTCAAACAATGCTCCCGCAATCAGTCCGATGATCGGCAGCTTTGCCCCGCAGGGAATAAATGTGGTGGTCATAATGGTCATTTTTCGGTCTCTGTCATTCTCGATGGTTCTGGATGCCATAACACCGGGAACGCCACACCCTGTGCCGATCAGAATCGGAATAAAGGATTTGCCGGAAAGCCCGAATTTACGGAAAATACGATCCATGATAAAGGCAACTCTTGCCATATATCCGCAGGCCTCCAAAAAGGCAAGAAAGATAAAGAGCACCAACATCTGAGGTACAAATCCAAGAACTGCTCCAACACCTGCAACAATACCGTCAAGGATCAGCGACTGAAGCCAGTCAGCACAGCCTATTGCATTTAGCAGATTCTCTACAATTACCGGTATGCCCGGAACTTCCAAACCAAACAGACTCCATCCGTCACCAAACACTCCGTCGTTCGCCCAATCTGTCGCCCACGTTCCCACTGTGGTTACGGAAACATAATATACGACAAACATAACTGCGGCAAAAATAGGAAGCGCAAGCCATCTGTTTGTTACAATTCTATCAATTTTGTCAGAAACCGTCAATTTCCCTTTACTGCTCTTTTTATAGCAATCATCAATGATGGAGGAGATATAAACATACCTCTCATTGGTAATGATGCTTTCCGTATCATCATCCATTTCCTTCTCAATGCTGGCAATCTCTGCTGAAACATCCGGAGCAAAGGACATCTGCTCCGCAATCTTGTCATCACGCTCCAAAAGCTTGATGGCAAAAAAGCGCTTCTGTTCATCCGGAATCTCATTCCCAAGCTTATCTTCGATCTTTTCCAATATATTTTCCACTCTGACCGCAAACTTATGAACCGGAGGTGCCGCTTTCTTCTCATTTGCTAACGCTACTGCCTTTTCCGCCGCCTTCGTAATTCCGGTTCCTTTCAGAGCCGAAATTTCAACCACCTGACATCCCAGCTTTTCGGAAAGCTTTTCCGTATCAATTTTATCGCCGCTCTTGGCAACCACATCCATCATATTAACAGCCATAACAACGGGGATACCAAGCTCCATAAGCTGTGTTGACAGATAAAGATTTCTTTCTATGTTTGTACCGTCCACAATATTGATAATCGCATCCGGTCTTTCCGAAATCAGATAATTTCTCGCTACCACTTCCTCCAGCGTATACGGGGAAAGGGAATAAATTCCGGGAAGATCCATGATCACCACATCTCTGTGTCCTTTTAATTTTCCTTCCTTCTTCTCAACTGTTACACCGGGCCAGTTTCCCACAAACTGATTAGAACCCGTAAGTGCATTAAATAATGTTGTCTTACCGCAGTTTGGATTACCTGCAAGCGCAATCTTAATAGACATTTTGTATCTCTCCTCTTACTTTTATTAGTTTATACTAACTCTTAGTCAAAAAAATATTATTCCACCAGAATCATCTCTGCATCCGCCTTGCGCAAAGAAAGTTCATATCCTCGCACAGTAACTTCCACGGGATCTCCGAGAGGGGCAACCTTTCTTACGAACACTTCCACACCCTTGGTAATTCCCATATCCATAATTCTCCGTTTAACCGGTCCTTCACCGGTAAGCCTGCTGACTTTTACAGTCTTTCCGCAGGGAACCTCTCTTAATGTTTTCATCGCTGCACATTCACTCCTTCCTGTTAACCTACCAGAATTTTATTCGCCATATCTCTTCCGATGGCAACTCTTGCATCTTTCACGTTTACGATCAGACTGCCTCCCGCCTGAGATATTACCGTTACCATACTGCCAGTCACAAAACCAAGATTTTCCAAAAATTTTCTGGTTTCTTCCTTTCCCCCCACCTTATTGATGGTTGCGGGCTCACCTTCTCTTGCTAATGATAAGGGCATATTCATACCTTCTTTCTTCTGAATGAGAATCTCTCATGAAATATTCGAGATTTTACTACGCATCTTGATTGTGTAATCACTTCTATTTACAAGGTTAGTATATGCTATCTGTAATTAGTTGTCAATACCATTTTTAAGTTTTTCCTAATCAACTTTTCCTTCCCAGATATCGGCCGGTGTGCTTTTTGTATCTCAGATATTCATCTCCAAATACGGTGGGCAGATACTTCTCCTCCTGAAGAATCTGCAAATGCAGCATTACAATCACCCATACCGTAAATACCAGTAGCAACCAGTTAAAATAGATGAGCAAAATTCCCACATACATCATATCAAATCCAAGGAAAGCCGGATTTCTGCTGTACTGATAAATTCCATGAGAAACAAATTCTGTTTTATCCTTATCCGGTATTCCTGCTCTCCAGCTATTCTTCATTGTCAATATTGCCACAAGAAAAATCAGATCTCCCAGCACCCCCAGCAATATACCCCCAATCCGCACCACTATCGGCATGATGCTCCAGTCTGACAGAATAGAAAACACTTCTACCGGCACGATCAGGACAGTTGCTGCCGACAAAAGAATCTCCGTAGTGCGTATCTCCTTTTCTTTTCTTCGTCCCAGCTGTCTTGTTTGAATACCCTGACGCTTTTGCATGATTTGTTTGGTAAAATATATTCCATAAAAGAAAACCAGAATCAGAAACGCAAAAATTAAAAATAAATGTCCAAACTTTCCTGCTAAAAATATGGCTGTGGGGCCATCCGCCCCGCCGATAATTGAAATACTCATACCTGACCTCCCATTAAATAAAACTTGTTATGCTGTTTCTTGCACCTATCTTTACACTTTAACATCTAAATTTGCAAATCTGCAACACTCTGACACCTGAGTTTCCCCATCTTCTTTTGCCTTCAAAATCAGGCAGTCTTCCTTAATAATCTCATGAATAATTCTTTTTTCCAACTGCCGCCTTCTCTGAAAATGGGCAATTACGTCCTCCAGTCCTTCATAACCGTGAGCTTTTCCGTAAGGAGAGTCCTTCAGGTAATTCAATATCAGCGGATACCACATCTCATTTCCATTCTCGTCGCTGCGCTCCTTCTTGATATGAAGCAAATTTTCGCGAATCTGCGGTGAATCCAGATAAATCAATCCAAATCCTTTTCCTTTCAAAATATGGTATGCTTCCTCATAAAAGGCAAGGATATCACTCTCCGCCATCTGATAAAACAGCATCATGGATTCAATAGAATTCTGGAAAAAGGAGCACTCAAAGAGATGATTGTCCCCGGAAAACTTATGATATCTTTTCATAATAACATCATGAAATGTCCGGAAATCAACCCGGGCATTGTAAATTTCGTGCTCCTCCATTTTCTGATAAAAAGCTCTGTCCTCTGACAGAACCTGCGTATATGCCACTATATAACGATCTTCTTCTCTCCTTGTCTTCTCTCGGATCTCTTTCTCAAAATCAGGATACCTGTGCAGCATCTCCTCCCATTCATCCTTTGTTAGATAACTGCACCATGCCAGTTCAACCGGAGACAGATCCCCTTCCCGATAGGCATGATATTCCGGCCATTCCTTTGCCAGCCGGTTCATCAGTGTGCTTTTCCCTGTTCCCTGCAGACCTTCTATAAAAAGATTATTTCTGTTTGCTTCGTTTTTGTTCTCAATCATTTTTAATACCTCATTCTTTATGTGCTATATTGGAAGTTGTTGAAAAAAGGTAGCCGATTGTCTGCTACCATAGATAAATAATATTCATTTTTCTACTTTATAAGGCTTTTCACCATAAACATTAAGCACTCCATAATATGTGGCCACTGTACCTATATCCCTCGTATACTTACCAACATCTTCAATTCCGTATCTTAAGAGAAAATAATCCAGGTCATGAAGTACCTTATATATTTCATTTGCATATTGCACATCATGAGTTTTAGTTGCTAAATCTGTCAAATCGATTAGCTGCTGGAGATCTGCTGATAGGTCTTCATCATGCACCGAGTTCATCATATCTTCGATTAAATCTATAAAGTTTTTAGCATCAAATCTATTATATACAATTCCAGGTTCATCGTATGTTTTATAAAATTCTTCCTCAGATATACCTTCTGCTCTCATTATTATATCCATGGAACAGATATTTCCATTATACCACCATCCAAGTTGTATATCACCTTTTTGATCAAAATACTGCCAATACACACTTTCTTTATCAGATAATTTATCAAATATATTCTCGTTCAAATATGCTGACTCCATTCGAAGGTTTGCTACTTTGATATTTTCCTTCAATCTGTCTGCCTCTTCTTGGGACATTCCTTTTAATACTTTTTCGCGCATAGTAAGTACTTCATCTTTCGAAGGTACTTGCAATATATCCATACTATTTTCTTCTACATCCTCCTCTACTTCTTCCTCCGGCAAAATACTTTCTATGGTAATTTCAGACTCTTCTATTTCTGCCTGATTCATTTTTTTCCCACAACCAACTAACAAGAAAACAAACATTATGTATATAATATATATAGCGACTTTTCTCATATCAAATCCTCACAAATTCCACTATCCCCAATATAACATACTTTATGACTTTTGCAACCCTTCCTGTGCCCCATACCGTTAATTTCATTTTCCTCGTTAATACTCCCTTCCTATAGAGTCATATCCTTTATATCAAAAATACTCATCTGCCCATTTTTCCATGATTTTTGCTCCGCCTCCTTTATGATGTCACCTTCCCGAAACCCTCCGATAAGAAACGGGGAATTTGCATCATGATTCTTCCGGTTATCTATCACTGTCTGCCTGTCATAATTGGCATAGCAATACAAACATCCATGCCCACATGTATTATAAGCCCCTATATCCGCTCCTAACAGACAATTACATTCAGCTCTTGCCATTTTCTTTTTCGGTACATCCAGTTTACAGCCGACTGCTGCCTCAAGCACTTCTTTTGACATGCAACCGTCCGCATCAACATTCTTTCGGACAAGACAGCTGTTTTCACAGCATAAATGAATCTGCAAATGATTATCAGCGGCAATTTCCCCGAAAGCATCTATTAAATATTCCTGCTCTTCCTCCGTTACTTTCCGTACTTCCGGGAAATTCTTTTTGGTCTTTTCATATAAATCAATGAAACTTACCACACACTGTTTCGTATATCCTCTTAACGTCTCAGCCATCTGTCCAAAACTGCGGATATGTTCATCCACCGAATACTTTTCCGAAATAAAAACAGGATCGTATCGCCAGCTTGTCCTGTCGCTTCCAACCTCCTCCGCCAATTTTCGAAAGGATATTAAAACCTGTTCCTTTTCCGGCACAAACGGCTCGATTTCCTTCCCATAAGGGGTGATTGTCACAAACCAAAAGGTGTCAAACATCGACAACTCATTTATGCTTTCAAGCATTGGCGCCGGATTTTTGGTACAGAACACCATAGCATCAATCACATTTGGTTTTAGCTGGTATCTGGTGACCTGCTGCGGATAGTAAGGATTGCGTACCAACACATACCCTTCCCTTATTCGGTTATAAAACCAGTCGCTGTAGTAAGCCGGTATATCCGTTCTACTTCCGGTATTCAGAATCATTTTTTAAGGTTCCCTTTCCTTCATTCAAAATTGCGTGATCAGTCAAATAGTACATTCCAGTTTTCATCGTTATATGCGTCAAAACACATCCGAATCTGTTCATATACATTTTTGTCTGCATCCAGTTCCGGTAGATTATCCAACGAAAAATAGCCGCTTTCTGTAGTTTCTATATTTTCCTGAAAGCTGCCGCCCACCACCTTACACATTACAAAAACCTTGCATATTCCACAAGCATATTTCGGAAAATTATGTTTATTCCTGTCCTGTAATGCAATAATTTTCACTGGAACCACATCAAGCCCGGCTTCTTCTTTTACTTCCTTCACAGTATTCGATGCTATTGATTGATCATAATCAACCCAGCCCCCGGGAAGAGACCATTTCCCTTTTTCTTTTACCAAAAGAATCTTATTATCTTGAATTACAACTCCTCTGGTTTCTATCTTGGGTGTCTGATAGCCTGTCTCATTACAAAAAAGTTCCTTCACTTTTTCAACCGGAAGTGTTGTTTTCAAGGACATCAGTTCTGCCGAAATTTCTCTGATTCTCTCAAAACGCTGTTTATCATATTCGTCCCTAGTATAAGTAAGCCCACATTGTGCAAGCGCTTGAAGTTCCATTGCCAGTTTGGTTAAGCTGTCTAAGTCATTCATTTTCTTTCTCCATTTTTATCATAATTATCTATATTTATAACAAAATGCCATGTACTCAGCCTGTTAAAGGCCGCTACATAGCACTTCTACAAACTTCCGTTTTCCCTGCTTAATACCTTTTGTATATCTCTCCGCGGTTTCCAGCGTCAATCACATAAACTGTCAACTTTCCATTATCCACCGTATAAATAATTCTATATTCCCCAACACGAAGCCTAAGTAAATCACTGTATCCCTTTAGCCTTTTTATGTCTTCTCCGTTTGGTAACTTCTCTATTGCAGATACAAGCCTTTTCTTCTCATTAAGTGGTAATTTATCAATAAATTTCTTGGCTTTCTTTTTGATAATTATTTGGTACATCAGTTAAGTCCCCACTCTTTTTTGCACTCTTCTAACGTATAGTCCAAATCCTTTTCCGGATCCGGATCATTTAAATAATTTTTAACCATTTGTTGACAAAAAATATCGTCTGCCTCCTCATCTGCTGCCACACCCTGCACATAAGCAAGTACATATCCCATCTTATATTCTGGAATTATATCTAATAACTGCACGATTCTTTCTTTATTACTCATATGTGATTCCCTCATTTCCTGCTTCTTTTTCCTTCAAACAACATATCATTTCCAATATTATAGATACTATGCCCTTATTGTATCAAATTGAGTTGCTTTTTCAAGCCAATATTCATTCCTTTTTATAACTATATGTTATAACCAAACACAACTTTCGTCATTTCAATCATAAAATCTACATAGATATTAGCTCTGGTTGTAATGATATTTCAATCTCTTATGCAATCCTATTATACCACTAAATGCTTGCTAATGCTCTTTGTATATAAGATAAGGCAAGTTCTTCCTGTTCACTGCTTCTGCGCAGCATTTCAATTATATAGTTCCTTTTTTCTTTCAGGGAATCCTTGGGAAATGAATCACGCTGATGAGCAATAGTGGCTATTTCCGTTGCAAGGGATATGATATCATTATATTGACTTATAGCCAAAGTCATTAATTCTTTATCAATATCGGGAATTATATTTATACATAATTCAAAAAACTGCTTGGTTCTTAATTTATTTTCATAATGAATAAATGCATGTGGGAAAACACATTTAATTTGATCTGCATTGCTTTGGTTTTCTTCTCTTAATAAATCGCACCAGTTTCGGTAAATAATCATACCATGACCCTGCATTTTATCTTCTCGGTTATAACTGTCATTTAATAATAGTGCTATCCCTTTAAAAAGTGCATTGGTACATGCCTCGGATAACGCCATTTTTTCATTTGCAGGTTTAACAATCATCATATCACAATCAGTCTTGTACCAACCGGCATACTGATTAAGCTGGTCAAAGTTTATCCTTGTATTTTTTAAATCGTCTCCCTCCAAAAATCCCAATCCCTTTAAAATCTTTCCATGGTCTGAAAAACCAACAGCCAAAATAGTATCCGTATATTCCTTCGGGATAATGATGGCCGGATAACCATGTTCAATTTGCTTACATACGAGAGCAATAAATTCCTCTTCCGAATAATCCGCCTGTGAATGAATCTCATAATCCAAACCATATATTAAAAAACTGTCATGAATCCATTCATCCGGTCCATATGAATATCCAAAACATATATTCATAATCGCCGACTGCAAAATATATTCTTCATCATCGTTCATTTGACGGTTTTGATTATCTCTGCGCTGTTCCAATCCAAAAAACAATTTTAGTGCGGTTATAAGAGAAGCAGATGAGATGCTTTTCGGCCACTCAGAACCTGAATAATCAGCTACAGGAATCCGTGGTTTAACAATAAATTCATAATTAAATTCCGAAGTACACAAAACACATGATGCCGGATCAAGAATTCTGTCAACAGAACAGTTAAAAAGTCTGGACATTTCATAAAGCAGCGGTATCTCGGGTATTGCCTTTCCATTCTCCCATTTACTGACCGCCTGGGGCGAAACTTTCAATTTCTCTGATAACTGTTCCTGAGTGTATTTATTTCGAATGCGCAAATATGCAATTTGCTCTCCCATTTTTTTAACATCAAACATATCATTTTCTCCTTGAGCTACATTTTTATTTATTATAGCAGTTATATACTGATAACGTACATATATTACAAGTTGTTCTTCAAGGGGGAAACTCAACTCACAGTTGCAATCCTATGAAACTGGCTTATCGTAACTCATTCTGAGAAAATAAATATTTCCTCAATTGGTACTTCCACAGCCCTAGATATGTCTATTGCTAATTTCAAAGAAGGATTATATTGTGCCTTTTCCAGCCGCATAATCGTCTCTCTGCGGACTCCTACCATATTTGCCAACTGCTCTTGCGTCAATTCTTTTAACAGACGATACTTTTTCAATCTACACTCAAACTCTGCCATATTCATTATTCCTTCATATCATCTTCGCTGTAGTATTCACTTTTATCATATTCGCCACCGATGTATTTCTTGTTAATATGCTCATCACTACTGTATTCATCATGGTCATAACGATATAACAGATACTCGCTTAGAAAAATAGCAAGCGCAATTGATAATGTAATCAAGATGTATACCATATTAAACAAAGATTCTATACCCATAAAACTCTCACCTACAAGGATAAAGAATAAAGCAATTATAATGACGGTAAAAGCGGCTTTTAATGCCATAAGCTGCGCCCTGTTTTTATTTTCCCTAAACCTCTCATCCATTAAGGTATTTGACATTTTACCCTCAAAGAAAAATCCAAAAAAACCGAAAAAAACAAAGCGGAACCAACCGCCACCCATAAAGCCAAGAAAACCAAAAAATCCGAGGAATCCCAATATAGGGCTAATTTTGCGGGTTCTGTTTGTTTTGAGAATATTCTTCTTCTGTTGAATACTTGTCTTTCCCAGACAAATTAGCAGATACCAGACATATACCATTGTCAGCACAGTCGAACATATCATAGGAATATCTTTCGGACTGAACTTATATGTTTCTAAATCTGTCGGCACTACAAGACGCGATTCATTGTACCTCACGGAATACCAAATGGAAGCACTCAAAAAAATTATACATATGATCCCCGGTATAACTATTCCCTTTATTTTATTCCTTTTCATAATATTTATCTCCTTCAAAGTGATATATTTGTCTTATAATGATACAAATATATATCTTCTATGTTTGGATGTCAATACAAATATATCAATATACATTCTCTATTCACAATAATTTTTCTACTATTATATTTATTGCAGGAACACAATTTCGAAAAGGGAGTATTTTTTTTATGCTTTCTTTGTGATATAATTTCATAAACAAGTTGTCTAAACTATTTCAAGTATTATGGAGGTTACTATGCATAGAAATGAATCTGCTGAAGATTATCTGGAAACGATTCTAATCCTCAGCAAATGCCGCCCGGTAGTACGTTCCGTGGACATTGCAGAGGAAATGGGCTTCAAAAAGCCCAGTGTCAGCGTTGCCATGAAAAACCTTCGGGAAAAAAATCATATCACTGTTACCAAGGAGGGGTTTATTTACCTCACCCCTTCCGGCAAAGAGATTGCTGAAATGATTTATGAACGTCATGAATTGCTTACCAAATGGCTGGTCAAGCTTGGAGTTGATGAAAAGATAGCCGCTGCAGATGCCTGCCGGATCGAACATGATATCAGCAAAGAAAGCTTTGAAGCAATCAAGAATCACATTAAAATCTGATTAGAATTCGGGGGAACATTATTATGAGTGAAATGATTCAAATTTTATCTGAAAATGATTTTAAAACCCATATGAATCAGGAGGTCATTCCCTTCCTATCTTCTATTGCTGCGTGCGGATACCTTCCTATCGATCCGGCACGAGGTGATGCCGGACGGCTATATTATGAAAGCTATTGTCCTGCCGATGCAAGGGGCGCCGTAGTGATCAGCCATGGTTTTTGCGAATCCATTGAAAAGTACAAGGAAGTCATCTACTATTTCGCGAAAATGGGCTTCCAGGTCTATCTTGCAGATCACCGTGGACACGGCAGGTCTCTTCGTGATACTAACCATCCCAATATGGTGCATATAAAACGCTTTGAGGATTATACCGAAACCTTACATAAATTTATTACTTCCGTTGTGAAGCCCAACGCCGGTTCTCTTCCCCTGTATCTTTATGCGCATTCCATGGGTGGTGGAATCGGTACATTCTACCTGGAAACCTATCCGGATACCTTCCAAAAAGCAATTCTCACCTCTCCCATGATGGGTATTTCCATGGGATCAGTTCCCGTCTTCCTCGCAAAAGCGCTGGGATTTCTTATGGTGCATCTGAATCGGAGTGAATGTTATGCCCCCGGTCATCATGCCTTTATTCCCGGAGAAAAATGGGAAGACAGCGGTTCCTCCTGTCTGGAAAGGTTTGATTATTATCAATGCAAAAAGGAGACAACCCCTCTTTTCCAAAACAGCGGTTCCAGCTATAGCTGGGCATATCAGGCCCTGCGCGCTTGTGGCAAGATGACACAAAAAAAGAACTGTGCAAAGATCACAATCCCTGTTCTCATCTTCCAATCGGAAAATGATACTTTTGTGGAGAACTCTGCCATGCTTAAATTCGTCAAAAACACACCTTCAGCAAGGCTGATTTCTATAAGTGACAGCCGTCATGAAATCTATAATAGTCATCAGAAGGTTTTGATTCCTTATTATCAGGAGATATTCCGCTTTCTGAATTAATTCAAATTAATGTTTTGCTAGGTTAGGCATGGATAAGACGTCCGCTCAGAAAAAGATAAATCCTACGTCACCACGCTCGATAAAGCGTTCGCGAATTGGTTCCTTTAGGATTTATCTTTTTCTGAGCTGGGCTGTTGAATAACGCAAAGCCCAACTGGTAACTCCACTAAGGTCGAATGTTCTACTCTTTAATAGTCAGCCAGACAGTGGAATAGGCGACTATAACGGAGTCATTAGCTGGTTTTCCGTTAGTCTATAACTAAACCCGGATAGAAATCAAATTCTTAAGGAGCCCTTCAAAAAGCGTTGGTGCTTAGCGAGGTTCCTAACGAGCTTAGCACCATTACGCTTTTTGTAGAACGAGAGTCGGGGCAAGCGCCAGTATGGCGCGTAGAATTTGATTCTATCCGGGTTTTCATATTTCTCTTCGTAAACCAACTAAACGCTAATGTCCCACACAGACCTGCACCGGATCTCCTCCGCCTCCCCGGCTTCAATCTCCACAGTGTGTTCCCCGGCCTCCATATCAAAGAAATTATCAGACAGCCACAAATCTCCATCTATTCCGATAATCTCCACATTTTTTGCATAAGCATCCGCCTTTACGGTAATACGATTTCCTTCTCTTTTAAGCTGAAGATGCGGATCCTCGAACAAATAATGCTTGGGCGGTGTAAACAGGCATGTATTCTTGGAAACGACCTTTCCGTTCACTTCAAAGCAATATTCCAAGTGAATTTCTCTTTCATTTTGTCCCGCAAAGTCCACCTTATCCAGCCAGACTCCCGAAAGTGCAGGTACATTCACCTGTTCGCTTCCCTCCAGAATCACGCTGCTGTCAGGCCTTCGAAGCGCCCATTTTACTATGCCGCTCACTTCATTCATGGACTCATTTGCAACATGAAGTCTTGCAGACAGCTCAATGGGTTTTGGCTGTGCAATACAGTAAGGCCTCTCGCTGAGTTCTCCGATTTCTTCACAGGAGACCATCACCGGAGCAAACATTTTCTTTTCTGCATAGTGCAGAGCCTTATAACGTCCGTAATAATCAATGCTTGCCCAGGAAGCCACCGGCCAAATGTCATTGAGCTGCCATACTATTGCCCCCATGCATCTGCCTCTGTGGCGTCTGAAATGCTCCACTCCATAACGGATTGCATCCGCTTGAAGAAGCTGGGAAGCAAATAAAAGGTGGTCAAAATCCTTCGGATAAAGATAGGTAGCCGAAAGATAATTTAAAATCTTTCCGTTGGCCGCCGTATTCCTCTGATGCATCTCCATCACTCTTGAAAAGATATTCCTGTCCCCTTCCTCCGTAAAGCTTTCCACTGTTTTCAGACAGGGGAAGGACTGGAATCCAAATTCGGACAGATAGCGGAAACGGAATTTACGATACTCTGTAAAAGGCTTGTTCCCATGCCACACATCCCAATAATGCACATCTCCCCGGTTATCATCCCACGGATTGTCATAATTTCCGCCCGATGACGGCGAAGAAGGCCAGTAAAAGGCTGTCGGATCCTCCTCCTTTAAAATCTTAGGAATAATATATTCATAAAGCTTAATATAATCATATTTCTGCTTATCGGTGGTCAGCCAGATTCCGTCAAGCACCTGGGTTTCCATCTCGTTATTGCCGCACCAAAGAGCCAGGCAGGCATGATGGCGTATCCGCCTTACATTTTCGATAGTCTCCTGCACCACATTGGCTTCAAATTCATCGTCCAACTCATAGGACGCACAGGCATACATAAAGTCCTGCCATACGATAAGCCCCAGCTCATCGCAGAGATCAAAGAAAAAGTCATCCGGATAATAACCGCCGCCCCAGACGCGGATACAATTGTGATTTGCCCACACTGCATCTTCAAGAAGCTTTCTGGTTCTTTCAGGAGTAACCCTTCCAAGCAGATTATCCTCCGGAATATAGTCTGCACCCATGGCAAAGATTTTTACGCCGTTTACCTCATGGGCAAAACAATTCCCCCACTGATCCTTTTCGGTATTTACTGTCATAGTACGAAGACCGATCCGCCGCTGCCAGACATCAAGAAGCTCTCCCTCTTCATCCAATAGCTCAACCCTCACCTGATAAAGAAGCTGTTCGCCGTAACCATGAGGCCACCAAAGTCTGGGATTCTCAATCAGGATTCGGTAATCCTGCTCCTGTGCCGGGCACTGTGGATCATCCTCCGCTGTATAAACCCTTCCATCCGGTGCTGTCACAGCAATTTTTATCTGTCCTTCCTGCTCTGCTGTCAAAAATCCTTTGCTTTTCTGCTCCCCAAATAATTCCAGAGCAATATCAAAGTCAAGAAGAACCTTTCCATCTCCATGTTGCTGTGTTATGTAAACCGAATCAAATCTGCTTTTACGAATACCGAGAATTGAAACCTCCCGGAAAATTCCTGCGTCAGGAAGTCTGGGACCCCAATCCCATCCAAACATACAATGCGCCTTACGCAGATGTGGAAAGCCCTCCATTGCCTCCCGAGATCCTCCCGTATACACCTTTTTATTTTCTTCTTCAATATATTTCGTAGGGGAATGAAGCACCACCTTTAACTGATTGTCACCATCCCTTAACCCCTCAGATAAAAGTAGATCAAATTCCCATATTCTGTGCATATTGTAGGCACAGCCCAAAAATGTTTCATTCAAGTAAATATCCGCAAGCGTGTCGATTCCATCAAATCGCAGAAGTAATGCATCGAAAGAGCGCATTTCCTCTGTCACCTGAAAATTTGTGGTATAGTAAAAATCATTGTCCATCAAAGGCAATACTTTCAGTTCATTATCTCGATAATAAGGATCCGGAATCAGTCCCTGTTCCAGCATTGCTCCATATACACTTCCAGGCACTTTTGCATCAATTCCGCTTGCTGGCATCATTGCCTCGTCCCGTCCTGTCATATTCAGCTTCCAAATTCCATTTAAGCCTGTCTTTAACATTACTTTTGCCTTTCCCTTCATAAATATTACTGCCTAAGCAGCATTGACCGTTTGTAGTATAGCATAGAAACTAAACCTGTAATATAAATAATCATTAAGAAAATTGTAATAAGTGATTTAACTGTGCTATACTACGATTATAGTAATTTCCTATACTACCAAAAAGGAGTTTTCCATGAAATCAAAATCAAAGCAAATTGCCGCAATTCTCTGTATCATACTGCTGGTTCTTTTATATGTTGCCACTTTGGTTATAGCTCTGCTTGACTTTCCCGGCTCAGATAAGCTTTTTGGAGCATGTATCATAGCAACCATCGGACTTCCGATTCTGTTATGGATCTACATCTGGCTTTTCGGCAAAGTGACCGGCAGACATACCATCACCGATTCCGAGCAGAACCTGTCCTCAAAAGACACAGATTCTCAAGCCGATAACAACTGATCCAATTCCTCTTTTGTCTGCTCCAAGGTGTGAAAGATAAGTCCTTTCATACCTTCTTTCTGTGCAGCCAAAACATTTCTCTCCGTATCATCAATAAATATACATTCTTCCGCTTTCAATCCGTACCGCGAGCAGAGAAGTCTGTATATTTCCGGGTCAGGCTTAATCAATCTGTCCTGATAAGATAAAATTCCTCCCTCCATCTCGGCCAGAAAATCAAGGGCTTTTTCACATTCTACGTGGGCCTTATGCGCAAAGTTGGAAATGTAGTAAACATGATACCCTTTTTCCTTCAATTCCTTAAGCCAAGGAATGGCATAATCATAACGCTGGATCATATCAGTAACATTCTCAAACACCTGACAAAGCTCCTTTTCTATGGAAGGATCATTTTGGATAAATCCCTCAAGAAGCTGATCGTCCGTAAGCTTTCCCCTGTCCATCTCATTCCAGAAATCGCTCCGCACGGTAGCATCTGCCAATTTCTCAAATACCTCATCGGAGAAACCAAAGCTCCTAAAAAATTCCTCCCACACAAATCCGGCAAGCACATTTCCGATATCAAATATAATATTTCTGATCATTCCATCAGACCTCCTTTATCATTGTTAAAAACTCCCAGGCAGAGCGCGAAAGGGATGCCTTTTCCTCTGTGACCACACAAATCTGCCTTTTAGGGATGATTTTGTTAAAACGCAGTTCAAACAGTCTTCCATCTTCCAGATATTCCTCCGCAAAATCTCGTACAACACATCCCACACCTAAACTTCGCAAAGCAAACTGGACGATCATATCACTGGTTGCCAGTTCAAACTCGGGATGAATCCTCACCCCATTTTGTTTTAAATACTCATCCATATAGCTTCCTGTACTGGTATTTCCTTCTAAAAAGATAATTGGAAGCTTTTCCAGCTCCTGAAAATCCAGCATACGGTTTTTGTACTGAATAAATTTTCTGCCAGCCACAAAAACATCTTCCAATTCCCGCACAGCCTCCGAACAAAGTCCTTGCTTCGATTCAAACGGAGTGCTGACCACTCCAAAGTCGATTTTTCCCTGATGAAGCAGATTTAGGGTTCTGGGCGTAGGGGCATTGGTAACTGTCACCTTAATGCCCGGATACCTCTCATGAAACTGTTCAAGAAACGGCAGCAGATAATATTTCAGCGTCATATCACTGGCTCCGATCTTCAGCTCTCCGTAGTCCAGACGAAGCATAGATGAGATCATCTTTTCTCCCATAAGGATCTTTTCATACCCATCTTTCACATATTCATACAAAATCTGTCCTTCCTGGGTAAGACGAATTCCTCTGGAAGCCCTCACAAAAAGCTTGGTATCGAGGCTCATTTCAAGCTGCTTAAGCGCTTGGCTTACCGCAGGCTGGGAAATAGAAAGCTCGGCAGCTGCCGCTGTCAGATTTTCACATTTGGCAACATAATAAAATACCTTGTAATATTCCAGGTTTTCTGTCATGATAAACCTCCGCTCTGCCGGAGATATTCTGTTCCCCGGCGCCACTGCCCTTTCGGATCATCCTTTTGTAAAAACAGACTTTTCTTTTCCAGAAACGGTTTCATACTCTCGGAAAGCAGCTGTATGTCTTCCACATAGATCTCCTCATCTGTCAATACTAAAACCAGCTTGGATCTGGCATGAAAAAGTTTAAGCTTTGCCGCAAGCATCTCCAGCTTCTTCTTTTGGGGGTTCGAACAATATTCTGAAAAACATCCGGAAGTCTGCAAAAAGGAAATCGGAATGACCCGGTTTGTCATCTTCTCATCACTGAACCAAAGCAGCAGATTCAGTCTCACATTTCGGAACACTTCACTGTGTGAACGGAGGATAGCTGCGATCTCTCCACTCAGCTCCTTAACATAGTCTTCCGGCAGACTGCAGTCGATCACAAGCGTCATTTCCAAAATACCGCCTGTGTAATTTCCTTTTACATGCAGAACTCTCTCCACACCGTTTTTCAGACTCATTCTCATTACCGGTCCCACACTGATCTCCTCCTTCACTTTTTCTCTTATCAGCAGATATGTTTATTTACACAAAATTATATTTCCCTTGCTGATTCCCTTGGGATATTGTATTATAAACTGGCCGTTTATTACAAGCACAAACCCCAAAAACAACAATGTAATATAAATAATTTGATTTACATATAGCATGGAGGTTTACATAACTATGAATCAATTTACACACAAACATACCATTTACGCCTGCTTTATCGGTTATATCGTTCAGGCCATCGTCAATAATTTTGTGCCTCTGCTTTTCCTGACCTTTCAGTCAAGCTACGGCATTCCGCTTTCCCAGATCACCTTTCTGGTTACTTTCAATTTCGGTATCCAGCTTTTCATCGACCTGGTCTCTCCTGCCTTTGTAGACCGGATCGGATGGCGAGTTTCTCTTCTGATCGCCCATGTCTGCGCATGTGTCGGGCTTGCGGGACTCACCTTTCTTCCCGCTCTTTTCCCTTCTCCTTTTATGGGGCTGATGCTCTCTGTGGTCATTTATGCCATAGGAGGCGGGCTGTTGGAGGTTCTGGTAAGTCCTGTTGTGGAAGCATGTCCTACCGATAACAAAGAAAAAGCAATGAGCCTGCTCCACTCCTTTTACTGCTGGGGGCACGTGGCAGTGGTTCTTCTCTCCACCTTGTTTTTCCGCATTTTCGGAATATCCAACTGGAAATTCATGGCGCTGCTCTGGGTTCTCGTTCCGCTCCTGAATATTTTTCTTTTTTGCAAAGTGCCAATTACTCCGCTTCTTTCCGCGGAGGAAAAGGGAATGTCTGTCAAAGAGCTCTTAAGCAATAAGCTCTTTTGGATTCTGGTTGTATTGATGATCTGTGCCGGTGCCTGTGAACAATCGGTAAGTCAATGGGCATCCACTTTTGCAGAAAAGGGCCTTCGCGTGAGCAAGACCATCGGCGACCTTGCCGGTCCCATGCTGTTTGCAATTTTCATGGGAAGCGCCAGAACCTTTTATGGCAAATACGGTGACCGGATCGACCTGCAGAAGTTTATGTTCGGAAGCGGTATTTTGTGCTTTTTCTCCTACCTGCTTATTTCCCTTTCCGGATCTCCTGTACTGGGACTTGCTGGTTGTGGACTTTGCGGGCTCTCCGTAGGGATTTTATGGCCCGGAACTTTCAGTATCGCTTCCGCCAGTCTACGAAACGGCGGCACACTGCTTTTTGCCCTTCTGGCTCTTGGCGGTGATATCGGCTGTTCCTTCGGTCCTACCGTTGTGGGAATTGCATCCGGTCTGTGGAATGACAATCTTCAATACGGCATCCTGACAGCCATCGTTTTTCCTGTACTGCTGCTTCTTTTCCTTATTCTGATTCGGAAATCATCTAAGCACAAATAAGTATTTGATCTGACACAGGGGAGTCCTTACGGCTCCCCTGCTTTAAAATCCTCTTATCGTAGAATACTCTTATATAGATGCAACATCAATCAGTGTGAATCGGTCATTGGCATTTTCAAGACTGGTCACCAGCGCTCTCGCCGTATCCATGGCCGTAATACAATTCACTCCTGTCTCAATGGCTGTCCGCCTAATCAAAAATCCATCTCTTGATTTGTCTCTTCCCTGTGTAGGTGTATCAATAACAAGATCGATTCTGTGTCCCAGAATCAAGTCCATGACCGTAGGTGATTCCTGAGAAATTTTGTTCACCTTTCTCGCTTTAACACCAGCCTCTCTTAAAGCGGCCGCAGTGCTTCTGGTGGCATAGATCTTATAACCCAGCTTTTCAAATCTTCTGCCGATCTCTACTGCCTCCCCTTTATCTGCATCCTTTACGGTAATAATCATCTGTTTGTGGCGGGGCAGATCAACACCAGCTCCCAGAAATGCTTTATACAAAGCTTCATTAAAGGTCCTGGCAATCCCAAGGCACTCTCCCGTTGACTTCATTTCCGGCCCTAAACTGATCTCCGCTCCCCGGATCTTCTCAAAGGAAAACACCGGCATTTTGATTGCAAAATAATCTGCTTCCGGCTGTAGTCCCGGTTCATACCCTAACTCCCGAATGGATTTTCCGATAATCACTTCCGTGGCAAGATCCACAATCGGAATTCCCGTCACCTTACTGATATAAGGAACGGTACGGGATGAACGGGGATTTACCTCAATCACATATACCTCTTCTCCGATAGCGATAAACTGAATGTTGATCAAACCTTTTACATGAAGCGCCTTTGCAAGTCTTTCGGTATAATCGGCAATCTTTTTCTTCACGGTATCTGTAATGGTGGGCGCCGGATATACGGAAATACTGTCGCCGGAATGAACACCGGTACGCTCAATATGCTCCATAATACCGGGGATTAAGATATCCGTTCCGTCACAGACTGCATCCACTTCAATCTCTTTTCCCTGCAGATATTTGTCAACCAGAATCGGGTGATCCTGCGCAATCCGGTTAATAATATCCATAAATTCTTCGATTTCCTCATCCGAGATTGCAATCTGCATCCCCTGCCCGCCAAGCACATAAGAAGGACGAACCAGCACCGGATAACCAAGCCGGTTAGCCACTTCCTTTGCCTCCTCGGCAGTATAGACCGTCCCGCCTGCTGCCCTTGGGATTTCGGTCTGCTCCAGAATCCGGTCGAATAACTCCCGATCCTCCGCCGCATCCACATCCTCGGCTTTGGTTCCTAAAATGGGTACGCCCATTTTCATCAGGCTTTCCGTCAGCTTGATTGCTGTCTGACCGCCGAACTGCACCACCGCTCCGTCCGGCTTTTCCAGACGGACGATACTCTCCACATCCTCCGGCGTAAGGGGTTCAAAATACAGCTTGTCCGCAATGTCAAAGTCGGTACTTACAGTTTCCGGATTATTGTTGATGATCACCGTCTCATACCCTGCCTTGGAAAATGCCCAGGTAGCATGAACCGAACAGTAATCAAACTCAATTCCCTGCCCGATACGGATGGGGCCGGAGCCCAGAACCAGGACCTTCTTAGGCGGATTGGTTTCCACAGCCTCATTCTCACTTCCGTACACCGAGTAATAATAGGGCGTGCTTGCATCGAATTCCGCGGCACAGGTATCCACCATCTTGTACGCTGCCACAATTCCATTGTCATAACGCATTTTCTTAATATCTTCTTCCGGAATCTGTGTCAGACGACTGAGCACATTATCCGGAAATTCCATGCGTTTTGCTTCCTTTAATAGTTCTACCGTCAGCGGTCCTTCCTTCAGCGCCTGCTCCATCTCCACCAGTATGGCAATCTTGTCAATGAACCAGTGATCGATCATGGTAACCTCATGGATAGTATCATAATCGACTCCCTTTCGGAGTGCCTCGGCAATCACATAAATCCTTTGATCGTCTACGATCTTCAAACGCTCTGTCAGTTCCTCCGCGGACAGCTCACTGAAATCATAACTGAGCAGACAGTCCACATGCTGCTCCAAGGAACGGATTGCTTTCATCAATGCCCCTTCAAAGTTGTTGCAAATGCTCATCACTTCTCCGGTTGCTTTCATCTGGGTGGTGAGTGTTCTTTTCGCCGTTATAAATTTATCAAAAGGAAGACGGGGAAGCTTTACAACACAATAATCCAGTACCGGTTCAAAGCTTGCATAGGTCTTTCCCGTAATCGCATTTTTAATCTCATCCAGTGTATAGCCAAGCGCAATCTTAGCTGCGACCTTGGCAATGGGATAGCCGGTAGCTTTACTTGCCAGCGCAGATGAACGGCTTACACGGGGATTCACTTCGATCACACAATATTCAAAGCTGGTAGGATGAAGCGCAAACTGCACGTTACATCCCCCTGTGATCTGCAATTCATTGATAATATTCAGTGCCGAAGAACGAAGCATCTGATACTCTTTATCCCCAAGAGTCTGGGAAGGCGCAACCACAATACTGTCGCCGGTATGCACACCTACCGGATCAATGTTTTCCATATTACATACGGTAATACAGTTGCCTGCACTATCCCGCATGACCTCATATTCGATTTCCTTCCAACCTGCAATACACCGCTCCACCAGAACCTGTCCCACACGTGATAAGCGAAGACCATTCTCCAAAATACTTTCCAGTTCTTCCTGATTATGCGCGATTCCGCCGCCGCTTCCGCCAAGCGTGTAGGCCGGACGGAGAACCACCGGATAGCCTATAGTATTGGTAAACGCCACACCGTCTTCCACGCTTTCCACCACCTGGGAAGCGGCACAGGGCTCTCCAATCTTTTCCATGGTATCTTTAAATTCCTGTCGGTCTTCCGCCTTTTTGATGGTCGCTGCCGTTGTCCCGAGAAGTTGTATATTATGGGATTTTAAAAAGCCGGATTCTTCCAGTTCCATCCCTAAATTTAATCCTGCCTGTCCGCCAAGCGTAGGCAGAATACTGTCCGGTTTTTCTTTCTCAATGATCTGCTCCAGCACTCTGGCCGTTAACGGCTCAATATAAACCTTATCCGCAATATCTCTGTCAGTCATAATGGTAGCAGGATTGGAATTGACCAGAATCACTTCAACGCCTTCCTCTTTCAAGGATCGGCATGCCTGAGTTCCCGCATAGTCAAATTCTGCTGCCTGTCCGATCACAATAGGGCCGGAACCGATTACCATAACTCTTTTCACATTTGGATTCTTAGGCATTCTCATCCACCTCCATCATCTTAATAAATCGGTCGAACAGATAGCCGGAGTCCTGCGGGCCTGGACATGCTTCCGGATGATACTGCACCGTAAAAATCTTTTTGCCCACATAAGAAAGTCCCTCATTGGTTCCGTCATTGACATTGACAAATGCCGGAACTGCCACCTTCGGGTCCAGTTTGTCCGTATCCACTACATAACCGTGATTCTGAGAGGATATGTAAACTCTGCCTGTTTCCAGATCCTTTACCGGGTGATTGCCGCCCCGGTGTCCGTATTTCATCTTAAAGGTATCTGCACCGGTAGCAAGCGCCATCAGCTGATGTCCCAGACAGATTGCAAAAATGGGAATATCTGTCTCATACAATTTTCTGATTTCTGCTATGATGCTCTGACATTCCTTGGGATCTCCAGGGCCGTTGCTCAGCATAATTCCGTCCGGTTTATCTTTCAGAATCTCCTCCGCTTTGGTAAGAGCCGGATAAATTATCACATCGCATCCTCTCGCCGAAAGGGATCTTGCTATATTATCTTTGCTCCCGAAATCCAAAAGAGCCACTCTCTTTCCTATTTCTTTTCCGGATGCTTTTATTTCGTGTTTTTGGGAACAGGTTACCTTTTCTACCACTTTTCCGGTAGAATATGCTTTCAGCTTTGAAAGAATCGTATTGAGATTATAAGATGTGTCAGATGTGATCATGCCGTTCATGGTACCCTTCTTACGAAGGATCTTGGTAAGAGCTCTGGTATCTATCCCTGCAATTCCGGGTATTCCCTGCTCTGATAGAAATTCCTGTATGGTGATGTCTTTGCGAAAGTTGCTTGCGGTACGGGATAATTCCCTTACAATAAATCCATCCGGCCAAGCCCGTTTAGACTCCATATCTTCCCTGCATACACCGTAATTTCCGATCAGCGGATAAGTCATACACACTGCCTGTCCTGCGTAAGAGGGATCCGTGAGCACTTCCGTATAACCTGCCATAGAAGTGTTAAATACAATTTCACTGATTATTTCCTTATCGGC
The DNA here is from genome assembly GCA_947174495.1 of uncultured Lachnospiraceae bacterium. Lineage (GTDB taxonomy): Bacteria > Bacillota > Clostridia > Lachnospirales > Lachnospiraceae > Suilimivivens. Next base: position 77 of record CAMWJC010000033.1, on the reverse strand, counting down.
GCCGATATGAATGCCTTCAAAAACGGTGCCGTCCTCTAGGATCAAAAATGCTTTCATCTGCCCTGTGCCTCCCTTTT
>CAMWJC010000032.1 GCA_947174495.1 uncultured Lachnospiraceae bacterium | reverse complement strand
CCTATTTCGTCCTTTTTAATTGTAATTACAAAATGGAATTTATTATATTTTAAGCACATATAAAAATCAGCTTCCGGAAAGATATCTTGTCTGGATTTATCAAAGAAATGTTCACCGCCATTATTTTTTAGGCTATTGATTTTCTGTTCAAGGTCTACAAATTCCCTACCTTCCAAAATACTTTTAATATATTCCGCGCACAGTTCATCCTCTGGTGCTAGCCTCACGCCGCCATTGCCCATGCATACAAGCGAAACCTCTTGCGGCTGCCTGGTAATGATGTATTCGGCTACTGCCTTTGCGTTTACCAAGCTTCCTGTAATTATTTCACTTGCATAGGCAGCATTGACAATTCCTTGAGTCCCCGCACTGGTAGTATGTATAATAGTTTTTCCAGCCACGTCCTCCTTTAAAATAGTTGACGGCGAATTACCGTAGTCAAATCCGTCACATTTTTTGCCATGCCGCTCACCTATAAGAATACTATTTTGAATACGGCTCCTGAGCGAAAACGCTTCTTCTATCGTTCCCACAGGGCGTATCTGTTTCACATCCATATCATACAAATAGCATTCCAGTGAAAACGCTCTAAAAACATCAATAATAACAGTTAGTCCCTTTGCCTGTTTTGCTCCCTCAATTAAATGCAAAATCTTAATGTTGCACATATGTCTTTTATCCTTTTCACAAATCTGCTTTGTATTGCTGATATCATATCATGATTAAAGCAAATGCGAAATACCTATATGCTTTATCAGATGTTTTAAAAAGATTAAAGCTGCTGCCGTTGAAGAAATTCAACAGCAGCAGCCTTTCAAAATCACACTGACAATATTATATTTCATTTCCCGGGAAAGCAGGAATTCCTGCAAATCCCTTGGCAAGATCCTCATCGGAAGGAATATAATCCGTCATTTCTCCGTTGTGGAAACGCTCATATGCTACCATATCAAAATATCCTGTTCCGGTAAGGCCAAAGAGAATCGTCTTCTCCTCTCCCGTTTCCTTACACTTCAATGCTTCGTCTATCGCCACCTTGATTGCGTGAGAGCTTTCCGGTGCAGGAAGAATGCCTTCTACCCTTGCAAACTGTTCTGCTGCCTTAAATACTTCGGTCTGCTCTACACTGACAGCTTCCATATATCCGTCATGATAAAGCTGTGACAGGATAGAGCTCATTCCATGATAACGCAAGCCGCCTGCATGGTTCGGCGCCGGGATAAAGCTGCTTCCCAAAGTGTACATCTTAGCCAACGGGCAAACCTTTCCGGTATCGCAGAAATCATAAACAAATTTTCCTCTTGTAAGACTCGGACAAGACGCCGGTTCTACTGCTATAAACTGATAATCTGCTTCCCCGCGAAGCTTTTCTCCCATGAAAGGAGAAATCAATCCTCCAAGATTGGAACCACCGCCTGCACAGCCGATGATCACATCGGGCTTAATACCATATTTATCCATTGCTGCCTTTGCTTCCATACCAATCACGGACTGATGCAGAAGAACCTGATTGAGCACAGAGCCAAGCACGTAACGATAGCCCTCCTGAGTAACCGCTGCCTCAACCGCCTCGGAAATTGCACATCCAAGGCTTCCCGTGGTGCCCGGAAACTCTGCCAGAATCTTTTTTCCTACTTCGGTGGTCTCTGACGGAGAAGGTGTCACGTTGGCGCCATAGGTTCTCATAACTTCTCTTCGGAAAGGCTTCTGTTCATAGGAACATTTCACCATGTATACCTGACAGTCAAGATCCAGATAAGCGCAAGCCATGGAAAGCGCTGTTCCCCACTGTCCTGCCCCGGTTTCTGTCGTCACGCCCTTAAGCCCCTGCTTCTTTGCGTAGTAAGCCTGAGCAATAGCTGAATTCAACTTGTGGCTGCCGCTGGTATTATTTCCTTCAAATTTATAATATATCTTCGCAGGTGTCTGTAACTTCTCTTCCAGGCAATATGCGCGTACCAACGGTGACGGTCTGTACATCTTGTAAAAGCTTCTGATCTCCTCAGGAATCTCAATGTAAGCCGTATTGTCATCCAATTCTTGTTTACATAACTCCTCACAAAAGATACCTTTCAATTCATCATAAGTAATCGGCTTGAGTGTCCCCGGATTAAGGAGCGGAGCCGGTTTATTTTTCATATCTGCGCGCACATTATACCAGCTCTTCGGCATCTCGTTTTCTTCCAGATAAATTTTGTAAGGGATTTTGGTTGTTTCGCTCATCATTTTCCTCCTTTGCGCACCTTAGTGCGTCTTCTCTATCATTTACCTCGGTTCGGGAAAGTTATACATTCGCCGTTGAAAAACGCACAAAAAAACTCTTCCCCCAACCAACTACTGCTGGGACAAGAGCTAAACTCCTGCGGTGCCACCCGGCTTGATGCATCTACGCATCCGCTCAACGCATACTAACATATGCTTGATTTGCTAACGAAGTATCCTCTCCGTCTCGCCTACTGTCTTCGGCTCGCCCTCAAAAGCCCATTCCTCTAAGCCGTTCATGCCGCCTTCCACCAATAGCGGCTCTCTGTGATGAAGCATGTCACTTAAAGTACTTACTCTTCTTCAACGGTTTCTGTTTTCTTTTATAGCATATGAAGCTATTATTGTCAATGTGAATTTTGCTCTAAGCAGCGCAAATTTATTGCGTTTTGCTTAAATCGCTGCGCCATGTATAGTTTTTAACATTCGCAACTACTTCCCACACTTTCTGAATATCACCGGGGAAAATTGCTTTTATATTTGAAACTGCCATGACTTATCCTCCTTAGGTTGAACGCCTCTTACAAGTATTTTGCAATCATGCTTACCTATAGTTTCTTTTTATCAACACTTTTCAAAAAAGTTTTCTTTAACTCTTGTGGCTTATAGAAAAAACATTCTTCTGATCTACTCAAACGTTTTTCATCTCGCTTAATCCTCAACAATTCCATAGAACAAATAAAATCTGCTGCCTGTAATAGCCGATATTTCTGCGGTTCAGCTTTTCTAAATTCTACATTCGAGAATTGTATTGAAAATACTGCATTTAGAATTGTGCTAAGTTCAACCTGTCCATTATCATAATAAACAATAATCTTGTCAAAATCCGAGAAAAACTCCATATGTTTGCTCAACACACTATTAATTGCTTTTGCCAATTTACCAGACAAGGCAATCTTATCTGTTGCTTCCCTTCTGTCTACAATAACTGTTAAGTAAGAAAGTGGACATCTATTCACAAAGTTAAGCATTTTATACAGTAACTTCCTTCGCTCATCTATAGAATATGCTGCAAATACTTCCTCCCGTCGAATTACCGGGCCTGTATGTATATATTCCACATCAAATCCTGAACTACGAACACTTTCTTCCAATTTTAAAACCTGTTCTTCTATACCATTATCCTGATTATGAAAAACAAATGTTACCAAATAGTATGCTGGTCGCTCTTTTATTTCTCAAAAATCTCCTGATTCATCAATAAATACACTCAGTTCTTTCATTATTATTTTCCTTTATATAATAATAGAAATGGCGGGAAATTCTTCCCGCCTACGGTGGTCCAAAGAGCTTTCGCCCAGACCAAAACTGTAACTCGTTACAGTTTTATTCTATTCATAAGATACCATATCTATACATGATTTGCAAGAATTTCTTCCAACCCTAACAACGCAAATTTATTGCAGGTGCTGCAACGGTAACTGTAAATGCGGTAGTATATCCCTCTTTTGTATATTCAACAAACTGCTTTTCGTTTAAAATTTCAGTTTTACTTAAATCACTGCGCCATGTATAGTTTTTAACATTCAAACTCGTCATGTTCTTTGTTATTATTAACTTTATTTGTTTCAGATTTGTGAAAAATTCTCGCATCGGTTCCTAATATAACTTAACCCCTCTGCCATCACTCTGTCATAATTATTTTCATAGTCTCTTAGTGTGATATAACATTCGATATCCGGTTTAATGCCCACATTGTTATAATCCACCATATCGTCTGTCAGGCATTTCTGTGTGCACACCGCATATTTACCACCACCGGGAAGCGATTGAACCAGCGGCATTCCGTTTGTTCCGGCGCTTCTTTCACCGATTAATACAGCCCTGCCATCATTTTTCATCATAAGAAGAAAGGATTCCGCAGCGCTTGCCGTAATTCCTCCCGTCAATACCGCAACAGGTTTGTCCGTATGGAAGGGCGGCTCAAAGGCATCAGGCTTTGTCGTGTTGTCCGTCAGTTTCCTTTCGCTGTCTCCGCCATGTGCTGCTTCCCATGGATTTATCAGACGTACAAAATCTCTGCCTTCGGTGATGGGATGTTTAAAAAACAGCGATGCTACCGCCAAGCTGGCATAATCGGTGCCTCCTGAATTTCTTCTAACATCGATGATAAATCCTCTGCAGTCCTTTAGCTGAGCAGCGTTTTGATACAAATTCTCCTTCACATCACTTGCGCAGGCATGAAACCAGATAATACCTATGTTATCCTCTGTGACCACGATATCCAGATTTTCTGAACTATATACGTCCTTTGCCCTCTTTATCTCTGGCAACGTGACACATAAGTTTTTTTTAACGGTTTCCGTGTCTTCCCCGACAACCACTGAAAATTCACCCTTGTCCGTGCCGATCGTTACCATTCCATGTTCTGTGCACCCAATAACATACCCCAAAAGTCCATAGAAAAAACGAGAGGTTTTGCTTTCATGCCAGGCAAGCGGGTACAGGACCTCGCCGAGATACTCCTCAACCTCCCTGCCGTTTACGGATAAAATCTCCGCGTATAAAAAATCCCTGTATTTTTTCGGTGTTTCTATAAGGATATGCTTTCCGTCTATATAAGTGGTGCCGATCGCAATATTATACGGCGGACGAATTTCATCAGGAACAAGGACATAGGTGTGCCCGTCGTTCAGCGTCGCCACAAAGCGCAGCAAAAGCTCGTAATAGTGGCGCATATCCTCCGCCTCAGCCACAAGTGGAAGGTATTCGCAGTAAAGCGCGTCCCACTTCCCGTCGCTCGTCACCTCGTAAAATCTTGCAAAACAGTATTTCACATCTCGCCAGATTCTTGAAAGTCCCAAGATTCTTTCTTCTCTCGAAATTTTTCCTCCCATGGTAACGCCCTCCTCGAAACTGATTTCAATCGTATGCATTATGCAATGCTTCTCGAAAAAGCTCCAACGCGGTTATATTGTCCTATTGCATTTCTTGTGCTTGGAGCTGTATCGCTATATAGTTATAGATTTCCTCCATATCCGCTAATGCCTTATCCGTGATCTGCACCTTATATTGCTTCATGCCTAATGACTCTCCCTAAATTTCGAAAACGCAGAAACAGCATCCTGCACCCTGCCAGCCTGCATATCATCATATCCCTCTTGCAGTTTCTTGTGAATTTCCTCTGCTGTCATTAAATCTGCATTAAGAACAGAGGGAGCCTTCGGCAATGTTACTGCAAAAGGAATTCCTCCTGTTAACGAAATCTGATTGAGATACATATCTATTGCTGTAGACATCTGGATACCCAATCGTGTAAGCACATCTTCAGCTCGTTTTTTTACTGTTGGATTTATTCTTAAATTTAAGGTTGCTGTTTTTTCCATATAAAATCATCTCCTTCGGTCAAATTGTAACGCATTTGTCGTTACTCATCAATGTAAATACTAAAATCAATCCACTTTTGCTGGCAACATTTATTTTACCCTATTTCTAAACTTCCCCTCCCAAATATTGCATTTTCCCGCCAACAGTGTTATTATTTTAACGATGTAAAAATAAGTGCCAACGCTATAAACAGCGGGCACATGACACCATATTTTACTGATGTACAGAAAGGAATATCAGAAAATGAGCAAGACATTCTCAGATCTAATTGCCAAGGTTGGCGAATGCGGCACGAAAAAGGTCGCAGTTGCTGTCGCACAGGACTCCGCAGTACTGGAAGCAGTTAAGGCTGCAAAGGAGCGTAAGATTGCTGACGCTATCTTAGTAGGCGACGAAGCAAAAATTAAGGAAATCGCAGCAGAATTGAATATTGATTTAAGCGATTTCGAAATTATTAACGTAGAGGACGTTACCGAAGCCGCCCTTACTGCTGTAAAGCTGGTACATGATGGCAAGGCAGATATGTATATGAAAGGGCTGATCGATACCAAAGGTTTCTTAAAGAGCGTTCTTGACAAGGAAGTTGGTCTTCGTACCGGCAAGCCCTTATCACATGTGTGCGTGTTTGACGTGGAAGGCATCGATCACCTTCTCTTCCTGACAGATGTTGCATTCATTCCCTATCCTACTTTGGAGGACAAGGTAAATATCATCCACAATACTTTGGAAATTACCAAAGCATGCGGTATTGAAAATCCCAAGGTAGCACCTCTTGCCGCTGTGGAAGTAGTAAATCCCAAGATGCCTGTCACAGTAGAAGCTGCTGAACTGGTACAGATGAACAAAGACGGTAAGATTCCCGGATGTATCGTAGACGGTCCTCTTTCCCTGGATCTTGCTATCGATCCCGAAGCAGCAAAGCATAAAGGCGCTACCGACAGAGCCATTCAGGGTGATGCGGACGTTCTTCTTTTCCCGGACATCCATGCCGGAAATCTTGTTTATAAGGCAATGGTACATACAGCAAATGTTGTAAACGGAAATGTTCTGACAGGAACCAAAGCTCCCGTTATTCTTACTTCCCGTTCAGACTCTATGGAAGTAAAGGTTAACTCCCTTGCCCTTGGCGCAATCATCGCCGAGAGCATCAAAAATGCAAATTAAAAAGGAAAGGTAAGATAAAAATGGCTATCAAAAGTTTGATTATCAATCCCGGTTCCACTTCCACCAAAATCGGTGTTTTTGAAGATGAAACCCTTTTATTTGAAGAAACACTCCGCCATTCTACAGAAGAGATCGCACAGTACGCCTCCATCGTAGATCAAAAGGACTTCCGTAAGCAGATCATCCTCGATCTTCTGGAAAAGAAAGATTTCGACATTAAATCTCTTCAGGTTATTGTCGGCCGCGGCGGTATGTTAAAGCCTATTCCCGGCGGTACTTATTCAGTAAGCGATGCGCTACTGGAAGACCTCAAAATTGGAAAACAGGGGCAGCACGCTTCTAACTTAGGCGGCATTCTTGCAAGAGAAATCGGCGATTCCATCGGTGTTCCCTCTTACATTGTAGATCCCGTTGTTGTAGATGAGCTGATGCCCATTTCCAGATATTCAGGAGTTCCCGAGCTTCCCCGCACCAGCGTATTTCACGCACTGAACCAAAAGGCAGTGGCGAAACGCTATGCGAAGGAACAGGGAAAGCCTTATGATTCCTTCAATTTGATCGTTGTGCATATGGGCGGCGGCGTTTCTGTCGGCGCACACGAGAAAGGACGGGTCATTGATGTGTTTAACGCTCTGGACGGTGATGGCGCATTTTCACCCGAGAGAGCCGGTGCCGTACCTACCGGCGCGCTGATTAAGATGTGCTTCTCTGGTCAGTACAGCGAAAAGGAAGTCTACAAGAAGGCAGTTGGAAACGGCGGCTTCAATGCCTATGTAGGAACCAACGATATGCGTGATGTGGAAAAGATGGTTAACGACGGCGATACAAAGGCTGCCGAGGTCAGAGAAGCTTTCATCATGCAGGTTGCAAAGGATATCGGTTCCATGGCATGTGTCCTGAAAGGAAAAGTAGACCAGATCATCGTTACCGGCGGTATTGCCTACGATAAAGTGGTAGTTGCCGGTCTGAAGGAAAGGGCTGAATTTATTGCACCTTTCACGGTATATCCCGGCGAAGACGAACTGCTTGCCCTGACTCAGGGAGCGCTTCGTGTTATGAATGGTGAAGAAAAAGCAATGGAATATTAATGCTTTTGTTAACGATTCAGATAGAAATGGCAAAACCTCGTGCTGATACGAAGGTTTTGCCATTTATTAACATAAGGACAGCTCGCAAAGCGTGATGTCCGCTGTTTTTCTCCCAGCTATGGGCCATTGTCTGGAATGAGCAAACAAGCAATTATAATTATTACCAGTATAAAAATAGGAACCAGTGACAGGATATATGCTTTTTTACTTTTTATCCTTCGATTACAGATCAGTGAAATAATTCCAAAAATACTACCGATAATAGAGCCTTCCATGAGAGCAGCAGAAAAAACCAAGAAATTATATGGTTCAGCATTCTCGAGAAAGGGTTGGAATATATATATAAAGGGAAAAATACATGCAATAACACTTAAAGCCAAAACTGTTTCTTTAGAAAAAATTTTCATTACAGCTCCTCCTCAAATTTTGATTAAATCTTCCACAAATCTTTATCATTTAATAGCTATTATACTTTATCTTCCAAAAGTCTACAACCATTCTAACAATAGTATTGTGCCTGCATTTCCCATAATTCTGCGTATTTTCCATTGACTTGGCCAAGCAGCTCTTCGTGGCTGCCCTGTTGTACCAATCGCCCGGCATGGAGTAATACAATTCTGTCACACAGCCGACAGGAAGACAATCTATGACTGATAGAAAGCATGGTCTCATTCGCTAAGTTTTTGAAAAACTGCTCATAGATTTCCTTTTCTGCATATGGATCCAACGCTGCAGTAGGTTCATCCAGAATCACTATAGGAGCAGCTTTGTAAATTGCTCTGGCAATGGCAGCCTTCTGTGCCTCTCCACCTGACAAATCCATTCCATCTTCCTCATAATCATGGGAAATTGCCTGCCTGATTCCTTTTGACAGCTTATCTATCTTTTTCTGCAGGTCTGCCCGGCAAAGGGCTTCATATACCTTTTTCTCATCGTATTCCTTTGATGCCGCCACATTTTCTGCGATGGGAAATGCAAACAAGGAAAAATCCTGAAATACGGTGGCAATGTTATGGATATATTCTTCATAAGGGTATTCCCAGATATTTACCCCATTTAATAAGATTCGACCTGTGGTTGGCCTGTACAGGCGGCAAAGCAGCTTGATCAGAGTTGTTTTGCCGGAGCCATTCTCTCCCACAATTGCAAGCTTTTCCCCTGTCGCGATTCTCAGATTGATGTCCTGCAGCACCATAACCTCACTTTCCGGATATTGGAAGCTCACCTTTTCAAAAATAATCTCATATGAATCCTCCCTGCCCGCCAGGATTTTGTTCCCGGTTTCTTTCTCCTTTTTCATCTCAGCTTCTTCCTTTTGCGCCTTGATTTTTTCCTCCTCTATATCCATATATTGAAAATAGTTCAGCAAATGTACATTATTGTTTCTCAGATCAGTGATAATCTGTGCCAGTTCACTGAGCGCAGTAATCAGCATTGTTACAGCAGAATAGATCATTACTACATTGCCAATTCCAATGACCTCCCGAGTTGCCCAAAATCCCACTATTGCATAAACTGCTGCCCCGCAAATGCCGGCACACACCGCCTTTGACACATCAAGTCTGCCTGCAGCTCTCATTTCTTTCGCTTTTCCCTGTGCCAGAGGCTGATAGCATTTCTTCTGACTTTCCTCTAAAATCAATTTCTTTTGTTTGAAAATCCTGATATCCATTGCCATATCCTCATCCGGCAGGTAACTCAGGGTATAAAACTCCCCGTATCTGTTGTATCTGGCACCCTGTTCAAATATATCAAAGCTGACATCAAAACGTTTTGACGCTATTTTACATGTAAAATAAGAGCAGCCGACAGTCAATATAACCAAAAGAATCATGTCTGCCACAGCAGCACTCCCGCTGATCCTTCCGCTCTTTACGCCTGTCATTACCTGACTCATAAAGTTCAGTCCCAATACAAATGAGATTGCTGCCGAGCACAGGTTTTTCACGACAACCTCAACATCCCAATACAGACTGGCCATGCCCGCGCCAGACAGAGAAATACTTCCGGATACCTGCTCTCTTAAGCTGCGTGTGCTGTCATTTTCTAATAAACAGAAAGGAATCCGATAAGCCTTGTCTGTCAAAATAATTTCATGGGTGGAAAACAGGCGGCTATAGCCCACCGAAATCTTTGAATCCAGAAAATAACCAATACCGGATAATAACAATGTAGCTCCTATAGATACCAAAACACAGGTCAATAATTTTATTTTATTCTGTGCTCCAACCAGCTCATTCAATATCAGGGCAGACATTACAACTGCAATATAAGGAGTAAATGCCGCAATTACACTTTTTGAAGCCAGAAATGCCATCTGCGTAGGCAATATCTTATTAAATTCTCTGATTCCTCTCATAATGATCAAAATATCTTCTTTTATTGTTCTGCCATTCTTTTTCATCAAATAAACACCTCCTGATCCGTATAGTATCTGCTCTGCACCTTAAACATTTCAGCATATCTGCCCTTTTGCGCCATCAGTTCATCATGCGTTCCGATTTCTGCAATCTCCCCATTCTCCATGAAAAGGATACGGTCACAAAATCTGGTAGAAGCCAGTCGGTGTGATATAAAAATTGATGTTTTTCCTTCTGTTAACTTGTGATAGGCCTGATAGATCTCATTTTCCGCAATTGGGTCTAAAGCCGCCGTTGGTTCGTCCAGTATCAATACAGGAGCATCCTTATACAATGCCCGCGCTAAAAGCAGCCGCTGCATTTCACCGCCTGAAAGCTCTGTTCCATGTTCGGAAATCCACTTTACCAAATGCGTATTTATGCCCTCTGGCAGGGAACGCACCTTTTCTTCTAAATTTGCAAGCCGGATACAGTTCCAGATTGCTTCCTCATCAGGTTCCTCGTCACCAACATTCAGTGCTATATTGTCACGAATGCTTACCGGTAAAATACCGGATTTCTGAAATACTGCTGAAAACAGATTACGATAATCCTCTGGTTCAAAATCAAACAGGTCTGCACCATTCACTGTTATGCGTCCTTCCTTTGACCGAAGCAACCCGCATAAGAGCTTTACAAAGGTGGTTTTTCCTGCTCCGTTTTCTCCTACAATTGCCAGCTTTTCTCCTGCTTTTATATTAAGATTTATATTCTTTAAAACCGGAATTTCTGTATTATGACCTTGCTCATCCTCCTGCCAATAGGAAAAGGACACATTCTCCCATGTAAAAGAAACCGGTCTGCGCAACATATCGGTGTTGCTTTTTCCCTTCTTTTTGTCCATATTTAATTTCAAAAATTCGTAAAAATCTGCAACATAATGATCAGCTTCCATAAAACCCGAGTACACTCCGGTCAGTTTGCTTAAGAAAGATCCCAGACCGGTGATGGCCGAAAAATAAAGGGTAAAATCGCCAATCGTCATGTTGCCATGAAAATATTGATAGACTAAATAAGCATACGCGCATCCGTTCCTCAAAAAGATCAATACCGCATTAAGCATCATCTTTCCCAGGTCATAGCGGGCTGCCCTTTCCTCAACCTTATCTTTATCAGTTAAGGCTGTATCAGCAATACTGTGAAGCCACGGAACCATGGAATAAATGCGGATATCTTTTCCTTCCCTGATCCCTCTCGTATTATAAGCAATATAATTCAGCTTCCGGTTTACCTGAGCCCTTTCCTCCTGTAAAAGATGCTTGCGTGTTTCTGAATGCGCCCCATACCACAGCTCTATGCCAAACAGGATAAACAATAAAATAAGGATCAATGGATGGAGAATAAAGATAATCGTACTCAGGGTCAAAAAGCCTCCCAGACATTCCAGCAGCTCCGTTACCATCCGCATATAAGCGACAACGCCATCATTAGGATCGCCGATGGCGTATCTTGCCTTTTCCGCACTGATTTTTCCCAAATGGGAAGTAAACAGCTCATAATCAAGATCCATCATTTTTTCTTCCCACTTTGTTTTCAGCCTCGTAAAAAGAAATACCTGTGAACAGCTGTCAATGCTGTTATGCACAATTGCATTCACGGCAGATACAATCAATAATGCCGTACCAGTTATCATGATCCGCAGAAACAGATCACCGAAATCCACTCTGCTCTCAATCTGGTCTAAAATGATCTTGGGAATCCAAATAATGATCAAGGACAAAATAATCTGGGAAATACTTCCCAAAAAGGGAAGTAAAATACTGCTGTTCCTGAATAAATATAGCTCACGGAACAGATAAAAGAAATTATCAGAAATTGATTTCATATTCTTTTTCATTTACATATCCTCACAATTCTTCGAAAGTTTTATCAACAAACGCTGCCACGCTTTGCGAGCCAGCTTATTGTAAAAAAAGCTGCGAAAAAACCGCAGCAACTAAATACCTTTCGCTATTGTGAGGAAAACCTCACACAAACAAAGGTATCATCATGCATTTGACGCGGGAGAATAAAGGGCACAATACATCTTGCCATACAAAAAAATTACACAACAAGAACTTAATACTTCTTTATTGTGTATTTTATTAACGCATTCTTCCGCATGCAAAAATTAACATGACAAATACCCTCCTTTGAATGTTCTTATAAAAAATAACATACAATTTCGTCTATGTCAAGAAATATTCTCATATCTCTATCTGTATTTCATTATGTATTATCATGATTTTTCGATAAGTTCTGTTTGTCGTTATACATCTTGCAAGTTCCGTCCAGTAGTGACGGTCTGTGGTTTCATTGATTGCATACTGACTTTCCCCAACCCCATTTACTATTACTTACAATCCGTGAGTATATTCTTTTCAATCCAATCTGCCACGCCATCCTCATCATTTGATAATGTGACACAATCTGCCACAGCTTTAACCTCCGTAACGGCATTGGAAACAGCAACTCCCATGCCGCAGATTTGAAGCATTTCCATATCATTTATATCATCACCAAAAGATACAATATCACTTAGAGATATGTTCAACGATTTTGCCAATTCAAGAATTGCTTGTATTTTTCCTGATTTTTCCGGCAGGAAGGCATACCAATTCTCTCCCCGATAACCTTGCAGACGACAGTGATTTTTGTTTGCAATTTCTGTAGCTATATCACTATTAGGAAGTTCAGCTACAATTTTATTTATTTGACAACATAAAGGTTTTTTATAATCATTAAAAACCGCTTTATGCAATTTTTCAGACTCTGCTATGTGATAACTATTCCATAAAACCTGACGTCCTGCTGCCACAGTTATTTCTGTATTTGGATTTTGTTCCATCAAATCCTGTATGATTTGATTCGCATCAACCATATCCATATTGCAACTATAAATTTGTTTCCCACACTGATGAATAAGTGTTCCATCTGTTGTGATTTCATAATCCGGTTGAATTTCTTCTATGTAACGTTCTGCTCCTATCCAATATCGGGCTGTAGCAATCACAATAAGAATTCCACGGTTCTGACATTGCTTCAAAATCTGCTTTGTATAATCCGATATGCTGCCATCAGAACGAAGCAGCGTATGATCAAGGTCTGTCAAAATCATTTTGATATTCATGCTCTAACACTCCCTTAATTGTTATAAGTATATCTCTTTTATCCAGATAATTTTCAATAAACTATCATAAAACTATGTTAGAGTCAAGCAATATTTTATGGTTACAGAATTGTCAAAATATATACAATACACATATCCAAGCATATTGTGTTATAATGTTTTATGTAATCCTGTTTCCTCACTCGTAATATCCCAAGGGAAACAAATTACAAATATATTTCTTTGTTATCAAATCACAATTAAAATTTGAGGATATATAAATGAATGTAGAATATAGAACACAAAAAGATCTACCTTGTGACGAATTGTATCAACTATTTCTGTCAGTCGGTTGGGCAACAGAGGATACAACAACGTAGGAAATGATTAATAATTTTAATATTGGTTTTATTAATTCAACATTTGTTTTTTCTGCGTGGATTGATGGCAAATTAGTGGGATGTGTAAGAGTTTTAAGCGATTTGCATTTTCGCTCTATCATTTATGACTTAGCTGTTTTACCTGCATTTCAACACAGAGGTATTGGTAGAGAGTTGGTTCGAAGATGCAGGAATACTTGTAATGGTTCCGAATGGTTAGTGCAAACAGATATGGCAAAAGGGTTTTATGAGAAAATTGGTTTTAAAGAAAATAAAGATTATTTTCTCACAATTCCAAGTAACTGGTTTTAGTTTATGGTATATTCCGGTTCGACATGCCATGGAGTGTTAACTACCTATTTCTTGTCAAAATAACACAGCCGTTGAAAAGTAAGGATCAACAGTTCTATTCCCTATTGTTATACCTGCTTAGTCGAAAATGTTCTGATACACAGAACGGTGCTTTATCCACGCGCCGAAGTGAGAACTGAGCACTCCTGCCATTATCTCATCCCATGTGACTGTCTGATCATCTACAAGTACATAATATTCATACGATGAGAAATCCGCTTGTGCCGGTGCATCTCCTGTATAATGCATCAGGTACTTGAAACTTTCCCCATGATCGATTTCTTTTTCTGTGCTCTTCCGGGTAGTGACAGTAAACATATCCCCGTCATACTCCAGCTTATCGAAGAACAGCATCGGATACATATCTTTTTCAGCTTCATACAACTCCTCGGTTACCCTTTCTTTGTCAAGCACATAATAATGCGCGCAAAGAACCGATGCCGCTTTCCCATGGCTGACCGTTTGATAGAACTTGTCCCAGATTTCATCTCCTGCGGTGCATTTCATCCCTTCAATAACGACCACTGAGCCCTTCTTTGACGCTTCCAAAGCTTCATCGGCTGTACAAATGGTATCAAAAAGAGACATATCCTGTACATTCTCTGTTTTACAAGAAACACATGTTCCCAGAATTAAAATGGAAAATAGCACTATAAATGCTTTTTTCATAATACCACCCCTTCTTTTAATATCTCACACCGCCAAATATTAATCCTATTTATCATGCGCCGACCTTGCAAACAGCAGGAACATCGGGAATATCTCCAGTCTGCCAGTAAGCATAATAATAGAAAGCACCACCTGAGCCCAATCCGAATAAATACCAAAATTCTGCATAGGGCCAACCATATTTAATCCCGGTCCAATGTTATTAAAGCAGGACAATACCGCTGTCAGGTTGGTAGTAAGGTCAAATCCGTCCAACGAAATGATCAGTGTAAATACACAGATCAAAATCAAATATGCTGCCGCATAAATTCTGGTGGAGCTGAGTGTCTTTTTGTCCACCGGCTTTCCATTCAATCTCACCGTCACAATTTCCCTTGGATTGATGATCTGTCTGATCTCCAAAATAAATGATTTTACAAGGATAATGACTCTGGATATTTTAAGCCCGCCTCCGGTAGACCCTGCACAGGCTCCAATAATCATAAGAAGTACCAGTACATGCTTGGAAAACTCCGGCCACAGATCATAATCCACCGTAGAAAAACCGGTGGTAGTAATAATACTTGACACCTGGAAAAAAGACTGTCTCAGAGCATTTCCGAAACCGCCCGCCATTTTTATCACATTAATTGCAATAGAAAGCGTGGCTGCAGCAACAACGCCAAAATAAACCTTCACCTCCTCCATGTCAAAAACATCTTTTATCTTTTTCAATAAGAGCAGGTGATAGACGCTGAAATTAACGCCAAACAACAGCATAAAAATTCCCAGTATCACCTCAATTGCCAGACTGTTATAAGCGGCAATTCCTGCGCTGCTCACGGCAAACCCACCTGTTCCCGCTGTACCGAAAGCAATGCAGAGACTGTCAAACAGATTCATGCCGAGCACCTTCAGAATAACAATCAACACCAGAGTCATAATCGCGTAAATTCCATATAGGATCATGGATGTTGTACGCATTCTTGGCACCAGCTTCCCTGCCGTCGGTCCAGGAACCTCCGCCCGCACCAGATGCATGGAATTGTCATTCTCCATGGGCATTACCATCAAAACAAACACCAAAACGCCCATTCCGCCAATCCAATGGGTGAAGCTTCTCCAGAACAGCACGCCATGCCCTAAATTCTCCGGCTTTGAAAGCACGGAAGCTCCGGTAGTCGTAAATCCCGATACAATTTCAAAAAGCGCGCTGAAATAACTCTCAAATCCTCCGCCAAGGTAAAGGGGTACTGCCCCGATCAGGCTGATCACAATCCACGCTGTCGCTACAATAAAATAACCGTCTCTGCTGCTCATCCTCTGATCCGACTGCTTAACAAAGCAACAGATAAGCCCCAACACTCCCGCTAACAATATGGTTATCAGAAATGCGCCAGCATCTCCATCCTGATAAATCAAAGAAACCAACAGCGCAGGAATCATTAGCAGGACCTCGGTTGATATAATTTTTCCAAGTACACTGATAATCTTTCGCTTATTCATAGTTCTTCCTGCCTCCGGTTAATCTGCAAAAATATCTTCCAGACGTGCAATTTGTCTCTTGATTGTCGCTACCAGCGCTATGTCACCCGGTTCTAGCATATCATCACCTCTTGGAATGATAGTTTTCCCGTCCCGGATAATACAGCCCAAAAGAATATTTCTTTTCAGCTTTAAATCCTTAAGCGGAATATGCAGATTTCTGTCCTTTTCGTCAATTTTAAACTCGATAAACTCAATCTTTCCATCCATCAAGCGATAAAGAGATTCCACCGCATCATTGTCCTCTGCATTTAACAATGAACGGCTGTAACCCAGAATCCGGTCCGCCGCAACATCCTCCCGGGAGATTGTACTGATTCTCTTCTCGGAAGGCAGCACCTTAAGCCGGGATTTTGCATTGATTCTGGAAATTACTTTATTGATCTGCTGCGATTCCGCATACAAAGAAGCTATCAGATTATATTCATCATTTTCCGTCAGCGCAATAAACGCATCCGTATTGGCAATATCTGTTGCCGACATGGAGTCAAAATATGTAAGCGCATCGTCACACATCACTGCCGCTCCCGGAATATCCGCAGAAATCTTTTCTGCAAGCTCCGTATTTTTCTCAACTACCGTAACCTTTGCCCCCTGCTTTAACAGCACCGCTGTCAGATAGTAGGAAATACGCCCGCCCCCGGCAATCAGTACCGACTGCAAGGGCTTGATGGGAAGCTTCAGCTTTTTGAAGGATTTCCGAAATTCCTCCGCCGCCCCCGTCAGGTAAAGAATATCGTCGCTGCAAAGAATCGTATCCCCTTTGGGTACAAAAACCTCTCCTTCCCTGACCACTGCGCAGATTAGTAAATTGATTCCCATATGCTGATTAATCTCTATCAGGCTTTTTCCTGCAAGAGGCGAATTGCTTCTTACTGTCATCTCCACCAATTCCGCTCTGCCTCCTGCAAAGACCTCCACACGAGTAGCCAGCGGGAATCGAAGAATACGGTAAATCTCCATAGCCGTAGCAAGCTCCGGATTTATGATCATGGAAAGCCCCAGCTTATCTTTGTAAAAACGGTTTTGTCTGGAATAATCAACATCCCTGATACGGGCTATGGTATGTCCCGCCCCCATCATGTGGGCAGTCATACAACTTAAGATATTCAGTTCATCGGAATTTGTTACTGCAATCAGGATATCGGCCTCCCCTGCACCAGCCTCCTTTAAGGTTGCGTAAGAGGCACCGTTTCCTTGTAGGCAGATCGCATCTACAGAGTTGCCCATACTGTTTACAACGCTTTCCTCCCGATCAATTACCGTGACCTGATAACCGTCATGAGCAAGCTGTGTGGTCAGATTCTTTCCAATCTCTCCTCCGCCCACAACAAGTATTTTCATATGATTGTGTTGTCTCATATTTTCCCCATTTCTGCGCCGCTTTTGCGCATAATTCGACTTAGCATCCTGTAAAAAGCGAGAGGTCATGAACCCCCCGCCTTATTTACACATCTATATTGTATCACTTTCTACAGTGAATACAACTATTTTACAAAAAATATATCCGGTTATTGTCTGACCTTAATATGAACCTCTCGAAGCTGCTGCTCCGTCACTTCGTTTGGTGCGCCGCACATCAAATCCTGCGCCGTTCCGCTCATGGGGAAAGGAATGATTTCCCTGATGTTCTCCTCATTGCGAAGAAGCATGATCATACGATCCACACCGGGCGCCATTCCTGCATGGGGAGGTGCTCCGAACTGGAATGCATTGTAAAGCGCACCGAATTTCTGCTTCAACACCTCTTCATCATAACCGGCAATCTCAAATGCTTTGACCATAATATCCAGATTATGATTACGAACCGCACCGGAAGACAATTCCACACCATTGCACACAATATCATACTGATATGCCAAAATTTCCAGCGGATTCTTGGTATTTAAAGCTTCCAGACCGCCCTGAGGCATAGAGAAGGGATTGTGGGTAAATCCAATCTTATGTGTCTCTTCATCCTTCTCAAACATAGGAAAATCATTTACAAAGCAAAAACGGTAAGCGTTCTTTTCACAAATGTCCAAGCGCTTTCCGAGCTCGTTTCTGATCTGTCCCGCATAGGATGCTGCCCGCTCTTCCTTATCCGCAATAAAGAAAATCGTATCATCCTTTTCCAGTCCTGCAAGCTCTCTCATTTCTGCCTTCAGTTCATCCGGAATAAATTTATCAATGGGCCCCTTGTAGGATAAATCCTCCTGAACCTCCAGATAACCCAGACCTCCCATTCCGATCTCAGTGGCAAACTTCAGCAGCTTTTCATGAAACCCTTTGGACTGATGCCCGTGGATCTTGATTGCGCGTACCGTCTTTTTCTGGAAAGGCTTAAACGTACACTTATTGAAAAACTCGGACAAATCTATGATCCGTAAGGGATTGCGCAGATCCGGCTTATCAGAGCCGAACTCCAGCATCGCCTGCTTGTAGCTGATAACCGGGTAAGGCGCACTTGTCACCTCATAACCTTCCGGCGCAAACTTTTCAAAGGTTGCTGTGAGGACCTCTTCTCCTGCCCGGAAAACATCCTCCTGCGTAGCAAAACTCATCTCAAAATCAAGCTGATAGAATTCACCGGGAGATCGATCCGCCCTTGCATCCTCATCACGGAAACAGGGTGCAATCTGGAAGTATTTATCCACACCGGAGACCATCAAAAGCTGCTTATACTGCTGGGGAGCCTGAGGCAGCGCATAGAATTTCCCTTTATAATGCCGTGACGGAACGATATAATCTCTCGCTCCCTCCGGAGAAGACGCGCACAAAATCGGCGTTTGTATCTCCATAAATCCCATTTCGGTCATCTTTTCTCTTAAGAATTTGATGACATTGGAACGGAAAATCATATTGTCCATAACCTTACGATTCCGCAGATCCAAAAAACGATATTTCAAACGTAAATCCTCACGGATTTCTTTGGATGTAGCAACCTCAAAGGGAAGCTGATGATATACCTTGCCCAAAATCTCCACACTGTGTGCTTCCAGTTCAATGGTTCCCGTTGGAATCTTCGGATTGTAGGTCTCCTCATCTCTTTTTTCGATCTTGCCGCTGATGCTGACACAGTCCTCCTTATTGATTCCCTTGAGAAGCGTGGTGTCACGCATAACAATCTGAAGCTGTCCGTACATATCCCGCAGGTCAATAAAAGAAACCCCGCCATGATCGCGGATATTCTCCACCCAGCCTGCAACCTTCATTTCCTTTCCGATGTCCTCTTCGGAAATCAGATTCAACGTCCGTTCACGATACAATGTTGATAATTCCATTCTCTTCCTCCATTTTTGCTGCTATCATCAAAAGTTCCCGCCCTGTCCGGCAAAAAGCCGCTTGGCTCATTGCTCACAGGAGCAAACGCTGTCACGCTTCGCGAGCCAGCTTATTGTAATAAAAAGTCCTGAACTGATCTGTAAAAATCAATTCAGGACGAATATGCCAAATGCTTTCCTTAAGAATACTCTCTACCAAAAAGTATGATTCCTTCAGGACACTGATCCGGAAATCCGCGGTGCCACCTGATTTACTGCCAAAGCAGTCACCTCATTTATTCAGTTCAGGCTGATAAAGCTGTTATTCATATGGATTCATTCTGCCGGCTTTCCACCATCCCGGCTCTCTGTAAGCGATCTTCCATACTACTGTGCTCCGTCTTTGCCAATTACGCTATAATCATAATGTAGATTATCCGTTTTGTCAATTTATAATTTAAAAGTTCAGCCAGATAGAATAAATAATGGAAAATTGTGCTTGCACAAATTTTTCGCTGCTTGTTCTGTCTGTAGAAACGCCCGTCTACTTTAACGCATAAAGAGAACGTGCCGTCTGAACCACTACCTCAACGTATGTGCAAAGACTCTCTTCAATGGCTTCCCAATCGTACTCCTGAACCGGGAAAATCCCCTCCTGCTCCCGCGTGCTTCGTACCGGAAGAGATATTCCCGTATCCCATTTAAAACTGAACGGCACCACTTTCATTTGAATTGTATCCAACGCATTGGCAATGGTATCATTTACCATTGCCTTATAGCTGTCCAGGGCCCATTTCTCTCCGCCTCCGTGAGAAACAATTCCTGCAAGTTTCCCGTGCAGTTCCGAACAATAAGAATTATCCTTCCACCAATGCAGAAACGTGATCTGCTCCATCTTTTCCAATAGCATACAGAGCTTAGCGGGAATCGGAGCATAGTGAGGCGATACAAAAAAACACCAGTCTGTATCTGCAAGCATATCATAAATGGCATTAAACTCCTGATCCCGGCTGCAGCGTTTGCTCTCAAAGCACTGTCCGCATCCGATACAGGGATTGACCTCATACTCCCTTAAATCCAAAATATTGCAAGACACCTGATTGTATTCCAGTATTTTTTTGATTTTCTCACATATAAGATATGAAGTGCTCTGTTTTCTGCTGCCCATCACGTTTGATGCTGATATGCATACTGCCTTTTTCCCTTTAACCTGCATGATTCCTTCCTGTCCTTTCTTCTTTCTCTTCTGTCTCTCATGCTCCTGCCTGTGTCAAGATGTATGCCCGAAGCTGCTTTATCCCTTAATATCCCGAACCTCTGTCAATGATTGTGCCATCCAGCGCATTGATGGTAATCTGGCTGTTAAAAATTGATCCGTCATCATAACCAGACTCCGCACCGTCATATGTGATACTCTGGGTTCCCATAAAATCCCATACCGGAATCATGGACGCTTCTTGTGCATTTCCTTTTTCCCGCACCCGCATATATCCCAGGCGAACTTCCTTGATTTGGAAATCCAATTTCATATTCACGTCACTGTTGTCTTCAACCCAACTCTGATACTTCTTAATGATCATCTCTTCAAAAATGTTCTGTATCTCCGCAAAGGGCAGAAGAAACAAATACTCATCGGATACTTTTTCTATTTCGTAAGGGTTTCCCCACACAAAGTCAACGATCCCATCCTCATCATAAACCAAGGTCAGATTCTCATAAGGCCACACTAAGCTTTCCCCATCTTCCATCGTTGTTCCCGGCTCACGAGTATAAGTCACAGGTACACCATCAAGACTTCTTGTAAAATGGATTCCATAGCCAATTTTCCGCACTTTATCCTCCAGAGAAATATTCTCGGTCACATCTTTTTGGATGGCAAAGTATTCTTCACCGGCAGGCACAAAATCCGTAAATCCCATCGCCGCAACGACTTCTTCAGCCTTAGTCCTGATCTCATCAATGGAAAGGGCAGCACTTTCTTTCTGCTCGTCACTTAACTCCCAAAAACTATAATAGGGTAAAAAATAACCAGTATCCTCCTCTTTTGAGGTAATCTGAAAAGTGTTCCAATGCCAGTCTTCCCGGAACACGTTATTCAGATCCACCAAATAATCGGCACCATCCACCGTGGCATATCCGGAAAGCAACCCAGCCTCCTTATTCAGCCCCTGTTTATCTCCCACGTCAACAGTGACTACAGCAGGCACTTCCACAGTCACCGGCTCCTCCAATGCATATTCCAGCCTACTGTACAAATACTCTAAACTTTTCTGCTCTTCCTCAAGGCTTTTCCCTACATTTGCCTCATAAGCACTTATTCCCTTTGCACCTAATGCCTTGGCTTCCGACATTTCTGACTCCTTTTCGGCAATTCGCTGCTCAATTTCTTCTCTGGTCATACCGTTAGAATCAGACATTACCTCCAAATCTCGTTCCCAGAGCGCTACATCCTTTAAAAGAGTATGGCTGACCTGCTCATAGTCTTTCTGTTCAAAAGGACGTCCCTTTACCCGGTAAGTTTTGAAGCCTTCCCCATCCGGAATTACCAATGGGGCATCCACCTTCACTGTAATACTTCCTGCGGAAAAATCCGCCGTATAATGTTCCGGCGCCTGCACCTGCTCGGCAATCCCACCAAGTTCCCCTGCTTCCCGAGTAAGTACCTGTCCTTCTCCCGCTTCCGGCGGCATCCCGCTTTCCCCGCTTCCGACGCTTTCGTCCTTCATGGTAATAATTTCCTCTTCCGTTTCCATGGAATTACTACAGCCTGTAGCCAACATTCCTAATACTGCTGCTGCCACGCAGCCCAACAACCATTTTTTTGCTTTCATAACAACCTCTTTTCTGCATCATCACAATGCCTTTACTCCATGAGAACGTGTTATGTTCCATACCGTCCTCTTGTGTATAGAAAGCATATTCCTTTCGCCTGTAAAAAGTATTCAGCATACTGTAAAAAATATTTAATGTATTGTAATTTATTTGTAAACAGTTTCCCGTAGTTTTTATGAATAAACTCCTTTTCCATCCCCATCTTCTTCAAAAATTACGGAAATCTGCGTTCCCTCTCCCACTTTACTTTCAATCAAAAGCTTCGCTCCATGCAGTGTGGCAATCTTACTGCAAAGCGCGAGTCCCAGCCCGCATCCGCCTTCCTTCCTGCTTCGGGCTTTATCTACCATATAAAAAGCTTCCGTGACACGGTTAATCTCTTCTTCTGGAATTCCACACCCCTGATCCTTAACAAGGATTCTGTTTCCCTCTCCAATCAGATAGATTGTATCACCCTCCCGGCTGGCCTTGGCACTGTTATCAATAAGATTAATCAGAAGGCTCTCCAGCAAATCCCGATCTACCCTCCGATTTCCCATGGCGCACACATATTCCAGCTTGATTCCTCTGTTGTTTAAGGGATGCTTTTCTATCTGAGCCGTCTGTTCAAAAAGCTCCTGCATGGAAACATTCTCCATACAGATACTGTCATTGTCATACAGTCCCATAAGACTCATCAATTTACTTCCGAGGCGCCCCAGACGGCTGCACTCTTCTTTAATATGATACAATGCAAGCTGTTTTTGTTCCCCTTTTAAATTCACATGAAGAAGTGTATCCGAATATCCGATAATGGATGTCATAGGTGTTTTCAATTCATGTGTCAGACTCCCTAGGAGCTGTTTCCTTCGTTCTGACTCCTGTTCCAGCTCTGTAACCTGATTTTCAATCTGATCAGCCATTGCATTAAACGCCTTCGCCACACTCCCGATTTCATCCCTGGTGCGCACGGCTGCACGCCGTTTCAAATTACCACCGCTAATGTCAAGCGCTGCACTTTGCAGTTCTCTGAGTGGCTTCAGTATCCGTCTTGTAATCAGAAAAATTAGAATTACAGAAATAATTGTGGCACAAAAATAAATGATCAGACTGTAAATGGCCTGTTGCCTAAGTCCCTCATACAGCAGGGAAATATCCTGGATAAGAACCAGCTTGTACTCATCATTTCCCGCCATCATAATCTTTTTGCCCGTGATTAGATAGTAGTCATTTTCCCGCTTGAGTATAATGCTGTGAGGCTCCTCTCCTCCCCATCTCTCATCCTCCGGCTTCGCCAGATCATAAGGTGTCCTGTTAAAAATAACCTGGTTATTTTTGACCAATATATATTGATCCCCTTCCAGCCTTCTCATTACAAAATCCACATAGGAATTCATAGTGATCTCATTATAACCTGCCTGAATTCCTTCCTCCAATTCCTTCCTCAGAGAATAAGAGGTAAACTTTAACTGCTGCTCATAATTTTCAACAGTCTTTTCCTGATTATATTGTTTTTCGTAATAAATCACTGCCAGTCCTGAGGCCGCCATTGCTCCCAGCATAACCAGCACCGTCACCAAAGACAGCTTTTTCCACAATTTCATTTACGAAAGATCCTCCAACCGATATCCTGTTTTGGAAATTGTCCGAATTACATCATAAAAATCCAGTTTTTTTCGAAGCTGACCGATATGGACATCCACGGTTCTGGTCTCTCCCATGTAGTCACAGCCCCAAATTTGATTTAAAAGCTCTTCCCTTGAAAAGGCAACATTTTTGCTGCTTGCCAATGTTACCAAAAGTTCATATTCCAAAGGTTTCAAAGCCACTTTTTCACCCGCTTTAGAAACACTGTGCTCCTTTAAATCGATTACCACATCCCGAATCTGTATCTTCTGCCTGCTCCGCCCTGTTCTTTTCAGCACCTTTTCAATCCGCACAAGCAGCTCCAATACTTCAAAAGGCTTAACAATATAATCCTCGGCACCGGCCTTCAATCCATGCACCTTGGAAATCACATCATCTTTGGCTGTAAGATAAATAACCGGAATTTTCCTCTTCTGCAGATCCTCCATCAATGCAAATCCATCCTTACCGGGAAGCATCACATCCGCCAATGCAAGCGCAAACTCATTCTCCGCACATCCTTGCAAAAAAGCTTCTGCCTCAAGTCCATCCCTGATAGCAACCGTTTCATACCCTGCTGCCTCCAGATTCATGCAGATCAACTCCGAAATCGATATATCATCCTCAATTACCAAAATTTTAGTCTTCACCATCATGCCCCCTGCTTTTGTACACAAACTGAAATCATTTTACCATATCCGTTTCGGAAAAAAAGCAACAAAATGTAAACAGATCAGCCATGCAGAAACAAAAATATAAGACTCCCACGGGAGCTTGCTCACGATGGGAGACTTATACTTTTGTTTCTATAGGGCGGACGCCCGGCATGAATAATCTGACGGACATTGTTTTTATTCTAGAAAAATCCTTAATCCGGCAGATTATGAATGGCATGGCTGAAACTAACGCCTTCTATTTCGTCAAAACTTTTTTACAATATTTATGTGCTCCACACTTGGGGCATTTTAATTTCCGTCTCGTTATGGTATGCGGTCCCATAATATACGCACTCATTTCAGGGACAAATCGTTCTTTGCATTCCGGACACTCAAATGCTCCCGCATCTCTGTCAAGAATACATGCAATTATAATTCCGCCAACGATTACTACCACCCCGATACTAGTCAAAATTATCCGTATCCAGTTTTCCATAACGAGCGCACCTGAAATAACAAATAATGTCAGTGCTGACAGCAAGGTCAATCCTACTATCATTGCAGATAATACTATTTTCTTTTTGCTCTCTTGTGCTTCCATTAATAAATTTACCATATTTTCCTCCGCTTTCTCTTGATATTCCTCCTCGGAAACTCTCTCTCCCACCAAAAGCTCATTAACTGTTATCTCCAGTTCTTCGCATAATGGCAATAATAATGAAACCTCCGGGAACCCATTACCTCTTTCCCACTTTGATATCGTTTTATCGCTGATTCCAAGCTGTTCAGCCAGCTTTCTTTGCGTGTATCCTTTCCGTTTTCGTTCTTCAGCAATAAACTTACCAATTCTGATTTGATCCATGCGTACCTCCTTTCTGATTTCATTATCGCTTTTTTCACGTGTTTTAACACACATGCAGCGTAGAATCCGGTATTTTTACGAATTCTACGCTGCGTAGACTTAAAAACTGCAATTTATTCCATCAATCCCTTAGGTAGTTTCAGCTTGTGAAGCGTTTCCAATATCATGCGTTCTTTATCCTCATATCCATCTAACGCTTCAAGCCATAACTGACTGTCATATCCGCAAAATGATTTCTTTCCATCTTTCCCAAGTTGCTTTCTGTAATTGCATTCTTCGCTGTATTTTTGAAACCAAGGCATTAAAAACTGCGAGATTGCCTGTACCACATTTTGAAAACTCACCTTTGCCATTTCATCAGCCGCATAATCCCACCAGATATCTTTTCCTGATATCAAAGTCCCCAGTCTGTCTCCAAATCCAATGATCATATATTCTGTCGGAACATACAAGGGCATGATCGCATAATTTATGGTAAAGGTTTTAGAACCATATCTTTCTTTTTGAATATCTATGTATTCAAGCAGATCGATCGGGTTCCGTCTGACATATGCTCTGGTTTTCCACTTTCGAAATCCCTGTCCGGTCAGATATTTCCCCAGCAACTCTTTGCTGTATTTTTCAAATGCAGAATCCGCCGCTAATTTATCAATCATAATCATTTCTTCATCTGTTCTTATGCATTCTCTATTCCCTTGCAATGTAAACTTTTTAAACATGGCTTCCCCTTAAATTTCTACGTCACCTAAACTTTCAAAATAAGCATAACTATCTTTTTAAATCAATTTCATCAATTTACAATTTTCAATCCCTGCCTCCCAAAAACGCTCAAGAGGAATGCCCCTGATCTGACACACAATACTGGAATTCATTGCGCCATGTCCCACAATAAGAATATCCTTGTTTTCACTTAACGCAGGAGTGATTACCTCTTTCAGGAAGGAACCGGTTCTGGCAAAAAGCTCTTCAAAACTTTCTCCGCCCTCTGCCGCAACATATTGTGGCGGGTTTTGAAAAAAGACATTCACAGGACAATCCGGCTGTTCATACAAGTTTTCTATTCCTTCATAAATTCCAAATGCCATCTCCTTCAGCCGGTCATCATATATAATCGGAACGTTTCTGCCATGCAACACGATTTCTGCTGTTTCTTTCGCCCGTATCAAAGGGGAACAATAGCAGACATCAAAATTGATATTCTGATATTCTTTTCCGGCAGCTTTTGCCATGTCCCTGCCCTCATCATTTAAAGGGATATCTGTTCTCCCCTGTAGTTTATGGATCACATTCCAATCCGTTTTGCCATGTCTCATAATATAAAGCACATCTATCACCTGCAATTCAATATATTCTTCACACAATCGTATATAAAATTATAACACATTGTAAGTGACTATGTGGGCAAATTTGAATACGTCCTCATACAATAAATGTATTATCAAAAAACAAGGGTATCCCGAGCGCTTCGCTCTTCCCGGGATACCCTTAAAGATTCTAAAATTTTGATATTGAGCTTGAACGTTTAGGCGTTCGCAAACAAACCGCTTTCAACCTCCGTAAATTCTTCCTGCGTATAGCCATAAGATAAAATCTGCGCCATCGTTGCTCCAGCCTTAAGCATTCTCTCAATCGCATGAAAACGTTCCTGCTTTATACCTTGCTCGATGCCACGTTCAATACCACGCTCCATACCTCGTTCAATAATAACCTCTGACCAGTTACACATAGTTTGTACCCTTCCTTCCAATTCTGATGTCATAACCATTCCGTATTTCTCAGTCAACAAACGCTTCTTTTCACTAATATCGCTTTCTGAAAACAAGCACTCCAGCATGGAGATCAATGTATTTTGTGATTCGCCATTGCGCTGCCCGATTCGAATATGAACAATGATCCCTTTCACCAAATCGTTGTAAAAAGAAATGTTTTTCTTCCCAAAGAGCGTTTTGGGAGTGAAACTAATTTCTTCAATGGCATCGCTGTCTTCGCTGCGATCCATACAAATCCAGATGCTCCGTACCTTTTTCAAGTTGTCATAATCGCTGTTAAAAAATTCAGTCAATTTCTGTGCAGAGATCATTCTTGATAGATAGAATTGAATCCTATTTTCCAAATGGTATCCCAATTTAACGGGATCTGTGGATTTTTGTGCCTCTACATTGATCAGAAATTTCATTTCTTCTTTCAAATACGCTGAAAAACGGATATCATAAAATATTTTTCCCTCACCCGGAACATTATCTTCCGTATTAGAATCCTGTACACGTCCGTAATTTGGTTCCCCGGCATCCACAGCCTTTGTTCCGACGGCAAGGTCATCTCCAATACAGGATATAATCTCATTAACTTCCATATCCTGAAATTCTATAACTGTATATTTAAGTATATATGCCAATATCTGTTTGTCTGCAAGTAGATATTTGACATTTGCATCATAGGTACATGCAGCATCTACAACGCTAATCGCATGGGCTAAATAAGTTTCCGACATTTATTCTCCTTTTGTTTGGTGTCTGTTCCTTATTCACCCATTTGAATGTTTGTTTACGGTAGTAGCATTATTATACTAAATTTCAAACGTAATTGCAATAAAATTTGTTATTATAAGTTATTTTCGCAATATTCTGTTATCGCCTCATTAATCCATATTCCTTTATTACAAAAAACACCTCTTCCACATGCTTGAAGATAGTCTAAAGCTTCCTGATATTTTCTATCATGAACAAGAGATAATGCTTTTCTTAATTCCTGATGGTAAGGTGTCGCATCCATACATTTATAAAAGTTCGCTATTCCACAGGACTGTATATCCCGGTAGAAATGTTCCACATACGCAATAACACATTGCTCCAGTTCTTCAATTTCCCAGCTTACAAGCTCTGTTTCCATTTCATAAATTTCGGAACCATATACTGTAAATGCTCCTATCGCGCGTAAGCTTACCGCCTCATTTTTATTTTCCGGCATACCTAAAAGATCCCATAACAGTTCGTCAATCCATAAAGGTTTCAATCGCTCTACGCTTGCACAATAACAATGTCCATCACGTTCACGAACATCGATCATCATGTCAAAAAAAAGTTCCTCTTTTACCCCCCATACCTTAAAATCTTTTTTCTTCAGTTTATACTTTTTTATTTCCGTTTGAATGATTTTCGGTAATGCTCTCTTTAATTCCCTAAGTTTCTTTTGCTGTTCTCTGGTCATCTACTCCTCTTCCATTTCCGGACTTTCTTATTATTTCACTCCCTGGCAGGCCGGAGGTCCTGCCACTTATTATTGCAAGAACTCCTTCAGCATTTTATCAGTATCCATATAATATGCTTTCTTGTCCCTGGCGGATAAAAAAGAATTATCTGAATTCAAATATGGCTGGTGAATCCTTGTAATTGCAATTTCCTTCCTGAAAATCTCATTTAATTCTTCCACTGGCGGAGCATATGCAATACACAGTTCTTCCGGCAATACATTCTGTTCCAAAAACCACGAAATATAATTCTTAGAAAAATTCTTGCATTCCGGATACTTAATTTGCATAAATTTCTCTTCTGAAAGAAAATGCTTTGACAGCACCAGAAGTCCGTATGCATTTTGACATTGCATTTTCATATACTTTGCAGCATCTACTTTTGCAAAACCTGCACACACCTGCTGCAAACCATCAGATATTTTCGCAGCATCGCCTTGCAAAATTCCTAACAGACACAAAATCACTGAGCGCTCCCACAATGGCTTCTTGGATGCAGCAAACTTTTCTGCTTTTTCTACAATCTTATCCGCCGGATAAACTGTTTTATTTTCCGAATTATATAATAAACATAGTAAAATATTAGTTCCATGTATGTACATAGGATATCCATTGTTTGAAACCGGAAGTCCTTCGGGAAATACTCTATATACATTTTCAAAATCATCACATGCAAGCAGATCCAACAGACTCCACAACCTGTCGCAATGATCATATCCCGATGCCCCCGCAGGTAACATTTTTGATCTTGCAGAATGGAGAAATGCACTCTGCAATTTCGCAAAGTCCTCTTCCTTTAATGCCTCTGTAATGCACTCTTCGTATACAGCCTGTACATCTGAATTTGCTGCCTTTAAAAAAGAAAACATCTTTTGATAATAAGAAAATTTATCATTTTCATTCTTTTCTTTTGCTTTTTGACTAAAGGAAACTAAATGCTCCAGATAACCATCGAAATATTTATTTTGCATAATCTGTTCTCCGCCTCATTAGATTCCCGGCAATTCAATATCAACCGAATACTCTTCATCAATAAAAATGTATTCTGTTCCATACCTGTTGCACTGTTCCAGCATTTGCGCATTATCTCTGCGCACCATTTCCAACGTACAATCCTCATCATCCCCTCGTTCTTCAATGATGCTTGCATACTTCCTGATCTGGGCAAAATGATTTTCAATATATTGATCACTCATCACAAGACAATAAAATCTGATTTTATCCAGATATTCCTTTTCAAAATCTTTCGCCCAGTCAAAAGGAATATAACAGCCTTCTACCGTAAGATTTTGATTGTTTTCAATTGCAGTCTTTATCATTTCACGCACAATCGGCCATAAATAATCCGTCAACAACCTGTCATCACTGAGGGGGGTGAGCATCGTATTGCCACTGCGGATAAGTCCCATCTTTAAATGATCTATGGAGAGATATGGATATTTATATTTTTCAAGAAGCTTTTGTGCAAGTGCCGTCTTTCCTGTGTGAGATGCGCCTGTTATTAATATAATCATTTTATTCTATACTCCTGTTTTACAGATATCCTCTGTTTTTTGCTTCCTCCAATAATTTGGGCTGAATCAATGGATAGGTCCAGTTATCAACTAAATGATCGGTTATCAGAATGCTTTCTATTTCGCTATGTAATTCTTCAAAGGAAAATATATCCGCAATAAAAAGCATACCGAATGTCTCATCATCAATATTCTTGTTTATCTTTGTTTTTCCTTTTACAGAATATACGCAAATTGGGGTTATCGTAAAATCCACCGCACCTGTTTCTTCTCGCAGCTCCCGCCTGGCAGTTGTCAAAATATCTTCGCAAGCTTCTCTGTGTCCGCCGGGCACTTCGTAAGTATCTCTTTCTCTATGCTTACAAAACACCCATTTACCATTTGTCCTGGCAATAATGACCGCAAATTTCAATAATTGATCATCTACCTTATCATAGAACTTCACTTCCAACAATTCGCTCATTATAAACTACCTCCCGGCTCACAGAAAGAATTATAGCAAATTTTTCTCGATATATTGAGCCACGCCATCCTTATCATTACTTTCTGTTACAAAATCCGCTGCATCAAGAACTTTATCAATAGCATTAGCAACAGCAACCCCTACACCGCAATTCTTTATCGACTCTATATCATCATTATCGTCTCCGAAGTATACTGCCTCATCCTGACGAACACCTGCTGCTTTCAGCATCGCCTTAATCCCATTCCATTTGGTTGCTGCGGTACTCATAATCTGTATTAATGTTCCCTCCGCCACCGTCATATAAGTATCTGCAGTTAACGCCTTTTTAACTTCCTGTTGTATATTATTTTTTTCACTGCTCACCAGCAGCTTATATATAACGCTTTCTGTAGGTAATGCGGGAAATCCATTAAATACCGTTGCAGCCCATTCCGGAATTGGAACATTGGAAAATATCCCCTGCCCTGTTTCCATTGACACGACC
Source organism: uncultured Lachnospiraceae bacterium (assembly GCA_947174495.1). Lineage (GTDB taxonomy): Bacteria > Bacillota > Clostridia > Lachnospirales > Lachnospiraceae > Suilimivivens. The sequence goes on along the minus strand of CAMWJC010000032.1, from coordinate 4,085 downwards.
AGATCCGGCATCATAATTACCTTTCTTAAAATGCTTTCTGCACTGGAGGGTGCAATGCCGTTTTCAATCGTAGCTTGCGGTAAAATGATTCTTGCGCCATTTAGTGTTGTTATCGCATCAAAACCAATTTGATTTTGATAGGTCATAATAGCTCTTTCCGGGCGGGCAGTCGCTGCCATAAGAATCAATCCCCTATCATGGCACTGTTTTAGTATCTTATATGTATAGTTTGACACTGTTTTGTCAGTGTGAAGTAAAGTCCGATCAAGATCCGTTATAATCGCCTTCATCTGATTTCCCTTCCTGTTTTGTTGAAAGCAATTTCTTTCACTGCTTATTCTATGCAGATTCTCAGACATCTTCTTTTGATCCGCTTCTATCGTTATCCATAAATATTCTTGAACCTGTCGCCCCGGTCTGCCCTTGATATTTGCCATTATACGGATTAAGCGCTGAATTATCCATTTTGGCAAATACAAGCTGCCCGATCCTTCGCCCTGATTTAAGTTCTATAGCACACCTGTTGGCATTGTATAATTCCAAGGTTATTTCACCCTTAAATCCAGGATCCACCCAGCCTGCATTTTGAATGAATAACCCCATGCGGCCAAGTGAACTTCTTCCTTCCACAAATGCAGTCAAATTATCAGGCAATTCAAAATACTCCATAGTTGTTGCAAGCACAAACTGTCCCGGCAGAATTAAATAGGTATCCGTTTGAATCGTTTTATAATTAATCATATTATCCAATGTGATAATTCCCGAAGATGTATCCTCAACAACACTAAATGTGCTTCCTAACCGAATATCCACACTTGCAGGCTGTATTTGCTTCCAGTCCAACGGTGTTATAGTCAATTCCCCTTCATCAAGCATTTTCATAATGGTGTTATCTGATAAAATCATCCTTCCACTCTTCCTCTCAAATTACATTATCCTTATGTGCCGTAATAATGGTATAGCTGTACGCATTTACGGTTATAACACAGCCGTCAATCTTAACATACCAGTTTTTCCCGTTTCTTACAATAACGGCCGCAGGAGAACTGATTTTGTCCCTGCACCACCAGGCAACATTGTCCGTGTCCAAAGATAGATTTCTTTTTATCCGCTCTATTCCTAGCTCTGTCGTATGTAATTTATCCAGATTGTCCAGTAATTCTACACCTGCAAGGCTTTTGGTTTTTTCTGTCTTCATGTCTGCCTCCCTAAACCAAAATCACAGTTTTCTTTTTCTTCCTTAACCGCTTTTTCCTTTATCATCAATATACCTTATAAAGACCTTTTACTCAATAAATTTTCACACAAAAAAAGGAGCCTCAGCTCCTTTTTAATCCTATGCCGCATATGATATGGACATTTCGTACATAAAGCGCAATTACATAGCTTCATGGAAAGTTCTTGAAATAACGTCAGCCTGCTGTTCCGGTGTAAGCTTAATGAAATTCACTGCATAACCGGATACACGGATTGTAAGCTGAGGATATTTCTCCGGATTCTTCTGTGCATCTAAAAGCATATCCCGATTCAGGACATTAACATTTAAATGATGTCCTCCCTTTGTAGCATATCCGTCCAAAAGATTTACTAAATTATCAACCTGTGCTGTGTTTGCCATGATGTATTCTCCTTTCTTTTCTCTGTATCCTTCAAGCAAATATTATTTGTTTTTGATTTATGTCTATTCTAATATCATTAAACAAATAATTCTGTAACATTGGTTACAAATTTAAAAAAATTTAATCAAGTTCTGCTTTTCTATAAGCATACAGGAAAAATACAAACACCAGGAAAACATTTATAGCAAGAATACCAACATTTTGCATATTTATCACTTTTTCCGAAGCCCTTCCCACCAGAAGACTGATCTGCTGTGTATAGACAAAACGAGCTGCTTTTTCTATGGTTTCATTGAATGCCGCAAGCATAGGCAGAAAAGCCAGCACCAGCATCATCGGCACACTGACTGCGGTTGCGGACATTTGATTCCGGCTCATCGCACCGATTGCCGCGCCGAGTACCATGGATATCAAAATGCCAATTCCCATTGTTCCGAGGAAAATGAATGCTTCACTGCCTCTATAACCTCCTGTCAGCACAAAAACACAGGATCCCAGCATGCATGCACTCCACACATAGATTCCCACTCCCGTCAGGTATTCCCCCGGTTTCACATTTGCCATCAAAAGCACCCGTAGTGTGCCTTTCTCTTTTTCCTCCGCCAGGATTGCCACCGTGGCAATTAACGGCGCCATACCCACATACATAGCAGAAAACAGGTTTGTAAAATAATGCTCCGGCATTCCTTCTATGTGAATCAAATTTTCCATGATAACCGCCAGCAGCGGAAACATCATGAACTGTATCAAAACCTCCTTGTTTTTCAAGGTTTCTTTGATCTGCTTGCCAAATACTGCTTTTATATTAACCCATCTCATTTTACTCTTCCTTTCTTATATAACGTCCTTCCACAGTACTCAGTCCAGTCCTCGTCCTGTCCGTTCCATAAACACGGTTTCAAGATCCGGCTCCGTAGAATGGATAGTTTCAATCATTCCCTGCCGTAAATAATCAGCAATCACATCGGCCTCCGAACCGTCGCAGCCAAACTCTTTCTGCTCCCCACTATAAAATCGAATCTTTATTTTATGCTGATGATTATATCTCCTGCAGATTTCTTCCGGCTGACCATATTCCACAATACTTCCTTCGTTCAACAGTGCCACATGGTCACAGAGTTTTGATGCTTCCTCCATATTATGAGTTGTAAGAAAAATGGTTGCGCCTCTCTCTTTTTCCTTTTGTATCAGCTCATGAATTTGTGCAGCCGTTGCAGGATCAAGGCCTGTGGTCGGCTCATCCAGACATAACAGCTCCGGCTCTGCCAAAATAGCCCGCGCCAGGGAAAGGCGGCCCCGCATACCCTTGGAAAGATCCGCAGCCGGACGCTTTCTTGCCTCCCACAAATTCACACCGTCCAGAATCTCCTCCACCCTCTTCTTATTAACGCCATAAATGGAGGCAAACACGGCAAGATTATCCAGACAGGACAGTCTCTCGTACAAGCCGAAATCATCCATCATCATTCCGATCTGCTTCCTCTCCTTGCCATTTAACGTCCCCGGCTCTTTTCCAAACAATAATGCCTGCCCGCCATCCGGCATAAGCCGTCCCGTCATAATTCGTATTAATGTTGTTTTTCCTGCACCGGAAGGCCCCAGCAGACCAAAAATTTCTCCGGAGGCAATCTGCAGATCAATCCCCTTTAAAACCTCTTTTCCCGAAAAGCTTTTTCGGATATTCATAAGTTCGATTGTTGTCTTCATTTTATCAATTCTCCTTTTCTTTCATTTTGGCCAATGCGGATTCCATTTTCCGATTTTCTGCCCGCTCCCGCAGCACGGTGACAGCCACACTGACTCCAAAGCAGATCAAGAATGTCACAAAAAACATGAACCAGGGCTCCCACATATCCATGGGAAACCAACCGAAGAGCGCAACAAAAATAACTATCATGAACACCTCAGCAAGGAGCATTCCCACCGTTCTTCCCCAGATTGGCATTTTCTTGATCACTTCGTCCGAAAAAAAGAGCCCGTTCATAACCGCAGTCAGCACAGAAGTCAGAAAAAACTGAAATATTGTGACTGTCGGAATTCCTTCACTCCCTAATGCAAATATGGTGGATACTTCCTTTGCCTCCTCACCGCACAATCTTGAAAGCACTGCTAAAATTAATAAAGTAATACCAAATATCGTAAAAGCATGAGCCAGATAGTCAAAAATTGATTTATTTTCTTTCATTTATTTCACCCCCAGCTTCTTTTTGAGTTCATCTGCATACTGTCTTGAAATCATGATCTGTTCCCCATTCTCCAGCGTTGCTCGGATCTTCCGGTTTACATCGGCTTTCAAAGAACGAATAAATTTCAACTGCACCATACAGGATTTACTTGCCCTGAAAAAACCGCACTGATTAAGCTGCTGTTCCAATTCGTACAGCCTAAAATCAGATTCATATACCTCCGTCCCTGTATAAACAAAAGTCTTCTTATCGATCGATTCCGCATAGATAACCTCATTGA
>CAMWJC010000031.1 GCA_947174495.1 uncultured Lachnospiraceae bacterium | reverse complement strand
TACTGGCTCAGGAAATAGACTATATATTCAAAATTAAAATATATAAAATTTGGGATAAAAGTATATTATTAACTTTTGACGATTTTATAAATGAAACTATTAATATAGCAAAAGAAATTGAATCCTATGCAAATAATCCTATAAAGAGACGACCACTTGGCGAATCGGATATTATACAAGAACTTAATTATCAACACCAAATGTGTTACCCAATTTATACACCATCAGAAAATTCAAGATATTCACATTTGGAAAAAACTGTTATATCAGAGAAATTTAAAAATGAATATTGTATTATGTTTAGTAAAATTATTGCGATAATTAAAACTGATTCAAGTATTACATAAATAAATATTTTGAAGATTATACGTTAAGTTCAGTCAATAAAATAACTATTTGATCAGGAGGAAAGAAAGAATGATTGATATAACAAACATGAGAGTCCACATATGTATCCTGTAGGCATATTCTACCTTGATAGATGTCTACAGAGTGCAAATAATATCAAGGAGGACTTTATTATGAACGTAGAACAGAGAGGAATAGAATATCGGAGGTATGTAAGAAACAAGAAAATAATAAGGAAAAAGCGTATAAGTAACTCAGTATATGGGTTTGATTGGTATAAGCATGATAGTCAGTATTCAAAAGGAAAAATACATTGTGGATGCGGATTGTGCAAATTTAGTAAAAAGTTTGGATTACCAACAATTAAAGATATGCGAGAAGAATCAAGAGAACAGATATTGTTGAATGATTATAAGATGGCACAATGAAAGAACGCATCAGGTAAATAACTCGCACATTGATTAGCGTTCTCCAAGATGGGAAAATTGAAAAAGATGAAAAAGTTTAAAACTTTTCAAATTTTTCGAACCAAGGAGGCATTTACTAATGGACACACGTTCCGTCAAACGCAATTACCGTATCCAACAATGGAAAGCAATTATTCAGGACCGCAACAATACGAATCTGACCGTAGATGAGTACTGTAAACAAAATGGGCTTAGCCGGCATTCCTACTTTTACTGGCTGCGAATTATCCGGGAAGAAGCCCTGAAACAACCGTCAGCCTCTGGGTTTGTAGAACTGAGCCTGCAGGCAGATAATGGTTCAGAGATATCTATGGTTACTCCAATTTCGGTAGAAAAGCCGGCACCATCACAGCTTACGTTATCTGTCAATGGGATTACGATACAGGTCACAGAAAACACCTCTTCTGCACTGCTTGCCAAAACGATCGGGGTGATAAAGAATGCTCAATAATGCTGCTGGTTTCTCCCACATATATCTGTGCACCGGATATACGGATCTTCGAAACGGAATTGATGGACTCATCGCTGTCGTCAATGGAACTTTTGGTCTTGACCCCACACAAGAAGGCAGTATTTTTCTCTTCTGCGGGAGAAAAACGGACCGTATCAAGGCCTTGCTTTTTGAAGGAGACGGGTGGCTGCTGTGTTACAAGAGACTCACAGGCGGTGGACGTTTCCAGTGGCCCAGAAATGAGCAGGAAGCAAAACAATTGTCGCCCCAGCAGTTCCGCTGGCTGATGGAAGGATTATCAATTGAACAGAAAAAAATGATTTCACCGTTAAAACCGGAGCTCTATTAGAACCCGTTTTCTATAGGTACCTTGACAGTTAAATAGGTTATCGGAAATCTCGAAAAAGTCAAGAAATATGCTGCTTTTTGACCATTTTTCTGGTATAATAGAGGTATGAAAAATCAGTTATTTACAGAAGAAAAACTGAATATTCTTCCGAAGGAAACCATTATTATGTTACTCCTGCAGCAGAATGAAAATTTCCGTATTCTTTCGGAACAATCAGCTGTGATTCAAAAGCAGAACGAGCAGCTCCTGAAGCAGGTGGAAGATTTAAAGGAACAGCTGACCATACTTACCCAGCAGAGATTTGGCACCCGTTCTGAAAAGAACCTGCAGATTTCGGGGCAGCTTTCCTTTGACCTTGACAATCCGAATGTTTTTAATGAGGCTGAAATCTTTACGGAAAACGGCTTTCCGGAAGAACCTTCCATAGATGAGACGGTTCCGGTAAGAAAACCACGTCCAAAGGGAAAACGTGCGGTTGACCTTGCAGGTATAAAGACCACTACAGAATCCCATTACCTCAATGAGGATACCCTTAACGAAACCTTCCCGAAAGGATGGCACCAGCTTGAGGATGAAGTCTATAAAGAGCTCAAACGCATTCCTGCCAGCTATGAAGTAGTAGAGCATCACATCGGCGTATATGCCGGAAATGGAAATGATGCAAAGATCATTCGCGGCGAAGCTCCTAAGCGCCTGCTAAACCATAGTATTCTGACACCATCCCTGGCAGCTTCTGTATTTACGGCAAAGTATGTAAATGCAGTGCCCCTGAACCGGATTTCGGAAGGCTATGGATACGATGGCATCCAGATATCCCGCCAAGTCATGGCCGGCTGGATGATCAAGCTGCACAGGTACTATCTGGAACCCGTTCACCGGATGATGAAAACAGAACTCTTTTCCTCGCATCTGATTCACTGTGATGAATCACCATTTAAGATGACCGGAGAAAAAGATGTAGCTGATCCACAGTCTAAAGACTATATGTGGGTATATCATTCGCCAGGGCATGACAGTTGTCATCCGGTTTATCTTTATGAATATGATAACGGTTCGAGAGCCGGTTATGTCATAGGAGAATATCTGAAGGACTATACAGGTGTACTGGTAACGGACGGATACCAATCCTATCATACACTGCAAAAGGAAAGGGCAGATGATATCAAGGTAGCCGGCTGTTGGGTGCATGCCCGCAGAAAATTTGCAGATATCGTTAAAACTGCAGGTGATAAAAGGGCAATGACCTCCGGACAGAAGGTAGCTGATGAAGCAGTCAAAAGGATTGCCGCAATCTATCATACAGACCACATGTATAAGGGGACATCACCAAAGGAGATTCTGGATAACAGACAGCAGTCCGTGAAACCTCTGGTAGATGCTTATTTTTCGTGGATAAAAGGATTCGTGGATAATCCGGGGCTGGATCATAGTTCTGCTTTAAGAACTGCTTTGAATTATTCGTTGAATCAGGAACAGTATCTTCGCACTTTTTTGGAGGATCCGGAAGTACCGCTGGATAACAATGATGCTGAGCGAAGTATCAAAAAATTCTGTGTAGGGAAACACAGCTGGCACATCATAGAATCTAAAAACGGTGCAAAAGCCAGTGCCATGATGTATTCCATTGCAGAAACCGCAAAGGCAAATGGACTGAATCCGTATGAATACTTCCAGTATCTGATGGACCAGCTCAAGGAATATCCAAGAAACGATGTCCCGGAAGATAAGCTGGCAGAATTAATGCCATGGTCGCCGACATTCCCTGACTGCTGTAAACAACAACTGAAGAGATAAATTTTGCTCGCCACCTCTATCAGGTGGCGATATTTTTTCATGTAGGCGAGTTATTTACCTGATACACTTTTTTGGCCTGCCTTCTTGCAAATCTGATTGCTTGCCGCCGAATTAACAGATATACGGTCATTAAATTAAAGAAGGAGATTCCAGAACCTTCTTTTTTGGTCAGACCGATACTCAGGGATTAAGCAGAAAGCTTACACCAAGGGCTAAATAAACAAGTTAATAGAGAATATGTCAATTATATTAATTAGAATGTAGTAATGAATGAGTGATTTTATTGTGTAATAGTTGTGTATAAACACATTGACGATTGCGCAATTAGTGTGTATAATAATGCTTTGGGGAGGAACACTAATGAAACAAAGAGATCTGATCAAGAAACTTGAAGATGCAGGTTTTACCTTTGAGAGACATGGTGGTAATCATGACATATATAGAAGAGGTAATAATATAGAGAAGGTTCCAAGACATAAGGAAGTAAACGAAAGTTTAGCAAGAATGATACTGAAAAAATGGAAATTGTTGTAAGGAGTGAATTATATGAAACAGGTTTATCCAACTTTTATAGTTAATACGAATGATGGTTCTGAACACCCTTTTTTAGTATGTGTTCCTGATATGGAAATATTTACAGAAGGTGATACTTTTGCAGATGCTATAGAAATGGCAAGGGATGCTATTGGATTAGCTGGAATTTCAATGGAAGACAATAAAGAAAAACTTCCTGTGCCATCAGATCAAGGAGCAGCAATTGAAAAAGTAAGGCAGGACATAGAAGATATTGATTTTTCAAAAGGTGTTTTGACTTATGTGGATGTTGACTTTACAGAATATAGGAAAAAAGTTGATACAAAAACTGTCAGAAGAAATGTGGCACTTCCAAGTTGGCTGAATTATGAAGCAGAACATGCTGGAATAAATGTTTCAAGGGTATTACAGGAAGCGCTGATGAATGTTTTAAATGTAAGAAGAAATATATAGTGTGCTTTTGGTGGATTGGCTTTGCTAGTCCATCAGTTATATATGGATATAACTTGATTTGATCTATATTGACCTAAATGTCAGAAATCGGTTTAACGATTGCGGTTCAGAAGCTATAAAAAGCTCCTTCCTAATGAACGAAAAAACATAAATTTAAAATCAAAATTGACATTGACATCTTTTCGAAGACCCAATAGAATTAATTCATCAAAGGAATTCTAACAGGTGTGCGTTCTGCACGTTCAAGACAGTTTCTGTCGGATTTTCGCTTTGAAACATAACAGAAAAAGGCAGAAGTGATTGAGCGCGCACAGAACGTCTGGTCATATTATTGTCCTGCTCAAAAGAAGCTGTTCGTTGAGTTTGTTTTGGAAGAAGATTATACTTTTGCAGATGCTATTTCTGAAGCAGAATATAATGAATTGGCAAAAGATAAGAAGAATGCTGAATATTTAACAGAAGGACAGCTCACAAAGCATGATATCCGCTGCTTTTGAATTCAGCAACATGAAATCGAATTAAAAATGCGGGTATCCGCAAAAATAATTTTTAGACGGTTGACTTTTCTCTATGAATATGAAATACTTATCTCAGATTAAAAATGCGGATGCCCGCAGAAATAATTCGGGAGGGTTTTATGGTTGTTAACAGAGATCGCTATCTGAACAAACTAATAGCGAAAAAGGAAAATGGTCTGATTAAAGTTATTACAGGGATCAGAAGATGTGGAAAATCATTCCTTTTGTTTGAACTGTATCATGAATATTTGAATTCTATTGGAGTTTCAAACGATAATATTATTGAACTTGCATTAGATGAAGTGATGAATGCAAAATATCGTAATCCGTTGGAGCTTGATCAGTATATTCGGGAGCAGATTACTGATAAAGAGCAGAAATTTTATGTTTTTATTGATGAAATTCAAAAAGTATCTGAAATACAAAATCCTTATGTTGATGATACAGAGTCCAAAATAGGATTTGTCGATGTTCTGTTGGGATTAATGAAGATTAAAAATGTCGATTTGTATGTGACGGGAAGCAACTCGCGCATGCTCTCATCTGATATTTTGACGGAGTTTAAAGACCGTGGAGATGAAATCAGAGTCAATCCATTGACATATAGTGAGTTTTATTCTGCATATGAAGGGGAAAAGAGACATGCTTGGAGGGAGTACTACACCTATGGAGGGATGCCATTAGTTCTCTCAAAGAAAACGCATGAAGAAAAGAGTAAATATCTGAAAGACCTGTTTGCAAAGACATATATTTCAGATGTAATAGAACACAACAAAATTTTGAATGAACAGTCTGTGCTTGAGGATTTACTGAATATTGTATCATCCGCTGTAGGATCGCTTACCAATCCGACAAAGCTTTCCAAGACCTTTCAAAGCGTAAAACAGGTTTCGGTCACTGCGAATACCATCAGTAAATATCTTGACTATTTTTTAGATGCATTTATTATGTATAAAGCATTTCGGTATGATATCAAAGGAAAAAAATATATTGATACACCACTGAAATACTATTTTACAGATGTGGGACTTCGCAATGCCCGTTTAAATTTCAGACAGCAGGAAGCGAATCATATTATGGAAAATATCATATTTAATGAATTGCAGGCACGAGAATATGATGTAGATGTAGGTGTTGTTGAGTATAATTCTCAAAATAAAGATGGAAAGAAAGTAAGAATACAGCTTGAAGTCGATTTTGTTGCCAATAAAGGCAGCAAGCGCTACTATATTCAGTCAGCATTTTCTATTGACGATGAAGGGAAGAGAAGGCAGGAAATCAATTCATTGCTTCGAGTACCGGATTCTTTTCGGAAGATAGTTGTTGTAAGGGATGACATTATTCCTTGGCATGATGAGAACGGTATTTTATATGTTGGAATAGAACAGTTCTTGCTGGAAGAGAATGCTGTTGATATATAAACAGATTTTATGGCATTAACAAAAAAGAATAAATATCATAAACCAAGGTGTAAAGTCTATTAAAATATCAAGACTTTACACCTTTTTATGTTAGACGACAAGAACAATAAATCATAACAAAATACATTTTTGACCGTTCTGGCATTCGACATTAAATGCTAAAATAAATGTAAGATTATGTCGAATTTTTTCACTTGCAGAGAGGATGTGTTTATGGAAATTGCATACTGGGCAATCGGCTGGCTGTCAACCAAGGACGGACCCGGCAATCGGGTCGTAGTGTATATGCAAGGCTGCCCTGTGCGGTGCCCATGGTGCCATTCTCCTCATTCGAGATTTGATATTTCCCCTTTACTTTTTCAGAAGCGCCTGTGTCATTTGTGTGGAAAATGTGAGGCAGTCTGCCCTAACCAAGTACATAAAGTCACTCCAACAGAACATTTTATTGATCGGGACAAATGTACGTATTGCGGCAAGTGTATTTTTGCCTGCCCCTATTCCACGGTTGCTGCTTCCAATAGTGCTTTATCTATACCTACAGTCAGGCAGGATACCAGCGAGCTGTTTGAGTTGCTTCGCCCACAGTTAGATCTGGTTCAAAAAAGCGGCGGAATCACTTTAAGCGGTGGTGAAGCCCTGCTGCAGGATAAAGCAGCCATTGAGTTTTTGAAATTGTGCAGGGACTATCAGGTAAACACTTGTGTGGAAACCTCCATGTTGTTGCCGGATTCCATTTATCAGGAAGCAGCCCAGTATGTTGACTGCTGGCTTCTTGGTTTTCGCCAGGTGTATCTTCCGCAGGACTTTGAATCCCAAACCGTTCGATCAAATTGCAAAAGTCAGGTTGCTATTTTCAGGCAGGCATCAAATCCCCGCCTGATCGCAAGGCTTCCGGTTATCAGAGAATATACGGATAGAGAAGAGCAATTGTGTACTTTTCGGGATATATTACTTGAGAATGAAATCATGGAACTGGAAATCCTTCCATGTAATCCACATATGAATCATTACTATGAATTAATAGGAAAGGAGGCTGAACTCGATCTAAATCAATGCATTCCCAGCAATGAGGAACTGGAAAATATTCTGAAATATTTCCGCCATGCAGGAATACAAGCAACCAGAATCAATTAATTTTATGGATGTGCCAAGGCACGGGAAAGGAGAGGTTATGAGTCATTATTGGGTACAAAAGAGTGAGCGGGTAGGAAGATTGCTTGATGCTTTATACGAAAAGGGCATGAGCGACCGCAGCAGTGAATGGTTTGATTGTAGGGAATTTGAGGACATTGCAGAGAAATATCCCGACAAGTCTGCGGCAATCCGCAAGGCATACGCCATCGAAGAGATGCTTACGAAAATGACAGATGAAAATTGTTCCAGACATACACACACTTACGAGATCGGAGAAGATGAACTGATCGTGGGTGTGATTCCCATGGGGTCAAACGGTCTGGGAAAAGTATTCCCGAATTATCTCACGGAAAGCGAACGCCGGGTAGCTTCCTTTACCAACAAAACCGAAATGGCTCTGCTCGGACACAACACAGTGGACTATAATCGCCTGTTTGCGGGCGGATTGAATGCAATCATCGCGGAGGCCAGACAAAAAACAGAGAAACTGGAAATGGCGGATAAAAAGATTTATGGCAAAATAGATTTTTACAAATCGGTTGCCATAAGCTGTCAGGCGGTGATTGATTATTCTAACCGTTATGCGGATTTGGCTGAGGCGGAAGCACAGAAATATGAAGACGGCTCAAAGCGCCGCGGAGAGCTTCTGGAAATTGCACGAATCTGCAGAAAAGTTCCTGCCAATTCCCCGGATACTTATCATGAGGCAGTACAGGCAATCTGTACCTTCCACACAGCGCTTCATGCGAGCATGAACTATATTTCTTTCGGAAGACTGGATCAGGTACTGAATGAATATCTGGATAAAAATAGAATTGACGATGAGGCGTATATCAGGGAATGCACAGAACTGTTTGAATGTCTTATCATTAAGGCTGCCGGAAGATTAAATATTACTACAAAATATCTGATGACCCAGGATCATATGGATAACAATGCCGCTCTGGGCATTCATCCCTACTATCTGGATCAGCGTGCCGGTGTCAATAACTTCCTGCAAAATGTAATTGTCGGCGGTCTGACTCCGGAGGGCAGGGATGCAACGAACCCGATGACTTATATTATCCTGAATGCCTTTGCCAACGTTAATCTTTCTACACCGGGCATTTATGCCAGAGTGCACAAGGATTCACCGAGGGAATATATTGAATGCATTGTCAGGTGTCTGGACCAAACTGCAAATATACCAGGACTCTTGAATGATGATGTATTAATTCCGGCACTCACAAACAGTCTGCTTGATTATAAGACCAATGTGCCCTCTGAGAAAAGAGAAGAGTATCAAAAACTGGCAAATGATTACTGTGTGGATGGATGCTGGGAACCGATTCTCAATGGAATATCCGACTGGACATTTGGCATGCTCAATTGTATGCCGATTCTGCAATGTACCATTAACCGGGGCGCGTCACTGGACACAAATCCCGGAATGCTCAGAGGCGGTAAACTGAGTTTCATTTCCGATGAAGTGACAAACTATGTAGAATTTCAGGAAACCTTCAAGAAGTATATGCAGTTCTTTATTGACCAGTCAACCTTCTCGCTTTACGAGTGCTATATGATGGACGAGTACATCAATCCCTCGCCGCTTTACTCGGCAGTACTGGGAGGTTGTATGCGTAAAGGATGCGATAAGGCGTGGGGCGGTCCCGAATACAATATTGGTGGAACTATTATGATCGGTATGCCGGATGTGATCAATACGACCTGTGCAATCAAAAAGTGGGTATTCGATGAGCACAAATATACAATGGATGAAGTGCGTGAAGCTATGAAAGCCGATTTCACTGCCGATGAGTCTCAAGTGGAATTGAAGGAAAAGTATCTGGAAATGAGAAACGACTTCGATGTGGATTCACCTAAATTTGGTGATGCTGCGTCCAATGAAGTCGCAAATTTCATTATTAATACCTTTTGTGATGCGGTGGAGCATTCCAAAAAGCTGGCGGATACGGTCTTCCTTTATCCGTTGACACCGGACAAGGATACCGGGAAATTGTCATTTGAGCAGGAGCAGATCCTCCATCTCAGAAGCATTGCAGGATATTATGGCGCTTCCTTTAAGGAACGCTTCGGACGCAATTTCAACATGCATTTTACAGCAGGGTGCGGAACCTTTGAGCAGTTCCCGCATCAGGGGAAGGGTATTGTTGCATCTGCAAACAGACATTCCAACGATCCGATGACAGCCAACTTCTCCCCTGTATCAGGAACCATCAGCAAGGGAATCGGAAATGTTTTTGAGTCCTATAAGAATTTACCCATGGACAGATTATCAGCCGGTGCGATTGTGGATCTGTGTATTGATGAGTCCCAGAAAAATGAAGCCTATATTGTGGGATTGATTGACAAATTCAGGGAAACGAACGGCAATATGCTTACCCTGGCATTTGGCAATAAGGATGTTTACCAGAAAATTTATAAACTCTGTTATGATGCTGCTAACACTCAAGACAACGAAGCCCTCTATCAGGAACTGGAACAGTACAAGCACATCAATGTTCGTGTAGGCGGATGGCAGGCACCGTTTATCTCCATGAGTCTTGGACAACAGAGAGATTACATCATCAGGATCACACAAAATTAAGGAGGCACACGCGCATATGAAAAAGAGATTTCGAAGAACATATCTGGCGCTGATCGCATGTGTTTTGTCAGGAATACTCTGTGGATGCGGCGCCAAGGATGCGCTTCCCTCATGGAATGATGATTCTGTCAACAAACAGGCAATCATAGATTTTGTCAAAGATGTCACGAATAAAAAAAGTGATAATTATGTCCCCGTGGAAGAGCGAATTGCCACCTTTGACATGGATGGCACTATTGTTGTGGAGAAGAAGACCTGGCTGGAATTGGCCGTGGCAGCATACCGTATTGACAATGAGCTGAATGATGACAAGGAATTAGTGGCACAAAAGGATAAATTATTTGAAAATATCAAAATGGATCCGGAGCCTGATGATACGGGACAGCTGATCGCTGATGTTACCGGAAAAGCCTTTCGGGGAATGACACAAGAGGACTTTGTGGCATATATGAATTGGTTTATGCAGGAAGAAAAGCCGGATTTTCCGGGACTAACCTACAAAGACTGCTTCTATAAACCTATGCTGGAATTGATTCAATACCTGCAAAAAAATGATTTTACTGTGTATATCGTCTCAGGGTCTGAACGCGGCGTTGTATGGGGCGCTGCATCGGAAGTTGTCATGCTGCCCCGCTCACAGATGATCGGTGGTGATATCACCCTGAAAGCAGGAGCAGAAGGCAGTGCACCTGATGTATCAGGACATGAAATTTTTGATCCGGAAGATTCCCTGATCAGAGGATTGGGTTTTACCCAGCACAGTGTGAAAATGGATAAGGTATATAATATTTATCACCAGATTGGCATCCGTCCGATTCTGGCATGCGGGAATACTGATGGCGATTTTTCTATGCTCAATTATGCAAAGTATAATCCCAATCACGCGGGGCTTGCACTTTTGATTAATCACGATGATGATGAACGGGAATATCAGTATAATGTCAAAGAACGTGCCGAGTGGGACGCACTGGCGGAACAATACGGCTGGAATGTTATATCCATGAAAAATGAGTTTGACTTCATATTTCTGAAGGAGGCGGTAAAGGTTGCAAAGTAATATTTGATCATCTCCCGCCCACTTGATATCCCAAATGGAAATATGCTATACTTATCCCTGTGATAAAGCGTTCATTATTTTATCACAATTTAATCACATCGATTTGGGAGATCGTTCATGGATAACAAACTATACCTGGTGATTCCTTGCTATAATGAGCAGGAGGTTTTGCCGGAAACAGCTGGGAGACTGAAGGAAAAGCTACAGTCCCTGATAGAGAAAGAAAAGATTGCAGAAGGAAGCCGTATCGTGTTTGTCAATGACGGTTCCGGGGACAGAACATGGGAGATAATTAAGGAACTTCATGAGGCGGATTCAATTTACAGTGGTATCAATTTGAGCCGGAACAGAGGTCATCAGAATGCGCTCCTTGCCGGGCTGATGACAGTGAAGGATCATGCGGAACTGGTGATTTCCATGGATGCGGATCTGCAGGATGATGTGAATGCCATCGATGAGATGATCGATAAATATCTGGAGGGAACGGATATCGTTTATGGAGTCCGCAGCAGCCGGACAAAGGATACCTTCTTTAAAAAGGCAACGGCGGAAGGCTTTTACAAGCTGATGAATACAATGGGAGCCAATACGGTTTTTAACCATGCGGATTATCGGCTGATGAGCAGACGTGCGCTTGACGGACTTGCGGAGTTCGGTGAGGTGAATCTTTTCCTGCGGGGAATCGTTCCAATGATTGGCTACTCCTGGGACGTGGTTTATTATGAAAGAGGGGAGCGGTTTGCGGGGGAGAGTAAATATCCGCTGGGCAAAATGGTTTCTTTTGCGGTGGAAGGAATTACTTCCCTGAGTACAAAACCGCTCCGTATGATCACCGGACTGGGATTTTTTATCTTTTTGGTCAGCATTGGTATGTTGATTTACAGTCTGATCCGGCATTTTATGGGAGCGACAATTGTGGGCTGGACTACCTTAATGGTTTCGGTCTGGGCAATCGGCGGATTGATTCTTTTATCCTTAGGAGTGGTAGGAGAATATATCGGAAAGATTTATCTGGAGACCAAGATGCGTCCGCGATACCTTATTGAGCAGTTTTTGCATGAAGATGCTTGACAGAATGGCGTTTTGCAGATATACTTTAGAAGTTCGTGTAAGAAAGACAGCACTTATAGGAAGTGGTGTCTTTTCTGTCGTAAAGAAAGGATAGCTGATTTATGAATTATAGTGATACACAGATGAATGCAAATATTTTGAGAGCCGTGGAAGAGATGGGGTTTGAGGTCATGACGCCTATTCAGGAGCAGGCGATTCCGGTTCTGCTGGAAGGAAGAGACGTGATCGGTCAGGCACAGACGGGAACCGGTAAGACTGCGGCTTTTGCCATTCCGATGATTGAGCGGATCAATCCCCAGATTCGTAAGCCTCAGGGAATCATTCTTTGTCCCACCAGAGAGCTGGCTATGCAGGCAGCGGAGGAGATCCGAAAGCTGGCGCGCTACATGCATGGAATCAAAGTTCTGCCGGTATATGGTGGACAGGATATCGGACGGCAGATCCGGGCTTTGTCTCAGGGAGTTCAGATTATTGTAGGTACGCCGGGGAGGGTTATGGATCATTTACGCCGTCATACCATCAAGACCGGTGAGATTAAGATGATCGTACTGGATGAGGCCGACGAGATGCTGAATATGGGATTTCGCGAGGATATCGAGACGGTTTTGAAGGATATGCCCGAGGAGCATCAAATGGCGCTTTTTTCGGCCACCATGCCGCAGGCGATTCTTGACATTACGGGGACTTATCAGAAGGATGCGGTTTTCGTAAAGGTGACGCCCAAGGAGGTAACAGTGGCGGCAATCAAGCAGGCGTATTACCGGGTTGCCAAAAAGGATAAGATGGACGCAATCTGTAGGCTTTTGGATTATTACCAGCCGGTGAGGAGTTTGGTATTCTGCAACACCAAGCGGATGGTAGATGAGATGACCGGTACGTTAAAGGATCGCGGCTACGAAGCGGAAGGACTTCATGGGGATCTTTCCCAGAACCAGCGGGATACGGTGATGAATTTATTTAGAAACGGCAGATGCGGAATCCTGGTAGCAACTGATGTGGCAGCGAGAGGAATTGATGTAAGCGGAGTAGATGCAGTATTTAATTATGATATTCCGGAGGATATTGAATATTATGTGCACAGGATTGGTCGTACTGGAAGAGCCGGAAAAGCGGGAAGATCCTTTACGTTAATTTCGGGAAGAGAGATTTTTAAGATCCGTGATATTGAGAGGATCTGCCATACTACCATCCGGGAGCGGAAGCTTCCCACAGCCAAGGATGTTGTACGTGTGAAGTCCGGCAAGCTTTTTGAACAGGCAATGGAAGTGATGGAAAACAGAGAGCTTGACAGCTTTAAGCGCAGTATCAGTAATGCGGTGGAGGAGCATGATTTTTCGGTTTTAGATCTGGCGGCAGCCTTTATGCAGATGAGTATGGGGGATGAGCCTAAAGAGATTCAGGAGGAGAAGCCTTTCTTTGAAAGAAGCAGGTCGGACCAAGGCCGTCGAGGCAGCGAAAGAAGAGGCAACGAAAGAAGAGGTATTGAAGGCAGAACCGGAAGAAGCAGAAAGAGTTTTGAGGAAAGAGATCGGAATCGGAAAAGCTTTGACGGAAAAGATCGCAGCGGATTTGGGGGAAGAAAATCGGATATGCGTGTAAAAAAACGAAACAATTTGGGAAAAAGCGGTGAAATCGTTGAAAAAGCAGTAAAATTGCGGAAAAATCATTTGTCAGAGAAACGTTAGTATGTTAGTATTAGAAGGTAGTGCGTGAGAATTAGTAAGAGGGATAGAAATGGCGGAAAAGGAAATTAGAAGAAAAAGAGCAAGCGCTGCGGCAAGGGCCCGCAGGCGTAGACATAGAAAAAGAGTTGTGATGGCAGAGCGAATTTTTCTGGTACTGCTTCTGGTGGGAATCCTGGCAGGCGGAGCGGCGGTTGTCTGGAATCGGATGCCCGGATTCAAGTTGGAAAAGCGATTAAATGATGCAATAAAATATAAGGAGGCAGAAGCCTATGATGAGGCCATTGCTTCTTGCGAAGAGGCGCTTGAGATTGATTCCATGTCGGTGGAGGCCTATCGGTCTATGGCAGGAATTTATCTGACCAAGGAAGACCGAGAATCGGCGGAACAGGTGCTTTATCAGGGCTGGGAGACCACTCAGGATGAGAGCCTTTTGCAGGAGTACTGCGTTTATCTTCTCAATGATGCGGTTGCAGACATTAATGCAGAACAATGCTCTTACGGCACTTGGGATAAGGTCATGCAGGCTGTGGAAACAGATCCTGACAATCCAGATGGGTACAAGCTGTTAGATGCCTGCTATGGAAGACTGTTTACAGGAGAAGAGAGAGGGCTGTTTTGTGAAGCGGAAGGCGGGTGTGAATTTGAAGGTTATCTGGAGCGTATGAATCGAATGCTGGCGCTTTATGACAGCACCGGGAAGGAAGACCTGAAAGCAGAAATCATTAAATACGCACAGCCGGAGTTCCCGTCATTATCGTTGGATATCAAGCACTTGACAGATTACCAGGCATTTTTGGAGCGGGTATCTGCATTGGGAAGCGAAGAGAGCCTTTCACAGCTTTTAGCATGTGTCACAAAAGCAGTGTGGGTACAGGATACTTTTGCCGGGGCATTTGATATTTTTGCGTCCGAGGACTTTGCACCAATTAAAGATTTTATGCAGTCCGAGGATTATATAACTATTCGGGATCAATTCATGGATGGAACCATGGAGTACTGGCACGGTAAGACCTATATTCCGGTAAGTCGGGAAAAGATAACCTTTATGCAGGTAGATGGCGCATGGTGCTTTGAATTTGCTGATTTTGATGAATATCCGGAAACGGAAGGAGTAATCAAGGTATGGGGAGCACAGCAGGTGGATGCGGGAATACAGCGGTTATGCATATCCTATGAGCCGGCCTCCGAGAATGGAGAATATTATCCGCATACAACCTACGAGTTTGTATACTTATACAGTAATGTAAAGATCCGCGGTGAGTATGTACCGCAGATGAATTATCGTTTTGAGACAAGAATTGCTACGGAAGAGGGAACTACCTCAGAGCTGATCGGCGACTGGGGCGGAGAACACGAGTGGAATATGGAATACTAAGCAACAGCCTCCGCAGAGTAATTGTTCAGTCATATAATTTAATTCATCAATATTTTTTCTGTATCGATTCAGGTTTTTGTGACTATGACAGCTTTCGGGATTTTGGGAAATGGCCGTCAAAAATATCAATAAGCTGCCCTGCACAGAAACTCAATGCCCTGAATCGAAACAGATGTGAAGAGCTTATAGAATTTTTAGTGCAAAATCAAGAATCCGACTCGAAGTAAATGTACACCCCGTTTTCTTTGTCCGAGCAGGGCGAGTTTGAAAACGGGGTGTTTATATCATTTCTTCGAGCGGATTCTTAGATTCTGCCTAAAAATTCTATCGCTCTAACAAATGTTTTGATCAGGGCATTTCAGACAACTGTTCCGGGCAGCAATATTTTTTTGACAGCCATTTCTCCAAAATCCATCGAAAGACTGTCAAAAGCCATGCAAAACCTGAATCGATACAGAAAATATGACGGATTAAATTATGCGCCTGAACAATTACTCTGCGGAGGCTGTCATAAGCTGTGCAGTATGGAGCCTGTAGTAGGCTCCTTTTTTGGCGATTAATTCCGCTGCGGTTCCTTCTTCCACAATGCCGCCCTGATCGATTACAAAGATGCGGTCGGCCTTTTGAATGGTGGAGAGACGGTGAGCGATCACAAAGGAGGTACGTCCTTTTAGCAGAGCATCGATGCCCTCCTGGACAAGGAGCTCGGTCCGGGTATCAATGCTGGAGGTTGCCTCGTCCAGAATCAGAATATTGGGTTTGGAGACCATGGTTCTTGCAAAAGCAAGGAGCTGTTTCTGCCCAACGGACAATCCGCCGCCCCGTTCCGAGAGAACGGTGTCATATCCCTTTTCCAGCTTACAGATAAAGTCGTGGGCGTGAACAGCTTTGGCCGCTTCAATGATCTCTTCGTCGGTGGCATCCAGTTTTCCGTAACGGATGTTGTCACGAATCGTTCCCGTAAACAGGAAGTTATCCTGTGTCATAATTCCCATCTGGCTTCGCAGACTTTCAATGGATACGTCCTTTACGTCATAGCCGTCAATGCGGATGGTTCCTTCCTGAATGTCATAAAACCGGCTGATCAGGTTAACAATAGTTGTTTTGCCGGCGCCGGTAGGCCCTACCAGAGCGATGGTTTCACCGGGAGTGATATCGAAGCTTACATCATTCAGTACTTTGGTTGAATCGTCATAAGAAAAGCCCACATGTTCAAAACAGACATTTCCCTTGATAGGGGGAATATCAATGACTTTGTCCCTGTCTGTGATGGCAGCTTCGGTATCCAGAATTTCAAAGATGCGTTCTGCTGCCGCAATGTTGGTAATGATCTGATTGTAAAAGTTGCTCAGGTTCATGATGGGCTTCCAGAACATGCCGATGTAGCTTCCAAAGGCAATAAAGGTACCTACCGAAACATTTCCGACGCCGAGTATTTTGATTCCCACAAAGTACAGTGCTGCTGTTCCCACGCTCCAGCTTAAATCAATACAGGAACCCATGCCGTCAACTAAGCGGACTGCCTGGGAAAAAGACTGTCGGTGAGCCAGAAGAAGCTCATCGAAGGTTTCACTGGTTTCATCTTCTGCATGGAAGCTTTGGATGATCCGCATTCCGGAAATATCCTCATGGATAAAGGCATTCAGGTTGGAGGATTTTTTGCGGAAATCCTGCCACTTTTTGTGAGAATGCACCTGAATAAACCATATGCATGCAAACATAAACGGAAGACTGCATAAGGAGGCTCCGGCAAGAGCCGGATTTTTGATGAACATGATTGCCACAACGGCTGCCACGGTTGCAAAATCGGGAAGCAGTGTGGTGACAAAGTTATTAAGCACTTCCTTTAAGGAATTGATATCACCGATAATGCGGGCAAGAATCTTTCCCGTAGGTCTGCTGTCAAAAAACTGGAGATCCAGTGTCTGAATGTGGGTGTAAAGTTCCTGACGTATGGTTACAAGGATGCTATTACACATCTTTGCCATAATGTACATGCGGAGCTTGATGCCTCCGATCATCAGCAGATTTAAAACAATTGCAAAAAGCACCAGGCGAAGCAGTCCGGGCATGTTCCCAGCAGCAATATAGCGGTCAATTGCCGCTTCAATGAGCAGGGGATTTACCAGAGAAACCATAACGCAGAATGCCATGATCAGCAGTACAAAAATGATTTCTTTTTTATAGGTAAGCAGGTAGGAGAGAAGCCGCAGCAACGTCTGGGTTTTACTGCGCTGTGCTAACTGCTCATCCTCCTTGTAAGAGTTAAAACTCATATGGCTATTCCCTCCTTAAGAGTTGATACTTGTGTGGTTATTATATTTTTATAGGAATTTCATTCTATGCCGTTTACTATACATCCGGCTCTCCGTACTGAGCAACATAGGTCTGATAGTATAGACCTTTTTGAGCAAGTAAGGAGGTGTGGCTGCCACGTTCCATGATTTTGCCGTCCTCCAGAATAATGATCTCATCGGCATGGCAGACTGCGCTGATTCGGTGGCCGATAATAATCTTAGTGATTCCTTCAAGCTGACGCAGTGTTTCATGGATAGATTGCTCGGTTTCCATATCCAGTGCGGAGGTGGAATCATCCAGAACAAGGATAGGAGTTTTCTTTGCCAGCGCCCGGGCAATGGTAATGCGCTGTTTCTGACCGCCGGAAAGACCGACGCCCCGCTCGCCGATTACGGTGTCATATTGCTTATCCATTTTTTCAATAAAGCTCTTGGCCTGTGCTCGTTTCGATGCTTCCATGACTGCAGGGAGCGTAAGAATGTGCTTTTGTCCCAGGGATACGTTTTCAAAGATGGTATCCGAAAAAAGGAATACATCCTGCATAACAAGAGAAACAGAGCTCCGAAGCTGTGCAAGTGAAAGCTTTTTAACATCTACATCATCCAGCAGGATGGAACCGTCCGTGGCGTCGTAAAGGCGCTGAAGCAGATAGATCAGGGAGCTTTTGCCTGCGCCGGTTGCCCCCATAATGCCGATGGTCTTTCCTGGTTCCACGGTAAAGGAGATGTCGTGCAGAATTTCATGCAGGTCTGCCTTATGGAAGGAAACATGGGAAAAGGTGATCTTCCCGTTTACCTGAGGAAGAATAACCGGATTTTCCGGTTCCGTGATGGTAGGCTTTTCCTCGTAAATCTTCTTGATTCGGCGGTTGGATGCAAGGGCGGAAGAGAAGCTGTTTGTCAGCCAGCCCAGCATTTCCATAGGCCATACAATATTCATGGAATATTCGATAAACGCGCTTAAATCTCCCAGTGTCATTTCTCCGCCGTAAACCAGGTGACCGCCGATCAAAAGGACTATGACCGGGAGAAGCCTGGTGATCAGGGAGAGGTAAGGGTGATACCGTACAAATAGTTTCGACTGCTTCATATTCAAATCGTAATAGCGCTTGTTATGGGAAAGAAATTTGGAGATTTCATGTTTTTCCCGGGCAAAAGCTTTTACGGTGCGTACACCTGCAAGGTTTTCTTCCGCTACTGTGTTGAGAGAAGCATTTTCTTCACTGATTTCTTCGTAAACAATATCCAGTTTCCGTTCCATGTAAATAGCAATGGCGGCTGCGGCTGCCATGCAGATGGTAGGCAGGATGGCCAGCTTCCAGTTCAGGCTGTACATGCAGAACAGGACGATAGAGGTATGAATACAGACTTCGATTAGCAGCATGCTTACATAGGTAAGACCATCCCAGATACGGTCTACATCGTCCTTAATACGGGACATCAGTTCGCCGGTTCCGGTGCGGTCAAAAAAGTCTGCGCTCAGGGACTGAACGTGAAGGAAAAGACGTTTTCTCAGCTCGGCAGAAATTTTGGAGCCGGTAATGTCAAAGGTGTATTCTTTACAATATTGAAAAATGCACCGCCCAATACCCACACACAGGATACCGGTCAAAAGAAAAGCCAGCCTGTCAACCTGTCCGCCTAAAACAACATCGTCCACGATATGTTTTGTCAGCTGCGGAGAGAGCATATCCAGAGAGATGCTGATGACCATGGACAGGACCGCAAATGTATATGCAAATTTATGTTCCCAGATGTAAGTTGATATTTTTTTCATAATTTCCCCCTAAATATATGTAAGAAGAGTTGGTACGCGCCGCAACGGCGGTATTTTTTTCTACAATATAAAAACAGCCACGGAAATTACCGTGGCTGCTCAAAACAGATTGATGATTCAAAATCTGAAAAGGCTCACATGCGCCCAAAGGCAGGCCGATCAGATATTTGAAATAGGCAGGAAGGTAATTTCGCTTTAAAGTAGATCTTGTGATCTGCAAAATAGTTATTAAACTGATTGTTTTGTCTATTTATTTTACGGTTAGTCATTAAAATTACCTCCTTTCTCAAATTGCTGGTGAACAGTTACAAGTAAAATGTCGTAGCTATAAGATTACGCCCGTGGGAGAGGTTTGTCAACTGTTTTTTTGTGTTGACCAAATTTAGCATAAGCGATACAATTTTGATAATTATAATTCCTATCCGGGAGGAACAGACGGTATTATGATTTCAATATTAACAAGATTATTTATTAAAAATGCAGATGATACATCCAGTCCATCCGTACGGCAGGCATATGGAATGCTTTGCGGAGGAACGGGAATCGGACTAAATGTATTTTTATTTTTGATAAAGTTTCTTGCGGGACAGCTTTCCGGATCTATTGCCATTACAGCGGATGCTTTTAATAATCTTTCGGATGCAGGCTCATCGGTGATCACCCTGGTCGGATTTAAGATGGCGGGACAAAAGCCGGATAACGATCATCCCTTTGGACATGGAAGGATCGAATACATAGCAGGAATGCTGGTGTCGGTGATTATATTGATGATGGGGGCAGAACTTTTTCAGTCCTCCGTTCAAAAGATTCTTCACCCGGTGCCTGTTTATGCCAGCAAGCTTGTCATTGCAATTCTGGTGGTTTCCATAGGTGTAAAGCTGTATATGTTTTTTTATAACCGCAGGATCGGAAAGAGGATTGACAGTGCAGCTATGCTGGCAACGGCGAGAGACAGCATTAGTGACAGTGTTTCAACAATCATGGTTCTTCTGACCACGCTGCTTGCGTTGTGGACAGAGATCTATATTGACGGCTGGTGCGGTATTCTGGTAGCCTTGTTTGTCCTGTGGACGGGATATGAGGCAATGAAGGATACGGCAAGCCCTCTTCTGGGGCAGCCGCCGGAACCGGAGTTTGTGGCAAAGGTCGAAGAGATTATTATGCAGTACAAAGATCAGGGAGTTTTGGGACTTCATGATTTGGTGGTACATAATTACGGACCGGGAAGAGTGATGCTCTCCGTTCATGTGGAGGTGCCTTCCTCCGGAGACATTTTAGAACTTCACGATATGATTGATCTAATTGAACACCGGCTTGCGGGGGAACTGAGCTGTAGTGCGGTGATTCATATGGACCCGGTCTGTGTGAACGATGAAGAGACCAACAAGGTTAAGGAAAAGGTCGCAGAGATCATAGGCGGAATGGAAGGGGATGTGAGATTCCATGACTTTCGTATGGTGCACGGTCCTACACATACGAATTTGATCTTTGACGTTGCGGTGCCTTATGATTATGTCATGACAGATAACGAAGTGGTTTCTTATATACGGGAAAAGGTCAGGGAGCTTGATGAGAATTATTTTGTGGTGATCGATGTGGATAAGGAGTGCCGGTGAATTTAGACAGGAATATAAAAAGAAAATGTTTATGGTTGGGAATAGGATTTGGTATTTTTTTCAGCTTTTTCTTTTCTCTGGGAAAAAGTATACATGAGGAATGGTGGGTTTATGCCCGGGGAATGCAGATATTCTTTAAATTTGTGATATCCGTTTTACTTGCAGGGGCCATATCTGTACCGCTTTTTGTATTTTTTTATTTTCTTTGTGCCTGTATTATGGAGAGGGCAGAAAGTAAATGTGCTGGTAGAGTGCTTCGATTTTTTCAAGTATATATTATTATGCTGCTGCCTTACCTGATTTGTTTTCTGGCATATTTTCCGGGGTGTATGAGCTATGATTCATGGTACATAACCTTGCAGGCATTGGGGCTCATCGGGTTTGACAGCCATCATCCCTTCTTACATACTTTCATTTGGAGCATATTTGCTCATATGGATGAATGGCTGGGAATAAAGCAGATTGGTATTATTCTTTATACGACTTTGCAGATGATGGTTATGACTGCAATTTATGCTTATTCGTCAATTCAGCTTGGTAAGAGACTGGAAGGCTGTGGAAGATGGATTGTTTTTTTGTATTATGCAGTTAATCCGATATTTCATATTTTTACGATTATACTAACCAAGGATGTTTACTTTTCGGGTTGTTTTTTACTGCTTAGCATTACCTTGATTGATTATCTTGAAAAGGAATTGAGCGGGAAAGATGATAAAGTATGTCAAAGAAAGATTATGATTTTGGCACTGTTCTGTTGCCTGCTTAGAAATAATATGATTTATGTGATTATTATTTTCGGAATTATATTATTCTTTGTATTTGGTAAAAAGGTTATAAAGTGCAGGGGTATTTTCTTGGCGGCAGGGCTTTTCTTTATTGTTTCCGATATTATTTATCCGAGTATTGGGGTTGCAAAAGGAAGTGTGAAAGAGATGCTTTCCGTTCCATTAAGTCAAATTGCGGCAGTATATAATGATGATACAAAAGATTTGAAGGAGTTGGATAGGGAGCTGATCCGAAAGTATATGCCGGATGTAGAAAGCTATAACAGGTTCTTTGCAGATCCGATTAAAGGGAGTTTTAATGATCAGGCATTTAGGGAGGAACGGGGAGAATTCCTGCGTTTGTGGAGGGATTTGTTTAAGGAATATCCGGCCGAATATACAAAAGCATTTTTGTCACTGAATCTGCCATACTGGTATCCGCCTATGGAATCTGTAAGGGAATATATTGAAACAGATAATTATAGTCAAGATTATCCGGTTGAAAGACTCAATTTACTGCCTGTAATTTATCAGTATTATGAAAAAGTTTCCGAAAACCAGGCGGCATGGATGCATTGGCCTTTATTCAGACAGCTTTATTCGATAGGAGTACCGATATGGATATTATTATTTTTTTTGTGTTGGTATGTTGCAAATAAAAGAAAAGCAATGGTTCTGGCTATTATGCCGAGTATTTTGCTCTGGATGACTTATTTACTTGGTCCCGTCAGTTCTTTTCGCTATGTGGAACCCTTGCTGTTAACATATCCTGTCTGGTTTGTATTGGGATTGGAAAGGAAAATGTGAAATGAAAAAAATAAGAGCAGGTTGCTGTTCCGTATGGATCAGCTATATTGTGCTCATGCTTGTGTGCTTTGTCTTGGGCAGTATATTCATCAAAAATCATTCCTTTGGTACATGGCTTGGTGTTGGAATATTTTCTGCATTTATCATGTTTTTATCATATAAGGGGATTGGAAAGGAAGTTTTTTTTGACCATATTTATTATTATTGCCTGATAGCTTTTTTAGTTATAGTCGGTATTTTTCAGATTGCTAAAATAAATGAATTGCGTTTTACCCCCAGCTTTGATCTGGATGCAATTTATGGTGGAGCAATTCAATGGGTAGAAACAGGTAATTTTTCCGGCTACTATGATTATTTTGACTGGTTTCCTAATAATCTTGGCGGACTTTGTTTTTTTTATCTCGTTTTTAAAATAGGAAGTTTTTTTGGAACGGATTATTTTGCTATGGCGGCAGGGGTTAACGAAATTATTTTGTTATCAACATTTGCCCTTACCAGCCTGACAGCCAAAAAGTTATGGGGAAGTAAATACGGGATATTGACTTTGCTTTTATTAGTATGTATGCCATCGTTAATGTTTATGACAGATGCATTTTATACAGATTCCTTGTCGATTTTGTTTCCCATAGGATTGCTTTATTTGGCTTTAAAAATAGAGGAAAGTGACAGGCGACATTTGGTGGGACTGTGTATCCTGTCCGGAGTTGTGACAGCGGTTGGGAGCCTGATTAAGCCAACCGTGCTGATCATGGCAGTGGCAGTCGTTTTCTCTTTCTTATTAAGAAAAAGATGGAAAAAACTGGGATTATATATTACAGCGGTGGGAGCTTTATATCTGATGCTCACCTTGGCATTTCGAGGTTATCTGTATGGAAATTACTTGAATCCGGAACTTGCAAAAATAAAAAATACACCGTCTTATCATTGGGTTATGATGGGATTAGAAGGAGATGGAGGATATAATCCGCAGGATTATGAGTTTACCCGTTCTTTTCAGAATCCGGAAGTAAGAGATGAAGCTCTCAAAAATGAGATTGTAAATCGCATTACTCAAAAGGGCATGACCGGAATGGTTGCGTTGTATACTGCAAAGCTGTTTCGATGCTTTGGTGATGGAACTTTAGGCATTTCGGATTTTTTGGATGATAATCCGCATAAAGACTCTTTACTGCATGAATACCTGTTGTACGGCGGGCGAAAATATGCAGGATATCAAGTTTTATGCAATATTGTTTTTTATACGATTCTGCTGTTTATGTTTGTGTACCTGCTGATAGGAGTTGGTGTAAGTAGAAAGGGAAAAGAGTCTGCCTTTCATCAAAATCTTGAGCTTGCTCCGGCTTTGGGAATAAGTGGCACCATTATTTTTTTGATGCATTGGGAAACAAGTCCAAGATATATTACAAATTACGTCCCGGTTATGATCGGACTGGCAGCAGGAGGAATCGGATATCTTGAGAATAGATTAATTGAGAAGGATATTGATAAAAAGATGAAAGCGATAGCAGAAAAGCATTTCGAGAAGTATTTCGATAAATACTCAACGGAAATTAAAATATTTGTCACGGCAATCGGTTTTAGGATTGTTTTATATTTCATCTCAGTATGTGTGATGGCTATTTTGGGAGATTATCCGGGTGGTATTTCATTTTCTGATTTTTTGGAAGCATGGAAACGCTGGGATTCGGCACATTATTTGAATATTGCTGAGAATGGATATGCAGGTGCGATAGAAAACGGTGAGCATATTTTTCTGGTTTTTTATCCGTTATATCCATGGTTTGTCAGAGCGCTTTCCATAGTAATAAAAGATTTTCGGCTGTGCGGAATAGTGATATCAGTCATATCGTATGGAATTGGCAGTGTTTTTTTGTATAAGATAGCCAAAAGCGAATCGGGAGAAAAGGCGGCGGAAAATACGTTAATTCTGATTAGTGTTTTTCCATTTGCGTTTTTCTTTGGCTCGATAGCTACGGAATCGCTGTTTTTGGCAATCGTATCAGCATTTTTTTATTATCTTAAAAAACATGATTGGCCGATGGTGTCTTTTTTAGGATTCTTAGCGTGTCTGACAAAGGTGCAGGGGCTATTATTGGCTTTTGCGGTTTTGGTGGAATTGTTTTATTTTAAACGGGGAATAAAACTTATCAGAGAAAAAAAGTGGAAATCCTTTTTCAAAAGGATAATTTATCCGGGCTGCATTGCGGCGATGATGTTGCTTGGATTTGGAATTTATCTTGGTATTAATTATGTTGTAGAGGGTGACCCGTTCCGGTTTATGTATTATCAGAGAAATCATTGGGGAAATGGATTATGTTTTATATGGGAAACTATTGGTTATGTGAAGAGTAATGCCCTGGAAAACTGGCATACGTCAATTGGAATGAGTCTGTGGATGCCGGAATTACTGTTGTTTGCAGTATATATTCTTGCAATTGTGTATGGATTTGTAAGAAAATTGAGACCTATGTACATGGTGTATTTGATTACTTTTTTCTTATTAACATATTCTTCTACCTGGCTGATCAGTGGAGGGCGATATACATTGAGCGCATTACCGGTTTTTATGTTGGCAGGAGACTGGACAGCCAGACATGAAAAATGGAAATTTCCGATTACGCTTTTATCAGCTATGCTTATGGTTGTTTATATGATTGGATATTACAACTGGAAACAAATAATGTAGCAGATATTATCTTGATTTATTAGTTGCAAGCTGATGGAAAAACGGGTATAATTTCCATTGGCAAGAATCGTAAATAACAGGAAATGACTATTAATAGAATGAAAAGGAAGAAGGAGAAGCAAAATGAAAAAACCTACCGTATTAATGATCTTGGACGGCTACGGACTCAATGACAAAAAGGAACACAATGCCGTAGCGGAAGCAAAGACTCCTGTCATGGATAAACTGATGGCGGAGTGTCCTTTTGTGAAAGGAAATGCAAGCGGCATGGCAGTGGGACTTCCTGACGGACAGATGGGGAACTCCGAAGTGGGACATCTGAACATGGGCGCCGGACGTATTGTATATCAGGAACTTACCAGAATTACCAAAGAGATTCAGGACGGAACCTTTTTTGAGAACCCGGCTCTTCTTAAAGCGGTGGAGAACTGCAAAAAGAACGATTCCTCACTGCATATGTACGGACTGCTTTCCGACGGCGGTGTTCATAGCCACAATACACATCTTTATGGCCTTCTTGAACTAGCCAAAAGAAACGGGCTTTCCAAAGTGTATGTGCACTGCTTTTTAGATGGCCGTGATACACCTCCTGCGAGCGGCAAAGGATACGCGGAGGAGCTGGAAGCCGAGATGAAGAAGATCGGTGTGGGAGAGATCGCATCCGTAACCGGACGTTACTACGCAATGGACAGAGATAATAACTATGATAGAGTGAAGCTTGCATATGATGCGCTGACCAAGGGAGAGGGACTGACTGCCGAGAGCGGTCCTGCCGGAATTCAGGCATCTTATGACAGAGATGAGACAGACGAATTTGTGAAACCTACCGTGGTTGTAAAGGATGGAAATCCGGTTGCTACAATTAAGGATGGTGATTCCATTATCTTCTTTAACTTCAGACCGGACCGGGCCAGAGAGATTACCAGAAGCTTCTGTGATGATGACTTTAAGGGCTTTGACAGAGGACAGCGTTTAGATATTACTTATGTATGCTTCTCAGATTATGATCCTACCATTCCGAATAAGGATGTAGCGTTCCACAAGATTTCCGTTACGAACACCTTTGGCGAATGGCTGGCGGCAAACAATATGAAGCAGGCAAGAATCGCAGAGACAGAAAAGTATGCACATGTAACCTTTTTCTTTAACGGCGGTGTGGAAGAACCCAATGAGGGAGAGGACAGAATTCTCGTAAATTCTCCTAAGGATGTGGCGACCTATGATCTGAAGCCGGAAATGAGTGCTTATGGTGTTTGCGATAAGCTTGTGGAGGCAATTAAGTCCGGCAAGTATGATGTGATCATCATCAACTTTGCTAATCCGGATATGGTGGGACATACCGGCGTGGAAGCTGCGGCAATTAAGGCAGTGGAAGCAGTGGACGAATGCGTTGGAAAGGCTGTAGATGCGATCAAAGAAGTGGATGGACAGATGTTTATCTGCGCAGATCACGGAAATGCGGAGCAGCTTGTGGATTATGAGACTGGTGCACCATTTACCGCACATACTACTAATCCGGTTCCTTTCATTATTGTAAATGCTGATCCGTCCTACACACTCAGAGAAGGCGGTTGTCTTGCAGATATCGTTCC
Organism: uncultured Lachnospiraceae bacterium; assembly: GCA_947174495.1. Classification (GTDB taxonomy): domain Bacteria; phylum Bacillota; class Clostridia; order Lachnospirales; family Lachnospiraceae; genus Suilimivivens. Next base: position 8,736 of record CAMWJC010000031.1, on the reverse strand, counting down.
CACCATGATCGAGATGATGGGAATGGAGCAGCCGGAAGAAATGACCGGTAAATCACTGATTATCAAAAAATAAAATATCAGATTATGTTAGGCGCTCATAATAATATGGGCGCCTAATTTTATGTTTATTAACCTTTTATTAATGTATTCCCCTATGGCTTGCTATACAGGGAAAACAATGCTACCATAACTGTATTAATACTAATAGTACACTGCATACAGAAGCACAATTGTGTACTTCGGAAAGGAGTCGAATGATACCCATAGATTATAGAGACGCAAGACCGATCTATGAACAGGTAGTTGAGAGATTTCGGATACTGATTCTGCGTGGCGTTATCAAGGCGGATGATAAGATGCCTTCTGTGCGGAATCTGGCAGTGGATCTTTCCATTAATCCCAATACCATCCAGCGGGCATATGCGGAGCTGGAGCGGCAGGGATATATTTACACTGTCAAGGGAAAGGGCAATTTTGTTTCCGACAGAGAACTGCTTTTACAGAAATATAAGGAAGAAATTTTTGCCAGCCTTGCAGAGATCTGTAAAACTGCCGCAGGGATCGGTATTACGGAAGATGAACTGATAGAGTGCATCAAAGAGGGAGGAGCGTATGATTGAGATCAGAAATGTAACCAAGTGTTATGACAGGATAAAGGCTGCGGATAATATCAGCGTGACAATTAAAGAAAACACAGTGTTTGGTCTGATTGGAACCAATGGAGCCGGGAAAAGTACTGTTCTTCGAATGGCAGCAGGAGTGCTGAGGCCTGACGAGGGGGAGATTACTGTGGATGGACTTCCGGTATTTGATAATATGGAAGCTAAGAAAAATATCTATTTCATAGCGGATGAACCTTACTTTTTTGCGAATTCCAATGCAGCTGATATGCAAAAGTATTTGTGCAGTATTTATCCGGAATTTGCAGTAGATGATTTCTATAATTATCTGGTCAATTTCGGGTTGGATAAAAAGAGAAAAATAAATACCTATTCCAAGGGAATGCGAAAGCAGCTTGCTCTGATCTGCGGTGTGTGCAGCGGAGCTAAGTATCTGTTATGCGACGAGACCTTTGACGGTCTGGATCCGGTAATGCGTCAGGGGGTAAAAAGCATCTTTGCAAGTGAGATGGAGCGCAGAGGGCTGACACCTGTCGTTGCTTCCCACAATTTAAGGGAGCTTGAAGATATCTGTGATTTTGTAGGTCTTTTGCATAAAGGAGGTATCCTGCTGTCCAAGGATCTGGAGGATATGAAGTGCAATATTCAGAAGATCCAGTGCGTATTCAAGACCACCGGTGATGAGGAGCGCATTGTTTCCACTATGGACATTATGAAGAATGAAAAGAGAGGCTCTTTAAATATTATGACGATCAGAGGAAACCGGGCGGAGGTCATCGCTGCATTTGCTACGGTAAACACCGTGTTTTTTGAGGCACTGCCTCTTTCTCTGGAAGAGATATTTATCAGCGAAACGGAGGTGGTAGGCTATGACATCAAAAAGCTCATTCTTGGTTAGTATGAAGGAAAACAGTAAAAGGCGTTTGTGGGTATGGGTGATTTCTGCCCTTGGATTTATGTTGCTTCTGCCTCTTTATGTTGCGTTGCGTATCAGTCAGATCCATCGGCAGGCGGAATGGACGATTTCAAGATACGGAGCCGAAATGGCGGAAAAAATTATTCATGAAGATATGCTGATTACGATAAAAGATATATTGGGTTTTTCTGATATTCTTTTTATCCTGACAGTGATTTTGGCAGTGATAAGCGCAGTACAGGGCTTTTCCTGGCTATATAGCAGGAAGAAGATTGACTTTTATATGGGAATGCCGGTGAAACGTTCAAAGAGGTTTCTGATCATTTGGCTGAACGGGATTCTTCTTTACTTAATTCCACATCTTTCGGGACTGGTTATCGGAATGCTGATTGCGGTAGGAAACCAAGGGCTGAATGCAGGAACAGTAAAAGTGATCTTTCAGGCGTTGTTTATTCATTTGCTTTTATACTTATGCGTTTACCATATGGCGATGCTTGCGGTGATGATGACGGGAAATATAGTGATTACCGGCATGGGATTTCTGGTGTTCTGCCTGTATGAATGGTTAGTCCGCGATACGGATCATGTTTACAAATCGCGATTTTTCCGCTATTTTACCTGGCGGTCAAGTCCAAAGAACCTGCGGTTCTCACCTTTTACCATGTATGCCGAGATCGTTAGTTCCCCATCGTCTATGACAGGTCAGGTGAAAATGATTGTGCTGATGATGGTATTTGCGGTTTTGGTGGGGGGTCTTGGTTATCTTGCCTATTTGAAACGTCCGGCAGAGGGGGCTGGGAAGGCGATGGTATTCGAATTCACGAAGCCCGTCATCAAGATTCTGCTGGTGGTTCCCATGGCATTGATAGTGGGCGAGCTGATAGCAAGCGATGTGAATTATTCTCCGGATTGGGGACTGCAGAGAGGCGGATATGTCTTTTTTGCACTTGCTCTGGCAACGATTTTAGGCTGTGCCGTGATTCAGGTGCTTTACGAGTTTGATATCAAAGGCGCCCTTCACCAAAAGCGTCATATCCTCATAAGCGGAGCTATTGTTGCAATGATATTTTGCTGTTATCGATATGATCTGCTGCATTTTGACAGTTACATTCCGGATGCGGATGATGTGGAGAGTATCGCATTTTACCCTTACCAATATGATAACGCAGATTACAGATCTCTCTGGTTTGAACCGGAGCATGAAGACCTGTCGGGACGGGATTACGTGGATCGATATATGTATCTGACCAATGCGGAAGATGTGTGCAAGTTGGTAGAATACTCAATGGAAAAGTATTATAAGGATATGGAGGAAAATGAGAACAGAAGATATAACAGTGATCTTGCTTTTGTTTCGAATGCTTATTGGAGCGAAGCGCGAATTACTTACCGGTTAAAAAGCGGCAGGGAAGTGATGCGTAGAATATGGATTGATGTAAATGATGAAGCTTCCACCGGATATCTTGACCGCATTATTGGCTCCGATGAATTTAAAGAAGGTTATCTGATGGGCGCATCGGACAGACTTTCCCGGATCATTGAAGAGAATGACAGGTACGAGATCAGTGCTTATTATGGAAATACGGTATATGAACAGAAACTGACAAAGCCGGAACTTCTGGAGCTTTTGGAATGCTATCAGGAGGATATGGAGTTTTATAATTTTACTAAGATAAAAGATAGTACACCAACAGGTGTTATCCGGATTGAATTTAAAAGGAATCTGTCAGATGAAGTGTATGGAAGAGCCACTGCAACGCAAGAAATGGGGATCAATATTTATCCTTTCTATGACAATAGCATTGCCTGTCTGAAAAAGTTTGGCTTCTACATGGAACGGCAGGTAGTTGTGGAAGATATTGATCGGATCTACATCAAAAATTATAATTCCGAAGCAAATTTAAAGCTTCAAGAGCTTCAGAGAACCGGAGGAGCGGAGGACTTTTTGAATGATCTGGAGGTCACAGCAGAGGGCTTTGGAGCCAATGAGATTGACACCAGACGATATGCCGATTATACACAGAAGGCTGACATTGAGCAGATTGCCGATTGTATTTATGCGGAAGGAATGTTATCTAACAGGTGGGATAATGGAGCTATGTACGATCCGGACTATGAGGTGGTGGTATATTTTAAAGCAGAAAGCAGCATGAACAGGACACATGGAACCACGGCGAGCTATAAATTTAAGGAAGATGAGGTTCCTGATTTTGTAATGAAGGATACGGCTTTTCAGATAGCAGACAAATAATTATGTGACAAATAATTAAGTGGAAATCGTAATCCAAATAGGGTAAAATAAAGCTGATACCTGAATGTACAGGTGTCAGTTTTATTTTACGTGGAGGGCAGCTGTAATGACAGTAAGACAAGAAGAAAACAGACTTGTGATTGGAAATGGAGCGAGTCAGGTATGGATTGAAGCATGGGGGAAAAACTCCATCAGAGTCAGAATGACCTGTGAGCCGAAGATGGATAAAAATGACTGGGCACTGACAGAAAAGGTTGAGGAGTGTATTCCCGAAATCACAGTGAAAGAATTGGATATTACAGATCCCTGGTATCGCGGGGAAGAGTGGTCCAAGTATCACATGATGGGCAAGGAATATACGCTGGTAAACGGAAAACTTACCGTGAAGATCAATCCCGAGGGCTGGATCAGCTTTTATAATCAGAAGGGAGAACTGCTCACAGCTGAATACTGGCGTAACCGCGAACGAATCTGCCGTTATGCGGTTCCTATCGGAGTGGCAGGAAGAGAGATGAAGCCTATTACGGGAACTTCCGATTTTACCCTGACTGCAAGATTTGAGGCCTTTGATGACGAACGTATCTATGGTATGGATTGAAGCATGGGGGAAAAACTCCATCAGAGTCAGAATGACCTGTGAGCCGAAGATGGATAAAAATGACTGGGCACTGACAGAAAAGGTTGAGGAGTGTATTCCCGAAATCACAGTGAAAGAATTGGATATTACAGATCCCTGGTATCGCGGGGAAGAGTGGTCCAAGTATCACATGATGGGCAAGGAATATACGCTGGTAAACGGAAAACTTACCGTGAAGATCAATCCCGAGGGCTGGATCAGCTTTTATAATCAGAAGGGAGAACTGCTCACAGCTGAATACTGGCGTAACCGCGAACGAATCTGCCGTTATGCGGTTCCTATCGGAGTGGCAGGAAGAGAGATGAAGCCTATTACGGGAACTTCCGATTTTACCCTGACTGCAAGATTTGAGGCCTTTGATGACGAACGTATCTATGGTATGGGCCAGTATCAGGAGAAGAATTTAAACAAAAAGGGTGCTATTCTGGAGCTGGAGCACAGAAATAGTCAGGCAAGCGTACCGTTTATGGTATCCAGCAGAGGTTATGGATTCTTTTGGAATAATCCGGCAGTGGGTACAGTAATATTTGGTGCAAATAAGACCGAGTGGCATGCCAGATCTACCCGTAAGATGGATTACTTTATTACCGCCGGCGATACTCCTGCGGAGATTATGGAACAGTACAGTGCGGCAACCGGAAGAACACCCATGATGCCGGAGTACGGTATGGGATACTGGCAGTGTAAGCTTCGTTACCGGACACAGGAAGAGATTCTTGAGGTAGCAAGAGAGCATAAGAGAAGAGGTCTTCCCATGGATGCCATTGTGGTAGACTTTTTCCACTGGACCATGCAGGGAGAATTTAAATTTGAGCCCAGAGACTGGCCGGATCCGGATGCAATGGTGAAGGAATTAAAGGAGCTGGGAATTGAAACTGTGGTTTCCGTATGGCCTACGGTGGATGAACGATGCGAAAATTACAGAGAAATGTCCGAAAAGGGATATTTGGTGCGGAATGACCGTGGAAATGCAAATCATATGACATGGATGGGAAATACCACGTTTTATGATGCTACTCATCCAGGCGCAAGAAATTTTGTATGGCAGAAATGCAAAGAAAATTATTACAAAAAGGGAATTCGCATTTTTTGGTTAGATGAAGCGGAACCGGAATATGGATCTTACGAGTTTGATAACTACCGTTATTATGCAGGACCGGCGCTGCAGTGTACCAATATTTATCCGGTTATGTATGCGAAAGGCTTTTATGAAGGACTGAAAGCAGAGGGCGAAAAGGAAATCATGAGCCTGGTGCGCTGTGCATGGGCAGGAAGCCAGAAATATGGTGTGCTTACCTGGTCCGGCGATATCAGTTCTACCTTCCGTGCCATGAGAGAACAGCTTCAGGCAGGTTTGAATATGGGAATGGCAGGAATTCCATGGTGGACTTCCGATATTGGCGGATTCATCGGCGGCGATATCTCAGATCCGGCTTTTAAGGAGCTTCTGGTACGCTGGTTTGCGTGGGGAGCCTTCTGTCCGGTATTCCGGATGCACGGAGAACGTTCTCCATGGTTTGAGAGAGAACAGGAATTTATTAACGGCGTAAGACAGCTTACTTCCGGACAGGCTAACGAAGTGTGGAGTTTCGGGGAAGAGAATTATGAAATACTGAAGAAGTATCTGCTGATCCGCGAAAAGCTCCGCCCCTATGTGCGGGAATGCATGGAAGCGGCAAGCAGAACCGGCGAGCCGGTGATGCGACCTTTATTCTTTGATTTCCCTGAGGACCAAAGAGCGTGGGATACAGAGGATGCCTACATGTTTGGAAAATCTGTGCTTGTTGCCCCTGTGATGGAAGCAGGCGTTACTAATCGGGAAGTATATCTACCCGAGGGTGCAGAATGGACGGAGGTATTCACCGGAAAGAAATGGAAGGGCGGACAGACAGTTAATGCTTATGCGCCGATCGATGTAATTCCGGTGTTTACGAGAGATGAGAGGGTTAGAGAATTATTTTGATTTGTTCAAATTGCACAAAAAGTGGAAAGGGAATTTTTGAGCAAATGAGATTAGTCAATATAATTTTATTTTAAGCCAATAAAAGTCAAGTTTTTATTTGATATAAATAAGTATTGATAATATATTTTTATTTAAGCACGTTTCAACACAATATTTTAGACACAAGTCGGTGGGAAAAAGGCATATTTTCCGCCGACTGTTTCTTTTTGAGCAAAATAGTTTTAAAAATATTGGTCACAATCATTCACAAAAGTGCATAAAAGTATTATAAGACTAAAGAAAAACAGGAAAATAAACGATTTAAGTAGTAGATATGATATTTTTATTTTTATATTTATAAATATTAAACAATTCTAAAAAAATAGTCCTAAAGTACTTGAAATGAGATGGCAAGAAGGTGTATAATTATCATGAAATGGGATTTGGTTCTCATACTTTAAGTACAGGCGATGAATGAGTGTTGGACAGATTGTACAACACATGGATTGGAATAGAAGTCAGAGGTAATGGATTCTGAAGGAGGAATTAAAATGAAAAAGGTAACGAGGCGTACCAAAAGAATGATAGCAATCATCATAGTTTATATGATAGTTGTTATTAATGTGATTGCGGCTTATGCATCCAACGACACTACATATTATTTTGTAGGGGTGGATGAGAATGGTGAAGCTGTAGTTAAGGTCTATACGCCGGAGGCAGAGGACAGCAGTTCTGAATTGGAAGAAAATCAGGGAGAGCAGGAGCCGCAGGAGCCGCAGGAGCCGCAGAATCCGGAAGAAACGGTCCCGGACACTGAGGTTATTGAAACTCCCGAAAACAATGATGTCCCAGAAGAGACGGAAGTTCCGGATAACACGGATCTGGCAGGGGTAGAGACACCTGTAGAGAGTGCGGATGTTCCAACGGAGCCACAGGAGGTTCCGGAAGCAAAAGAACCAACGTTAACGAGTCCTTCTGAGGTTCCATTAGAAGATGATAATGCCGGAGAGGGAGAGTTTGCTAACATAAATGGGAACGATGATGTAGAAGAAGCAACAGGTAGTGCAGGGACAATAGTGAATGAGGGCAGTGCTTCTGGTGAGCCTGAAGCAGACCGCACTCCGGGTGTGACGGATACAAATAATACAAATAGTGTAAAATATACAGATATTGATGGACAATTAGCAGAGGAGGCAAAGCAAAATATTGATAATCTGCTTGAAGATATTGCCAAGACTGATAATTTTGTGATTTATGCAGATAAGTATTCAACAACAACGCATATAGATGGAAATATCGCTGTAAATGAGTATCGCTCTGATGGATTAGAAACAATAAAAGCAACAGGAGATAATTATTCTTATATTGGTTCAGCAACCTCAGAAAATGGTTTACAAATTTACAAATATGAAAACCACGGTGTAGTAAAACCTGATGAAGATAGTGTTGCAACGTTGGTTGTTGGTGATAAGGATAATATTACTCTTCATAACAATCAAAATGGCGAAGTAAAAGTTGTAGATATCAGCGGGGTTGATCTTTCCAATTTGGATGATCCTGATAAAAAGGCGGATGTAGAAACAGCACTTGAAACAGCTTTGAAAGATAGTAACATTGATGCAGAAAAATTTCTTGATGAAATTCAAATTGACAAGAATTTGAATGAGATTGCTGAGCAGGGAGAAGCAGCAAAAGAAGCAGTAGATCAAATTTGGGCTGACGAGAAGAACAATAGCAAGCTTAGCAATGAGGAGGCTTCCAAGAAAGTTGCAACAGCTGCGACTGAAATCGTAAATTCTATGGCGGAAAAGGAAGTCAAGGATGCAATCATTGTTTTTGATGTTGATGTAAATGCGCTTAATGGCAACACAGATAATGATCTGCCTGCAATAATTTCAAGACTGATAGAAGCGAACAAAGAGATTGGTGCTACGATTGTTATTAACATGGTAATTCCAGAAGAAGGAGACTTAAATAAGGAAATAAACTTATATGTACCAATCAATAGCACGGATTATGCAGCAGAAACAGCATACGTTGTATGGAATTTTGGAAATTATAGCGGACAAATTAACACTAGTCAGAAGTTTACGGGAATTGTTGTTGCTCCCAATGCATCTATTGTTGCAAATGGAGTGATTAACGGTAGAGTTATTGCAGATGATGTGTCACACTCTATGGAGATTCATACTCCGAATGAGAAACCGACGCCGAAGAGAACTCCGAAGCCAGAGAAGACACCGGAGCCTACGCCGACACCTACAGAAAAACCGACAGTGACGCCAACGGCAACGCCGACAGAAACACCAACAGCAACACCGACAGAAACACCGACAGCGACGCCTGATGTAACACCGGAACCGACAGAGA
>CAMWJC010000030.1 GCA_947174495.1 uncultured Lachnospiraceae bacterium | reverse complement strand
AGTCAAAGCGTTGACATAAGGTGTTGTGCCAGAGGGCAGTGCCTTACGAGCTTTGGATGGGTTTTGCGTTTACCGCATTCTGGCTAGACTGCACATGCAGTTGAAAGAAAACGTCAGGAAAAGCTCTGCGAAAGCAGAGCTTTTCCTGTTGCAAAAGGTAAAGAGGTAAGTCTTATGCATAATGTGTATGATTGCGTGGAGGCTTTCGGTGAACTGTTGGATAAGGAATATCATTTGGTACTGGGAAGAAAAAATATATCTGTTTCGTTACAGATATATTTTGATAAAAAGGAATGCTTTCATTTAATGGGACTTCAATATTTGACAGACAGACCAGAGTTAGTCCATGATAGGGGGAAAATATTTGATGCAATAAAAGAGCGAAGGATAACAGCAGAACAGATTCAGTCGTCTGATCTGTATTATAAGATTGCAGACAGAATAGACATGTTCCCGCTTCTGGAAAGTATGATTGACAGCAATGATACAATCTTTAAGTACAACCGAAAACAGAATGCTTATTCGGTTATAAAAGCAGATTATATTATGAAAAATAATGCAGAAGGAAGAAATATATTTTTATTTCTGGCAGGGAATGGAGAGGAAGGAAGATATTTCTGCCGCTCATTTTTTCCTCAGGATAAAATGGACTATACGAAGAACCAGACATCATGGACTTTATTGTATAAGAAGAAGGTAATTCTTTCGACAGGAGAAGAAGAAGTACTGTATGACAGGTTAAAAAGAGAATAAAACATATTGGAGATTGCTGCAAGACCTAAAATTCAAGGCTTTGCAGCATTTTTATATCTTGATAACTGTCAAAGATGGGATTGTAGTGTTTAAAATGTGAAATGTCAATTTTGCTGAAGAAATTTCATTGATGAATAGAAAATATGCCTATTACATCAAAATGAATTCCATAATTGCTTTTAAGGCATATATTAATTATACTAAATGCAAGAAAAGATATAATTGGTTTATTTGTGGAGGTTACAATGGAAATAAGAGTGCTAAGGTATTTTCTTACCGTCGTCCGTGAAGGAGGCATCAATCGTGCCGCAGAGGTTTTGCATATTACACAGCCTACATTAAGCAGACAATTATCGCAGTTAGAGGAAGAAGTCGGTGTAAAATTGTTTCACAGAGGCGCGCGAAAGATTACATTAACAAATGAGGGAATATTGCTGCGACGGCGGGCAGAGGAGATTTTATCTTTGGTTGACCGGACGGAAAAAGAATTGACCCGCCAGGAAGAACTTGTAGAAGGAAGAATTGTGATAGGGTGCGGGGAGTTAGCGGCTGTGCAGGTTTTATCAGAGATTATTGAGTCTTTTCATGAAAAGTATCCGCTGGTTAGTTATGATATTTTTACTGCGAATGCAGATTTAGTAAAGGAGCAGATGGAAAAAGGGTTGATTGATATTGGCTTGTTGCTGGAACCGATTGATATGGAGAAATTTGATTTTATCCGTATGACAGGCAAAGAGCGATGGGGAGTTTTAATGCGCCCTGATGATCCTCTGGCAAATAAAGAAGCTGTAAGTGCGAAGGATTTGGAAAATCTGCCGCTCATTCTTCCAAGGCGGTCAAATGTGCAGAATGAATTATCAAACTGGCTTGGGGATTCTTTTCAAAGTACAAAAGTGCTGTTTACCAGTAATTTAAATACTAGCGGTGCAATTATGGTTCAAAAAGGACTGGCATATTCGATAGTTATTGAAGGTTCCGTACCTTTTTGGGATAAAGAAAAAATTGCTTATCGGCCATTGTATCCGGAATTGGCAGCGAACAGTGCGTTAGCATGGAAAAAGCAACAGCCTTTTGGCCTTGCGGCGGAAAGATTTATAGAATTTATTAAATGCTTTTTAGGCATAAGTGACATATAAAAACTAAGTATTTGATATAACTTATAAACTGCTTTATCATATAGGTGCTTAGATGATGTTATTCTGATTGACAAAGTAAAAATAGTATTGGAGAAAAAGCATGAAAAGATTTGTAGCAGTTTTACTTACGACATTAGCAGTTATCTCTCTTACGGCTTGTGGGGGAGAGAAGGAATCTACAGAAGAAAGAACCTCTGATGCAGGGAATACCACAGAAAATATTTCCGGAGATGCTGCATCCACAGAAAATGATTCTGCAGAAACATCTGAACAGGAGAACAACGAAGGTATGCCTGAAACTACCACGGAAGATGGGCAGACAGATGATGGGGCCGAAAGTGAGTCAATGAATGAAGCGGAGGGAACGAAAGTTCTTGTTGCATATTTTTCCGCTACGAATACAACAGAAGGCGTGGCAGAAATTATTGCTGATAGCCTGTCCGCTGATCTTTACGAAATTGTACCGGAGCAGCCTTATACAGACGATGATCTGAATTACCATGATGACAATAGCCGTTCTACCATTGAGATGAATGACAGTTCAGCGCGTCCGGCTATCTCCGGCTCTGTAGAAGATATGGGGCAGTATGATATCGTATTTATTGGTTATCCGATTTGGTGGGGCGAAGCACCAAGGATTGTCAGCACCTTTGTGGAAAGCTATGATTTTTCTGGCAAAACAATAGTTCCTTTCTGTACCTCGGGCGGTAGTGGAGTAGGTTCCAGTGCAACAAATCTGGAAGCATTGACAGAGGGAGCAACATGGCTTCCCGGTACACGTTTGAATGGCGGAAGCTCTCATGAGACAATTGCGGATTGGGTGAACGGCCTCGGACTTAATATAAAAGCACAGTAAGGAAATTGGCATGAAGGTAAATTTCAAATTGAAAATGTTTATAGATTTTCTAATGACAGTGGTACTGCTTCTGTTGATGGCAAATCAGGTGACAGGAGAGAAATTTCATGAATGCTTCTTATCTGTTTCTCAAAGCAGAATTTGCGTTTATCGATTATGAGAAAAATAAGGTGCTGGTTCTTTTACAGAACATGGCAATGATTGGATTATGGGTTTTTATCGCTTATTATATGGCGAAAGGGATAGGAAAATTTTCCGCAATCAGTCAGCGACGGAAGGAGAAAAAGTAATGAGGGAGTTAAGGAAATGGAAGAAAAAATAGTGCCGTTTTCCGGAAAAGACCTGCGGAATATGATCGTTCCGCTGTTTTTGGAGCAGCTCCTGGTAATGCTTGTGGGGATTGCGGATACCCTCGTTGTCAGCTATGCGGGAGAAGCGGCGGTATCAGGCGTCTCGCTGGTTAATCAGTTTAATACAATTTTTATTTACCTGTTCACGGCGCTTGCTTCTGGCGGAGCTGTTGTGATCAGCCAGTATATCGGCAGAAAGGATTCTGAGAGTGCAGGAAAGTCGGCAAGCCAGCTCCTGATGTTTGGAACAGTCTTTTCTTTTTTGATTGTAGTAGTGGTATTGATTGGAAATAGATGGATGCTCCGTCTGCTTTTTGGCAAGGTGGAGGATTCGGTCATGGAAGCCTGTGTCACTTACCTGAAAATTTCTGCTTATTCTTACCCTGCGCTTGCAATCTATAATTCCGGTGCGTCGGTTTACCGGAGCCTTGGAAAAACAAATGTGACCATGTATATTTCAGTGCTGTCAAATATCATTAACGTGGTCGGCAATGTGATTGGTGTGTTTGTGCTTCATGCGGGGGTGGCAGGTGTGGCATGGCCGTCCCTGATCGCAAGGACATTTTCAGCGGCAGTCATTACGATTTTGTGTTTTTGGAAAAAGAATGAGGTAGTTTACGCAGTCGGTTACATTTTCAAATGGGATAGCGATTGTCTGAAAAGGATATGGAACATTGCCATACCAAACGGAGTAGAAAACGGGATTTTTCAGTTAGTGAAGGTAGCGCTCAGCAGTATTGTGGCGCTTTTTGGTACATATCAAATTGCGGCAAACGGTGTAGCGCAGAGCATCTGGTCTCTGGCGGCGCTGGCGGGTGTGGCAATGGGACCTGCCTTTATTACTGTGATCGGACAATGTATGGGGAATAAGGATACGGAGGCGGCAGACTATTATTTTACAAAATTATCAAAGATAACTCTTGCGTTATCCTCCGGATGGAACCTTTTGATACTGATTTTTACACCATTGTTCCTGCGGTTTTATGCGTTAGAACCACAGACGAAACAGATGGTAATCTGGCTGGTGTTGATCCATAACGTGTTTAATGCAGTCGCTTTTCCTTTTTCCGGGGCGCTCAGCAATGGTTTGCGGGCGGCAGGAGATGTGAAATTCACGATGTATGTTTCTGTTCTGTCAACGATTGCAGGACGACTGTTTTTATCCTATTTATTGGGGATAGTTCTTAACATGGGCGTGATCGGGATTGCCGCTGCGATGGTCTTCGACTGGGTAATCCGCGCGGTTATTTTTATCTGGCGTCAGAAATCAGGGAAATGGAAAGAATTTGAAGTTGTCTGATGAGAGTTAAATTTGGATGGCAAATTTGTAAAAACGGAGATATAATTTTGATGCTGATAGAGACCGATAAATAAGGCTTTATGGAGGGTGTTTTATGAAGCAATATATTGTTGACGCTTTTACAAACAAAGTATTTAGTGGTAATCCTGCCGCAGTTTGTGTTATGGATAAATGGCCGGAAGAAACATGGATGATGCAGCTTGCAGCTGAAAACAATTTGTCGGAAACTGCTTTTATCGTAAAAGAAGAAGCAGGCTATCATCTTCGTTGGTTTACACCGGGAACAGAGGTGGAATTGTGCGGTCATGCTACCCTGGCATCTGCCTTTGTGATTTTAAATTATTATGAACCAGATGCAAAACAAGTGGAATTCAACACTTTAAGCGGTATGCTTACAGTTGTTCGTAAAGGGAATTTATATGAGATGGATTTTCCAACCTACGAATTAAAAGAAATTCCAGTCACAGATGCTATGGAAGTGGCTTTTGGCAGTCGCCCAGTCAAAGCAGTTTTAGGACTTGATTTGGTTTGTGTATTTGAGAGCGCTGAAATCGTCCAAAATATGAATCCGAACTCAAGTTTACTTATGAAAATTGAAGGCAGAATTCAAAATGCTACAGCATTGGGAACAGATACTGACTGTGTTTCCCGTAGTTTTTGTCCCAAGCTATCTGTAGCAGAAGATCCTGTTTGCGGATCTGCTCATTGTCAAATTGCAGATTATTGGTCAAAAGAGCTTAATAAGGATACTATTATTGCGTATCAGGCATCGAAACGCGGCGGTACGCTTTATTGCCATAGATTAGGGAATGGGCGAATTCAAATTAGCGGCGAAGCTGCATTGTTTGCAATTTCGGAAATACAGGAATAACATGCAGAATGATCTTTTGTGAAGCAGATTTATTTATGTATCGGGATAAGAAGTGCATTTCGCTTCAAGCATTTTGAAATCGCAGCATCTTGATGCCAAGGAAGAGTCTGGTTTAGCTATACACTTCTGATATAATTTCAGAGCCTTGCTCTGCAGAGTGTCCTGAACTGTGTCAATCAGGGATTTTTCTTTTTGGAGAAGATAGATATAGTCTGTTTTTTCCTTTTCACCTTTGAATGAACGGAAATTATCCACCTGATTGTATTTTAATTGTGTGACACAGTTATCAGGAACGGGGATCATATTGTTGATATTTAGTACTGCATAAAGATATCCATTGGATACATCCTGAAGTTTGTGGAAATCCAGACTGTTGGACATTTTCTGGTGTTTGGGTTTTGCGGAGGATATCGGAACATAATAGTGAAAAGTTCCAATAGTAAGCAGAATGCCAATATGGAGCTTCAGCCGATCCCCATATTCCACATATCCTACACGAGAATCAAATTGTGTTAAGTAATTTATGTATTTTTTATCGACAACGTACCAGTCCATAGAGCCTCCAAAGAAGTAAAAAGTGGGTGGAGTAGATCCACCCACTGCTGTTAATCGATTGTTTTGATTGGACAATCTAACCGCTTTTAAACGAGCATTTTAACTGGACGCTCTAACCGCTTTACAGATATTCCTATCTGTGCTTTTATTATATGCAATCAGCAGAAAAAAATCAATGCCTTATTTTACTAAATTTTATTTGTTTTTTGCTGTTTTAAGGATTCTGAAATGGCAGTTTGTGAGGAACTGGTTAATCAGCAGAAGACACTGGCCTTAATTGAGAATACGGTTTTAAAATCAGGTTCCGTCCCTCTACGTCAATATCCGCCTACAATAGCGGAGGACTTCGTCTATTTTTTCTTTATTTGAGAGATAATAGACGCGATTCTCCTGCCGCTTAATCGTCACAAGTTCTGCGGCAATCAGCGCGTTCATGTGATGGGAAACGGTTGGGGTTGTAAGATTCAGGTGTCTGGCAAGTTCACTTCCATAGGATTCCTTGTCACGGATATAGGAGAGGATTTCAAACTTGCTTTTATCGGATAATAGCTTCAAAACCTGTGTGGCATAAGCCATATAAGTATTTTCATCTTTTGTGCGGCTTATCCATATTTGAAAATCGTCGTCAAAAAGGATACCGGCGATACAGGTGTCAGGTGATTGATAGTTGCTGTCTTCATCCATATCCGCGCTTAATGCAAAGGAGTGGCACTTGATAATAGAGGGAGTCAGGCGAAAACCCAGGGGATTGTCACCGAACTCTATGATAGCAGCAGTCTCCCGCAGATAAGAAGTGATACTGCGATCTTGTAATGTCTGTTTCCAATAGCGGCAAAACCGTGCAGTCAGTTCTTCGAGTTCCGGACGGAAGGCTGTCAGGACAGAGATTGCCTTATCAAGTAAGGCAAGTATCTTTTCCTGATGCTCGCTTCTGTCGCAGAAGATTTTCTGAAGCTTCCATTTTTCATCGTTTGAGATTTCCATTTTCATTAAATAGGAAATGATGGCAAGAGGATTATCTATTTTCGCTTTCATACTTTCGTCTGTAAGGATGTCATTGTAGCATTGCAGTCCTTCGCCGAATTTTTCACAGTATTCTTCTTCGGAAAGTCCCTGTAAGAAACAGCGGATGTCATCTGTGGTTTTAAAATCTTCCGGATAATTTTTCCATAAAAGTGCAAGCATGCCGGCACAGTTTAGGTTCAGCGTGTCGGATTCGCCAGAACCGGATGTGGAAAAATAATATTGGATTTCTGTCATTTCTTCTTGAAATATATTTTGCGCATTCTGCTCAATTCTGGTTAATAGTTCGAATTTTTGAACTCCTGCCTGGAATGTTATGTCATATTTCTTGCTGAGAGATTCCTTTAAGTCACAGAAATTCTTCTCTGTGCCTAAATGATGCAGTAAGGCAATACCTTCCGCAATAAAATCTATTTCTGGACTGATTTCTTTCAACATATCCCGGCTCCTGTTTTTGTCTTCTTATTCCAGTCTGACCCGTTTGAGCGCCATAACTGTAAATATTATAACACATAAAAGGGCACATATCCTAATAATTTGTGCAACAGGACAGAATGTCGTGAGGATGCTGACTGCAAATGATATGGCGGGAGTCGCAGCAGATGCGCCGGCATTGAAAATCGAGCCGACACGTGCCAGATATTCCTGCTTCACAGCTTTCATAAAGCAGACGCTAAGTGCCGATGTCATAATACTGATAGTCATCCCAAGAAGGAGAGAAACCGTAATTGTCAGTATGTAAATGCAAGCAGTATGAGATTTAAATTTTTCTCCTAACGGATACCCGTACAATTCTAAGCCGGTGAGGATGCCAAGTCCGATAAACTGCATGCGTACCGAAAACTTCTTGGCGATAAAAGGATACAGAAAAGAAGCGATGCCCATACCTGCCGTAAATGCCAGAGAAAATGCACTGAGAAGTTCGCTTCCGCCTCCTAAGACCTCATAAATAAGCGGACTTTGCAGCGAATTTAACGGAGCCAGTATGCCATTGATCAAAACGGCGAGCAGACAGAAATTGCGTATGACAGGCTGCTCTTTTAGGTAAAATATCCCTTCCTTTAATGTTGTTATGTATTCTTTTAAATGAAGTTTGCCTTTGTGCAGATTGTTCTCCCGTATTTTCAGAAAACTCAGGATGAAGGCAGAGCCAAAGAAAGAAATGCCATCAATGGCAATCGCGCATCCGATACCGAAAGCGCCGATGATAATACCTGCCAGTCCAAGGCCGATAAGCTGTACGATGGTACTCAGAGTAGCATTTAAAGAGGTGCCGTAAGTATAATATTTTTTGTCCAGTATCTGCGGTACTACGGCAAGCGATGCCGGAAGACGGAAAGCTTCCACGGACGAATTGATTAAAGTGAAAAGGAACATAATCCATGGATTCAAGTGCCCGGTCAGATAGAAAATGACAAGCAGGGTAGTGGTAATGCCGCGGATGATATCAGTCAGTACCATTAATCTCTTTTTGTTCATGCCTTCGACTAGCGCACCGGCAAATGGCTGAAGCAGTACGGAAGGAAGCTGGTTGACCGCAAAAATAAGTGCCGACCAGGACGCGTTGCCTGTAATAGCGTATACTAACCAGGTAAATGCAATGGCATCAACGGAGTCTCCAAAACGGTTGATCAAGTTTGCCAGAATGATTTTCAGATATTCCTTTTGTTTTAGGATATCTTTGTAGGTGATATGTTCGGCGGTGGAAATTTCGGTACTTTTCATAAGTTATACTCCTGTCTAGTGTTTATATTAGATATATATCTAACATATTGTATAGCATAATATTAGATATATGTCAACATAATTATATTAGATGCATATCTAATATAATCTGATATATTATGGAAGTTTAAGCAAGTTGCATCTAGGCGTGTTGGAAAAAGTTTGATACAATAAGTACATGAAGAAAATTGGAGGTATTTGCTCATGTCAAATGATAAGTTGACCCAGATAGTTGAAGTTTTGCCGGTATTCAGGCAGCTTTTTGATCAGGATGTATACATAACAGTATTGGACAGGGATGGGATTATGCAGGGGTATACTGTTCCAGACGGTGTAGCCCCCATGTTGAGTGTCGGACAGGCATTTCAAGACCCAAGCGGTGCATTTGATGAAGTGATAAGAACTGGGAAGCGCAAGCATAACTACTTGCCGGAAGAGGTTATGGGTGAAGCATTTGAGGGTGAATTAGTACCAGTCATGGATGCTGGGAAGGTCATCGGCTGTGTGGTTTGTACATACTCTGTTAATATAAAGAAGGAGATGTCAAAGATAACGAATCAGTTTCAGGATTCAGTTAATGAGATTAACGACTCTATCCAGACAGTTATTAATGGAATTGAGAGTTTATTTAATATGCTGACGGAAATGGACAGGATGGCAAATGTCGTAGAGGGTGATGTAAATAACGCAGTTGAGGTAGTAAACAAAGTCAGCAGCAATGCCTCACGTTCTAATATGCTTGCACTTAATGCGTCTATTGAGGCAGCGCGCAGTGGTGAGTATGGCCGCGGGTTTGCTGTAGTTGCCAATGAGATGGGGCAGTTGGCAAAGGACAGTGGTGGTTCTGCAACCGCAATTAAGGAAACTTTAAATAATATTACAAATCATCTTGTCACAATTATTTCCTCAATAAAAGATGCAAATAATGTGGCAAAAGAGCATATGGAAAATATCAGCCAAATCCAGAAGATTCTCGGTCAGACGCTTGTGCTTGCCGCTAAATTGGAGGAGGACATCAGCAAAAAATAATTTTTAAAAGGTTATAAAAGTGTTTAAATAAAAGTTCTAAAGGAGATAGAATCATGGCAAAGCTTATCATTACAGTTGAAGGTGGAAAAATAACACAGACACTTAATTTTCTTGACAGAAACATCAAAGACAACAGATATGTTTTCGGGAATGGAAACGAATCGGGGATCACCAGCAATGCGGAAGAAATCTATGAGGATGTTCCCGAATGTGAGAGAATAACAGAAAGTTATAACGAACTGATTGAAGCTGTTAATTTAGGGAAAAGCCAAATTACCACAATCATGCGTCAGTTAAATGAACTGGAAAAAGAAATGGATGCATATGTTATTCCTAAGCCGGAGAGCGCGCGGGAACATGTGATTACTTTAAATAATGAGGATTTGATGAAGCTTTCCGAAGTGAATGGGGGTTCTCCTGTTACGACAGATCAGGAGGTAGAGGAGGCGATTCAAAACCTGATACATAGAATTAAGATCAGATAAAACGAAAAGATTGAAGCCATAAAGGGAGGATGTATTCGATGAAAAAAAAATCACTGCAGGACATTGTGTATGTCTTTTTTCTTTTGGCAGCCATAATCGTCTTATTTCATTGGTATACAACAAGGAACCAGGAGCGTATTGAGGAGCGAAACAAAAATTATGCAGCAGACTCTGCGCAGATCAAAGCGGATCAGATCGATAAAGAATTGAGCAATGCCCTGAATCGTATCAAGACATATTCTTATTTTGTGGGTGAGGGGATTAACGAGCCTGCGGTCACTCCACAGATGCTGGAACGAATGGAAGAAAATTCCATATTCGATGCAATGATATACACAGACATGGAAGGTACGGATTATGTTTCGGATGGACGTACGGCGGATGCGACGGGACGGAATTTCTATTTGGATGGTCTTAATGGGGGAAGCGGTATAGAAATTGTATTTGATTCCCGCTTTTTTGATGAAATCATGGCATGCTTCTATACGCCTGTCTGGTATGATGGAGAAATCATCGGCGTGCTGCGGGGTGCCTTTCTGGCAGAAGAATACCTGCAAAGTATGTTGTCTACTACGTATTTTGGCGAAGCGGCGGAGGTTTTTCTTTGTACACCGTCTGGAAGAGTGATCGCAAAATCCGGAGATAATGTCTATTCAGATCATTTACTGGATGAATTGACAAGAACCGGTGTGATCGATGCGGAGACTGCCGCTCAGGCGGGAAATATTTTTGCAAACGGGGGAAAAGGAGCTTTTGTCTGCGGTTCCGGCAGTAAAACAGATAATATTTGTGTGACTTATCTGTCCGAGAATGATTTTGTTCTGGTGCAGACATTTCCCAAAAACATTACGCAGAGTATGATAAGAGAAGAAAATCTGGTTGGTATTTGGCTGGAAGCCATGCTGATCGGTTTATTTGTAATTTATATTATTATGGTGCTGCTCCGGACAAGAAGGGGAAGGAAACTGTTAGAGAAGGAAAACAGGGAGATGGGGTATATCATCAGCGGAGTCACTACCCTGTTTACCCGATTTGCAATGGTAGATTTTGAAACGGATACTTACCAATATCTTGCAGGAACAAAGCCGGAGTACAATGAGGTTGCGGTCAGCGGGCGTTATGAGGATTTAAAGGCTCATCTTTCTGCTATTTTGTATAAGGAAGAAGACAGGAGGGAATTTGCGCAGCAGATTTCAAAAGACTCCCTTATACAGTCATTGGAAAATCATAACGATGTACGATTTGAGTGCTATGTATGGCGGAATGGTCATACACAATGGGAACATGTGAATGTGATTTGTCTTGAAAGAAAGGATGGAAGGGCAGTCAAGGTTCTCTTTACACGGCAGAATATTACGGAAGTCAAGGAAAAGGAACTGCGAATTCAGGCAGAAATGGCTATTGCAAACCGGAAAGAAAGACAGTATCGGATTGCGATTACTTCCAGTGCTTTTAGCACCTTTGAGTTTAATTTGACCAAGGATTTGATTGAGCAGGACATTACCTGTACGCTGGGCGGAGGGCAGATCTCCCTGCTTGAAAAGGCGGGACTTTCGGCGCCTTGTAGAGCTTCAGAATGTTTTGAACGGTGGAAAACATTTGTGGCGGAAGAGTCCGCAGAGGATTATAGCGGAACGGTAAATATTGAAAGTCTGAAAGCACGCTTTGAGCAAGGCGAGGCCGAAGTTGATGTGGATTACTGGGGAAAGGGCAGCGAAGAGGCTGTGTGCGTCCGGCAGTCCTTCATCATGACTCAGGATAACGATACAGATGATATTATGGTCATGGTGGTATCAAAAGAGATTACGGAGCAGGTGAGCAAGCAAAGAGAGCAGACACAGGCATTACAGGATGCCCTGATGCAGGCACAGCATGCCAATAGGGCAAAAACCACTTTCCTGTCCAATATGTCTCATGATATCCGTACTCCGATGAATGCGATTATCGGATTTACAACCATTGCGGTCAGTCATATTGATAATAAAGAGCAGGTAAGGGATTGTCTGCAGAAGGTTCTTTCCTCCAGCAACCATCTGCTTAGCCTGATCAATGATATTCTGGATATGAGCCGCATCGAAAGCGGTAAGGTGCAGATTAAGGAGCAGGAATGTAATATTTCTGAGCTGATGCACAATCTGGTGAATATTATTCAGTCGCAGGTAAAGGCAAAACAGATGGAGTTGTTTGTTGACACCTTTGAGGTTGCCAATGAAGATGTAATTGCGGATTCATTGAAGCTTAATCAGGTATTTATTAATCTGCTTAGTAATGCTGTCAAATATACGCCGGCAGGCGGAACAATTTCTTTCCGTATCATACAGAAGACCACGTTCCGGCACGGGTACGGAGATTATGTTTTTATTGTTAAAGATAACGGAACAGGCATGTCCCAGGAATTTGTGGAACATATATTTGAGCCCTTTGAGCGCGAGACAACGGTAACGCAGTCAGGTATTCAGGGGACGGGGCTTGGTATGGCAATCACCAAAAATATTGTTGAAATGATGAACGGCAGTATTGAGGTTGAAAGTGAATTAGGTAAAGGCAGTACCTTTACCGTAGAGCTCAGTCTGAAGCTGCAGGATGTGGAAAAGAACGCGGAACAGATCAAGGAACTGGAAGGATTAAGGGCATTGGTGGTAGACGATGATTTCCATGTCTGTGACAGTGTAAGTAAAATGCTTAAGAAGATCGGAATGCGCGCTGAATGGACGACTTCAGGCAGAGAGGCGTCATACCGGGCGCAGATCGCTTATGATGAGGGAGATTCCTATCATACCTATATTATTGACTGGCAGATGCCTGAGACCAGCGGGGTGGAAACTGCTAGGAAGATCCGGAGTGTAGTGGGAAATGAGGCGCCAATTATCATACTGACGGCTTATGACTGGACGGATATTGAGGAAGAGGCGAAGGCGGCAGGAGTTACGGGATTCTGTGCAAAACCGCTCTTTATGTCAGACTTAAAATCAGCGCTTCTGGCAGCAAACAATATGGTAGAAAAGGAAGAGACGGCAGCGCCTTGGACATTGGCTGATTTTAGCGGCAAGAGGATTCTTTTGGTGGAAGATATCGAGTTGAACCGCGAGATTGCGCAGGTTATTTTAACGGAAGCCGGATTTGAGGTGGAAACGGCTCCGGATGGAACCGATGCGGTGGATATGGTAAAGAAGGCGGAAGAATATTATTATGATGCTGTTTTAATGGATGTGCAGATGCCCATTATGGACGGCTATGAAGCAACAAGAACTATTCGCGCCCTGCCGCGGAAGGATGTAAAAGACCTTCCGATTATTGCAATGACGGCGAATGCCCTCGAAGAAGATAAGGAAGCAGCGTTAAAGAATGGAATGAATGCTCATATTGCAAAGCCGCTTGACATGGAGATTTTTATGGAAGTGCTTGGAAAATACCTTAAGTGATAGGAACTCAATTGAGCTCAATTGACCCCAATTGAGTTCGATTGAGATTGGTGAAAGAGGTGGAGCACAGGAAACGAAAACGTTACCTGTGCTCCATAATGTAATCAAGCAGCCGGTGAGCAACTTCATCTTTGCTCAATATAGGAAGCTGGAGAGTTTCATCTTTGGAAAGAAGAGTAACAATATTGGTGTCGGTTCCAAAACCGGCGCCTTTTTCTTTTAAGTTGTTTGCAACGATGAGATCCAGATTCTTTTTATCTAATTTACCGCGGGAGTTTTCGATCATATTTTCTGTTTCCATGGAAAAACCGCAAAGAAATTGCCCCTCTCTCTTATTAGCTCCAAGAAAGCCTAGAATGTCCTCCGTGCGTTCCAGTTCAATACAAAGGTCGGAGTCTTTCTTCTTCATCTTTTCATCGGCGGTATACTTGGGGCGGTAATCCGCAACGGCGGCAGCCTTGATGATAATGTCCTGAGTTTCAGCACATGCCTTTACTGCCTGTGCCATATCAGCAGCAGACAAAACATCAATAGTGTGCACGCCCATAGGAGGCGCAATATCGGTTTTGCCGCTTACCAGAGTTACCTCACCGCCGCGCATCATAGCCGCTTTGGCGATAGCATAACCCATTTTGCCGGTGGAGTGGTTGCTGATGTAACGAACCGGATCGATCTTCTCTCTGGTAGGACCTGCGGTGACCAGTACTCGGATACCGGTCATATCCTTGGGATAAAGAGCTTTTAAAATGAAGTCGTATAAAAGCTCCGGTTCCGGCATTTTGCCCTCTCCGGTATCACCACATGCCAGATAGCCTACAGCAGGGGTTATCACTTCCATACCGTAATGCTGCAGGGTTTTGATATTGTCCTGGACAATAGGATTTTGATACATCCGCGTATTCATAGCGGGTGCAATAATCTTCGGACATTGGCAGGCAAGCAGGGTAGTAGTCAGCATATCATCGGCAAGACCATGTGCCGCTTTGGCGATCACATTTGCGGATGCCGGAGCGAGCAGAAATACATCGGTCTGCTTTGCCAGAGATACGTGTTCCACACTGAATTGAAAATTTCGGTCAAAGGTATCCACCAGACATTTATTTCCTGTCAATGTTTCAAAGGTGATGGGATTAATAAAGTTTGTTGCGTTGGGGGTCATGATAACAGTGATATCAGCTCCTTGTTTTTTCAGCATGCTTGCTAGCGAAGCAATTTTGTAAGCTGCAATACTGCCTGTGACGCCAAGTACAATGTGTTTTCCCTGTAACATTTGTGGTTCTCCTTCTCGAAATCAAATAGCAGACTCCGCATTTTTGCGGTAGATGATATCCAGTCCTTTTAAGGTTAGTTCATTGTCACAAATAATCTCTTTCTTACAGTAAGGTACGATACAGCCTGCAAGGCCTCCAGTTGCAACCACACTTGCCTGATAACCAAGCTCTTCCCAGATGCGTTCGATCATGCCGTCCATGCAGGCGGCCTGTCCCATGATAATACCGCTCTTCATACAGTCGATGGTATTTGTGCCGATGATCTTCTTGGGGGCTTCCAGACTGATCCTGGGAAGCTGGGAAGTACGGTTTACCAGTGATTCCAGGGATACTTTGACACCCGGGAGGATCATACCGCCGATGTAATTCTTGTTTTCGTCCACCACACTGATGGTAGTTGCGGTTCCCATATCGATCATAATGATGGGTGCTCCGTAATATTTCAATCCGGCTACCGCATTGACAATCAGGTCAGAGCCTACCTGTCCCGGGTTATCCATCAGAATATTTAAGCCGGTCTTAACCCCCGGTCCCACAATGAGGGGAGAGGTATGGAGGAGCTTCTCCATGGCGGTACTTACGATATTGTTTAGGGGAGGCACCACCGAAGAGATGATGCATCCCGTAATTTCCTCCACGTTAATGTGATACAAGTCAAAAAGTGTTTTGAACTCTACAACATATTCCAATTCCGTTTTGGAAATGTTCGTGGAAACTCTTTCCACAAAATAAACTTTTTCTTTTTTGGTACAGCCAATAACAATGTTGGTATTTCCGATATCAATTGCTAAAATCATTTTTTCTCCTTTAATTCTTTAATAGGTTTTACATGTGTAAGAGCAAGCCCCACACCAGTTATGATGATGGCGGCAACTACGGCTTCCACGATTCCGTTGAAGCTGATGATACCCATGATTACATCAATGACGGTATCGCCGGCAATTCCAAGTGCATTTGCATAAGCATCCTTATACAGAATGAAAATACCGCTCATAACAAACAGGGTATTAGTGAAAGCGCCAGTCAGGCCGGCATAGGCAAGAGCAATGCCTGCTGAGCCCTTCTTTTGTGTGCTGAGAGAAAGGACAATAAACAGCAGAACGCCAATAAGCAGACCGATCAGAGTGCTGATTAGTCCGTTGATTCCTTTCACCAGATTATTGACAAATGCTCTTACGGAAATAAATAAAATGACTGCCGCCGCAGCATTGATCACAACACGCCATACTTTCTGTTCGCCCTTTAATACTTTCCGAATCAGAATATATACAAAATACGGAACAATCCCCACTAAAATCCGGGGGACAAAGCAGATATACATACTTTTAAATACGCCGGATACGCCGACTACGTTTGCTGCCAGAACCGGCGAAAATACGAAAGCTGAAGCTGTGGCAGCCTTAAAGGTGTTGTTGATGAAGCTGGTTAAGCCAAATACGAATCCCAAAAATGCACCTTTCTTTGGTCCGAGAAATAGTGCTCCAAGGATTACCGGGATATGAATGATGGTTGCGTTGATCACAACTAATGGAATATATCCCAGCGGGGTGAATGCCATTATGACGATAATGGCGGTGAACAGTGCCGTAAGCACGAGTTCATAGGTTTTTTCATTTTTCATGGTACGTTTCCTCCTGTTATTATTCTCGTTAATGAGATACAATACAACATCATAATACCACATTGATATTTTTTTGACAATGTTTTGTTTTTATAAATGATGTTTGTCAGTTGTGGGCGGATGTTATAAAATAAGTTCAGCGATTGAACAGGTAGTAAAGGGAGGATTTCGAAATGCCGGAAACAGATTGCTTACAATTATTTGATGCAGGAACAGCAGACTGGTTTAAAAGTACTCTGGGAAAGCCGACGCCGGTGCAGGAAGCGGCATGGCCTGCAATTTCCGGAGGGGCCCATGTGCTTGTGTCGGCGCCTACAGGAACCGGTAAAACACTTTCGGCATTTCTGGTGTTTTTAGACAAGTTAAAAAGAGAGGCGGAAGAGGGCAGGCTGAAGCAGGAATTGCAGCTTATTTATGTGTCGCCCTTAAAATCGCTGGCAGCGGATATCCGTGAAAATCTGAAAAAGCCGCTGGAGGGAATGGGAGGAGAGGAATTGATCACCGTGGGCATCCGCACCGGAGATACCACATCGGCGCAGAGGCAGAAGATGATAAGGAAGCCGCCGCATATTCTGATTATCACGCCGGAATCCCTGTATTTGATGCTGACAAGTAAAACCGGACAAAGCGTGCTATGTACGGCAAAGGCAGTTATCATTGATGAGCTTCATGCGCTTATTGACACAAAGCGCGGAGCACATCTTATGCTTTCGCTGGCCAGACTGGATGCGCTCTGCGGATATGCATTGCAGCGTATCGGACTGTCCGCCACGATTTCGCCTCTTCAGACAGCCGCAAGTTATCTGGCGCCGGAGCCGGTTCAGATTGTAGCGCCGCCCATGAATAAGAAGATACAGATTCAGGTTCTGGGATCCTATGTAGACAGCAGTAAGAGGCGGAAAGATCCGCTCTGGCAGGAACTCTCAGAAGTGGTGTATCAATATTGTCAGGGAAATCAGAGTGTGATTGCTTTTGTAGAGGGCAGGCGGTATGCGGAAAAATTAGCATATTATGTAAACCTTATAGGCGGAGAGGATTTTGCCCGTGTTCATCATGGAAGCCTTTCCAAAGAGCAGCGGCAGGAAACGGAACAAGCCTTAAGGGAGGGAAGGCTTCGGCTTTTGTGCGCAACCTCTTCCATGGAGCTGGGAATTGATGTGGGAGAGATCGATCAGGTGCTGCAGGTGGGATGTCCGCGTACGGTTTCCGGGACGATGCAGCGATTGGGAAGAGCCGGACATAATCCGGGAAGGACAAGTGTCATGTACATGTTTCCAAGGACACCGGCAGAAAGCATTCTCTGTGGAATGACGGCACAGCTTGCTGGAGAGGGAAAGGTGGAAAGAACTAATCCTCCGGAGGGGTGTCTGGATGTGCTGGCACAGCATTTGGTTTCCATGGCGGCATTTCAAAGCTACGAAGTAGACGAAGTGATGAGAATCTTGCCTCGGGCATGGCCATTTCGAAATGTGACGAAAGAAGACGTGAAATCGGTGCTTGCAATGCTGGCAGGAGATTATGAGCATAAACGGGAGATTCCTGTCCGTCCCAGAATTTTGTATGACAGAATTCATGAAAAGGTAGAGGGGGATGGCTATAGCCGGATGCTTGCGGTTTCCGCAGGAGGAACTATTCCGGATAAAGGACTTTATACCGTACGGACAGAAGGGGGTATAAAAGTAGGCGAAGCGGATGAGGAATTTGTTTATGAGACGCGCAGGGGCGACCGGTTTATTCTGGGAGCTTTTGCCTGGAAAGTAACGAATATCGGGAGAGATACGGTGACGGTAATACAAGCTCCTGTGGAGGGAGCAAGACTTCCTTTTTGGAAAGGAGAGCTGAAAGGGAGAGATAAGGAAACCGGGAAGCTTTTCGGAAGGATGCTGAGGAATCTGAATGAGGCGAAGGATGAGGAGGGGCTTTCCAGGGAACTTGAGAAAATGGGACTTGATATATCCGCCGGCCGACAGGCCGCAGAATATCTGGGGAGGCAGATTGCCTCAACGGGTGTGCTGCCAAGTGACCGGGTGGTGATAGCGGAGCATTTTACGGATGCCTCCGGAAACAGTCAGTTGATGTTCCACTCTATTTTCGGACGGCGGATCAATGCGCCGCTGGCTATGTTGGCAGCCCGGCGGGCGGGAGAGGAGCTTGGCATCAATGTGAGCAGTGTGGATGAGGAGGACGGTTTTTTGCTTTATGCTTACGGTGATAAGACGTTTCCGGAAGGTCTGTTGTACCGACTGGAGCCGGAGACGGCGGAAGGAATTCTGGCAACCCTTCTTCCAGCGGCTCCTGTTTTTAATATAGCTTTTCGCTATAACTGCGGGAGAGCGCTGATGATGGGAGTCAGAGGAAAAGGGCGGCAGCCTTTGTGGATGCAGCGCCTGAGGAGTGCGGAGATGCTGGATCAGGTGGTGGGAGAGGAAGAGCATCCTTTGATTCGTGAGACAAAACGGGAATGTATGCAGCAGCTATGGGATGTGAAGGGAGTACGTGAATTACTGGAAAAGATCCGGTCTGGAGAGATACTAATTCATGAGGTATACACAAAGACCCCGTCACCTATGTCTCTTCCTCTTCAATGGAGTCAGGAGGCGGCGGTAATGTATGATTATACGCCGACACCTGGAGGAATTCACAGGACAGTGGAAGAAGCCTTAAAGCAGGAGAAGGGATTGATCCGGCCGGAAGAGTCAGAGCTTTCCAGGCTTCAAGCAAGAGATAAGCTGCCTGAGGATGAAAAGCAGCTCCATGTTCTTCTAATGACAGAGGGAGATCTGGCTGCGGGAGAATTGGAGATTCCCGTAAAATGGCTGGAAAGCTTATATGCACAGGGACGCGCGGTTTATTTGGAGCAGGGACTATGGATTGCGGCAGAACAGGCCGAGGAATATCGGGAAGCGCTGGAAGCGGCCAATCCGGAGAAGATACTGCCTGTCATCCGGCGAATGCTAAGGTATCGGGGCGGAGCGGAAAAAGAGCAGATTGCTCTGCGTTATGGCCTTGACGATGAAATTATCGGAGAGGTGCTGGAAATCTTGTGTCAAAGAGGAGAGGTGGTAAAGCAAAGTAAAAAGAGCAGGGAAGATGGTCAGGAGCGGGAAGCGGTCATCTATTATCATGCACAGCTTTATCAGCGCGCCGGGATAGCTACACTGAAAAAGCGCAGACAGGAAATCAAAACCAGTCCGGCATCGGCCTATGCAGCTCTTTTGCTCTCGGGAATCAATTCGCCGATACCCGGAAAAGAAAGTATGGAATTGGCGTTGTCATTTTTTGAGGGAACGACTTTCCCAGCGGCTGCCTGGGAAGAGCAGATTTTGCCTGCACGGGTAAAAAATTATCGGGGAAGTCTGCTGGATACCTTGCTTTCCAATGGAGAGTATTTCTGGCATATGGAGGAAAAGGGCAGAATTCGGTTTGACCGTACTGACAGAATTGATTGGGAGAGAAAGCCGGAATTTGATACAAAGCAGCTGACAGAAAAAGAAAAAATTCTTGTGGAGGCGCTTTCGAAGCGGGGAGCAAGTTTCATGCAGGCTTTAAATGGGGTACTGGAAGGTGAATCGCCTTATGATACACTTCTTTCTCTGATGGAAAAAGGGATTGTATGCGCCGACAGTTTTGTGCCGGTGCGGCAGTGGCTGGAGCGGGAGAAAATGCAAAAATCCACGGCCAGATACAGGGTGGGAGTAAGAGTGAAAGCGCTGCAGGCAGGACGTTTTGATCTGGTCAGACCGGTCAGAGAGTTTACCCTTGAGGAAAAGATGAAGAGCTGTTTTGACAGATACCGGGTGTTGTGCAGGGAAACAGCTGCTTTCTGCGGATTTTCCTGGCAGGAAGCGTTGTCGATTCTACGTGTTCAGGAATATACGGGGCAGGTGAGAAGAGGATATTTTGTAGAAGGATTTTCAGGGGCTCAGTTTATCCGGCAGGAGGAGTTCGGCGGAGTAACTTCTATGCTTCTGCATCCCCCCGGCGAAATTTGTTGGATCAGCGCAGCGGATCCTATGCAGCCATGGGGAAAATTACTTCCCCATAAAGAGGGCAGAGAATTTGTTAATATACCAGGAAATGCGGTGGCTTTGCAGGGAGGCATGCCCATAGCCGTTTTTGAAAGGCAGGGGCAGGTACTGCGTATTTTTGAGCAGACTTCTTTAGAAGAGGATTCTTTAGAGGAGGCACTGCACTTGTTTGTGGAGAGTTATAGGAGGGGAAGGATCTTTACGGATAAGAAACGAATTCTAGTGAAGGAATACCCGAAAGAGATTGCTTCTTTGCTGGAAGGATGCGGGTTCGGAAGGGAAGTATCCGGCTATGCCTTGTATCGATGAACAGGGGGCTCAATATTGACATAATTTCATACCCTTGTTAGAATAAATGCATAGGCGTATTATGTAAGACACAGGGGGAAACGGTATGTATCATTGCCAAATTCATTTCTATTTAGCAGGTCATTTTTGCAAGGTATATGAGATCATGAGAACAATGCCCCCGCTGGAGCAGTTTACGCATGAGTTTATGGAAAGCTGTGACCCGGATGCAGCATTGGCTTTGAAGGCGGATGTGATTTTTGTTAATTTGGCAGATAGAGATACTCAGGGAATGGAAATCCTGAGCAGGATTTTTGCTGCTAAAAGACAGGATGCGCAGGTAATTGTGCTTGCGGCTGACGGACAGATATCCACATTGGAAGAGCAGCTTTCAGAGATCAGGGATATATGGATCATGCCTATGTCGGATATGGAGATCCGTTTCCGATTCTTAAGATGGCAGCAGAATTTTCAGATGGAAAAAGATTTCTGGCAGACAGGTCAGTATCTGGAAGCCACTATAAATAATGTTCCCCATTTAATTTGGTATAAAGATAAAGACGGAGTACATGAAAAAGTAAATGACAGCTTCTGCAAGACGGTCAATAAGACCAAAAAGCAGGTAGAGGGACAGAAACATGCTTATATATGGGATGTGGAAGAGGATGATCCTGCCTGTATAGAATCCGAGCGTGAGGTCATGGAAAAGAGAGATACCTGTATAGCGGATGAGGTTATAAAGACCGGCGATGGCATGAGAACCCTTACTACATATAAATCACCTTTATATAATGTTGACGGAAGTGTGATGGGAACGGTTGGCGTAGCGGTGGATGTGACACAGGAACGTGCCTACGAACAGGACATTCTGAAAAAGAACCGGATTCTGGAAACAATTTTTACGACTTTGGACGGCGGGGTGATTACTCACACTTTAGACGGAAGACGTATCCTGAGTATTAACAAGGCAGCGCTCAAAATTTTAGGGTATGAGACGTTAGAAGAGCTTGAGGCAAGCGGATTTGATATGGTTGCTGCTTCCGTGCTGGATGAAGATAAGGAAAAACTGCGGCAAAGCATTGAACAGCTAAAAAATGAAGGGGACAGTGTGGGCGTAGAATATCGTGTGCGGCACAAAGACGGTGAGTTACTTCATGTTGCGGGAAATGTTATGCTTTTTAAGGAAAGCGGGGAATTGCTTTACCGGCGATTCTTGTTGGACTGCACGGAGCAGAGGCTTCGGGAAGAAAAGAGCAGACGACATCAGATGGAGCTGATTCAGGCGCTGAGCACAGATTATAATCTGGTGTGCTTTTTTGAATTGGATACCGGTATGGGAACGGTACTTCAAAGTGATGATGAGTCGGTGTTGGGAGAAATTTTCCATGATGAGATATCGCTGAAGGACAGCTTTGAACAGTACATACAGAAATTGGTGTTCGCGGAAGATCAGGAGATGCTGCGTGAAGCAATTTCTCCGGAGAATCTCAAAAAAGAACTGGCCGAAAAGGGACTGTTTAGCGTATATTACCGCATCGTTAAAAACGGAGAGATGGAGTATTTTCAGGTCAAAGCCGTACGGACAGGAGCATGGGACGTTCATCGTGGAATTGTTCTTGGTTTTCACAGTGTGGATGAGGAAATCCGCAGTGAAATGGAAAAGAAGAACCTGCTTGAGGAAGCACTGCAGCAGGCTAATCAGGCAAGTAAGGCAAAGAGCGCGTTCCTTTCCAATATGTCTCATGATATCCGTACACCCATGAATGCCATTGTGGGCTTTACTTCACTGGCAATCTCTCGTATCGATCAAAAAGAGCAGGTGGAAGAATATCTGGGCAAGATCATGACATCGGGAAATCATCTGCTGAATCTAATCAATGATGTACTGGATATGAGCCGTATCGAAAGCGGAAAGATTCGCCTGGATGAAAAGCCTTGCAGTCTATTGGACATTGTAAACGGGCTGCGCAATATTCTGCAGGCGGATGTTCATGCAAAGCAGATGGAAATGTACATCAATATGGAAGATATCCGCAATGAAGAAATCTACTGTGACAGGCTGCGTTTAAATCAGGTGCTTTTAAATCTGCTCAGTAATTCCGTGAAGTATACGGAAGCAGGCGGAATGATTCATATGTGTGTGACAGAAAAGGATGGAGCGCCGGAAGGATATGCGAATTACGAATTTATCATTAAAGATAACGGCATCGGTATGAGTGAAGAATTTGTAAAGCATATTTTTGAACCTTTTGAGCGGGAAGAAAATTCAACGATCAGCGGAATTCAGGGAACTGGACTAGGGATGGCCATTACCAAAAATATTGTGGATATGATGGGAGGAACCATTGAAGTAGCCAGTAAACAGGGCGTAGGAACGGAATTTAAGGTTTCCTTTGTTTTCCGGATCTGCTCCGATTTACAGGATCGTCAGGAAAAGGAGAAAAGCAGGAAGAATACCGCAGAAAAGGGATCAAGGGTTCAAACCGGTCGCATTTTACTGGCTGAGGATGTGGAATTGAATCAGGAAATTGCAGTAACTATTTTGGGTGATGCGGGATTTGAAACAGAAGTGGCAAAGAATGGACAGGTCGCGGTAGAGATGCTCCAAAAATCAGAACCGGGATATTATAAGGTGATTCTGATGGATATTCAGATGCCGGTGATGAACGGTTACGAAGCGACCCGAGAGATCAGGCAGCTTGAGAATAAGGAGCTTGCGTCCATACCGATTATTGCCATGTCGGCCAATGCCTTTGAAGAGGACCGCCAGGAAGCATTAAAGAGCGGAATGAACGGTCATATTGCGAAACCCATTGATGTGGGGAACTTATTTGACACATTGGATGAGGTACTGGGCTGAGCGAACAGTCCTTATGTTAACAAATATGACCGGTCTTCTTCTGACCGTAATCATATAGGAACAAAACAAACAAATTTATAGGAGGATGAGTACTTATGAAAAAGAGACTTATTGCAATGATACTTGCAGCCGTGATGGCGTTTTCACTGGCAGCATGCGGTGGATCAGGCAGTGGTGACGGCGGAGCGGGGGCAGCCGGATCAGATATGAATATTGCTATGATCACTGACTCAGGTGATATCACCGACCAGAGTTTTAATCAGACAACCTATGAATCCTGTAAGGCATGGGCAGAGGCAAACGGCGCAAAATTTACATACTATAAGCCGGACAGCGATTCTGACGAGGCAAGAAATGCAAGCGTGGATCAGGCAGTGGCAGGCGGTGCGAACGTAATCGTTATGCCGGGATATATGTTTGCGGCAGCGATTGTTTCACAGTCCAAGACTTATCCGAATGTAAAATTCGTGGCGCTGGACGTAAGTGCAGGCGATATCTGTGAGAAGGGCGTGGGCGAAGGCTATGACTATAATCCCGCTAACTGGAATGTATCAGACTATTACAACACAGATAATGTTTACTGCTGTACCTATCAGGAAGAGATTTCCGGCTATATGGCAGGATATGCAGCAGTGAAGCTGGGTTATAAGCATCTTGGATTCCTGGGCGGAATGTCCGTACCTGCAGTTACCCGTTTTGGATATGGTTATGTACAGGGAATCGATGCAGCGGCAAAGGAACTGGGAATTGAAGGCGAAGTGGAAGTAGAGTATGTATGCGGCGGACAGTTCTACGGTGATGCTGATATTACCGCAGCTATGGATACCTGGTATGGCACCAAAAATGTAGAAGTTGTATTTGCATGCGGCGGCGGTATCTTTACATCTGCAGTGGAGGCAGCAGTGAAGGTTGACGGTAAGGTAATCGGCGTTGACTCTGATCAGGCTCCTGTTATTGATAAGAACAAGGAAGGACTTACTGTTACTTCTGCAATGAAGGGCCTTGCAGCTACCGTTAATACGGTCCTCACAGATATTAAGGCAGGAAACTGGAGCAATTATGCAGGAAAGATCGACAACCTTGGTCTGGTTTCCGATAATCCGGAAGAGAATTATGTTCAGCTTCCTATCGGAAGCACTCAGTGGGGCGATGGATTTAAGGAAGATGATTATCGTGCACTGGTAAAGGCTTTGCATAGCGGAGAAATCAAAGTTTCTAATGACATTACGGCAATGCCTTCCGTTTCGGTCAAAGTAACAGACTACGGCAGCATCAAATAAGGAATAAGTTTTTATGGCAAAGGGAGTGGGCAATGCCTGCTCCCTTTCCTTAACAGTAAGAAGAAGCTGTGGCTAATGCGCCGCACAGGAATGAGAGGAGGTAGGTAAAGGATGGAAAAGTATGCCATTGAGATGCTGAATATCACCAAAAGATTTCCCGGCATCATAGCAAACGACAATATCACTTTACAACTGAAAAAAGGAGAGATCCATGCACTGCTGGGGGAAAACGGTGCGGGAAAATCAACCTTGATGAGTGTTCTTTTCGGACTGTATCAGCCTGAGGAAGGGGAAATACGCAAGGACGGTAAAACGGTTACGATCAATGACCCCAATGATGCCAATGACTTAGGGATAGGAATGGTTCATCAGCATTTTAAACTGGTAGAATGCTTCAGCGTTCTGGATAATATTATTCTGGGTGTGGAGACCACCAAAGGCGGGTTCCTTCAAAAGGATGAGGCCAGAAAAAAGGTCATGGAATTGTCTGAGAAATACGGATTGTCCGTAGATCCGGATGCCCTGATTGAGGATATTACGGTAGGAATGCAGCAGAGAACAGAAATCTTAAAGATGTTGTACCGCGACAATGAAATTCTGATCTTTGATGAGCCTACGGCGGTGCTGACGCCCCAGGAGATTCAGGAGCTAATGACTATCATGAAAAACCTGGCAGCAGAGGGGAAGAGTATTCTGTTTATTACCCATAAGCTGGCAGAAATCATGCAGGTTGCAGATCGCTGCAGTGTTCTCCGTAAAGGAAAATATATCGGAACGGTGGACATTAAGGATGCGACTCCCGAGAAGCTTTCTGCCATGATGGTAGGCAGGGATGTAAATTTTGTAGTGGAAAAGAAGCCGGCAAAGCCGGGGGATGTTGTTTTGGATATTCAGGGAATGACGGTGGCTTCAAAGCGGCATAAAAATAATGCTGTCAATAATGTGTCTTTGCAGGTGAAGAGAGGTGAGATCGTCTGTATTGCAGGTATTGACGGAAACGGACAGACAGAGTTTGTTTATGGTTTGTCGGGCTTAGAGCCGTTAAAGAGCGGTACCATTACCATGAATGGAAAGGATATTACCCATATGCCTATCCGAAGCCGTCTGGTTTCCGGAATGAGCCATATCCCCGAGGATCGGCATAAGCATGGATTGGTGTTGGATTATTCGCTGGAGGATAATATTGTTCTTCAAAGATATTTTGAACCACAGTTTACCAACAAGTATGGCTTTTTGAAACGGAAGGAAATACGGGAATATGCCAACGGACTGATTGAACAGTATGATATTCGTTCCGGTCAGGGAGCAGTGACCATAGCGCGCTCCATGTCAGGCGGTAATCAGCAGAAAGCGATTATTGCCCGTGAGATTGACAAGAATCCGGAGCTTTTGATTGCTGTTCAACCTACCCGCGGACTGGACGTGGGAGCTATTGAATACATACACAAACAGCTGGTGGCTCAGAGAGACGCAGGAAAAGGCGTTTTACTCATCAGTCTGGAGCTTGATGAGGTAATGAATGTATCAGATCGTATTTTAGTCATGTATGAGGGTGAGATCGTAGGAGAATTTGATCCGAAGCATGTTACGGTGGAAGAACTGGGACTTTATATGGCAGGTTCTAAGAGAAAGGAGGCGGGCGCAAATGCATAATAAGGAGCAAAAGAAAGAGAATATTCTGCGGAATAACGGATTTCAGACGATCATAGCCTCTTTGCTTTGCATTGTCATCGGTCTTCTGATCGGGTATATTGTTCTTCTGATTATTAATCCGGGGGGAGCAGGAAAGGCGATTCTGGCGATCATAAAGAATTTTCTTTATTATCCAAGTGCAGTAGCTGCAATGAAATATTTCGGAACGACTCTGGTAAAGGCCTCCGCGCTGTTAATGTGTTCTTTGTCGGTCTTATTTGCGTACAAGGTCGGGCTGTTTAATATCGGTGCGGCGGGACAGTATGTGGTAGGAGCGGGCGCATGCCTTTATTTCGGATTAGCTTTGGGTATGCCCTGGTATGTCTGTCTGGTGGCGGCAATTTTGGTGGCGGCTCTGGTGGGAGGAATTTCCGGAGCGCTGAAAGCATATTTCAATGTAAATGAAGTAATCTCCTGCATTATGCTGAACTGGATTGGATTGTATTGCGTGAATATGCTGCTTACCCAGGTAAAGGAGCAGTCCACACCTTACACGAGATCCCTGACAAGCACGAACAAAAGCGCCCTGCTTCCAACGCTGGGACTTGATAAGCTGTTTTCGGATAACGAGTTTGTCACGCTGGGGGTTCTGCTTGCGGTGATTATGGCTATCGCAGTATGGGTAATTTTAGAGAAGACAAAATTCGGTTATGAGCTGAAAGCAACAGGTATGAATAAACAGGCGGCAAAATACTGTGGTATGCGGGAAAAGAGAAATATTATTTTGACGATGATGATTGCTGGCGGATTGTCCGGATTCGGGGCTGGAATTTTTTATTTGACAGGTATTGAACAGTGGATGGTTCAGCAGACTTCTGTTCCGGCTATGGGCTTTAACGGAATTGCAGCAGCATTTTTAGGAGGCCTTCATCCCATAGGAACTGTTTTTGCTTCCTATTTTATCCAGCACATTACCAGCGGCGGCACTTATGTAGATAAGACTATGTACTGTACACAGATTTCAGATCTGATTTCTGCATTTATCATTTATCTGTGCGGTTTTGTACTTTTCTTTAAGATCTGGTTAAATCGGTTTTTGGATAAGAGAGAAGAAAAACAGGGCGCAAAAGAGCAGAAAGGAGGCGAAGCATAATGTTGTTATTAATTCAGTATACATTAATATTTGCTTCCGTGCTGGTGCTTGTGGCACTTGGCGGATGTTTTTCGGAACATAGCGGAGTGATCAATATCGGTCTGGAAGGAATCATGGTCATGGGGGCCTTAGGCGGAGCGCTTATGATGAAATATCTTCCCGCAGGGGTACCGGCTTTTCTGGTAATCCTTCTGGTAATCATTGCCAGTGTGCTGGTTGGTATGGTATTTTCCCTGTTTCTTGGAGTTGCGGCTATTCAGTTTAAGGCGGATCAGACCCTTGTGGGGACGGCTCTTAACCTTCTCGGACCGGCAGCGGCAGTTGTTCTGGTAAGAGCAATCAACACGGCGGAGAGCGTGGATAATGTGTCCTCCACGGTTGCCTACGGACAGGCCAAAAAGTCATTTATCATGAATATTGGAAGATTTGAGTTTAACTGGTTTATGTTAATAGCGCTGCTTTTGCTGATCGCGGCCTATGTGGTGCTTTACAAGACCAGATTTGGATTAAGACTCTGCGCATGCGGCGAGCATCCTCAGGCGGCGGATTCTGTGGGAATTAATGTTTATAAGATGCGCTATGCGGGTGTTCTTATATCCGGCGGTCTTGGCGGTCTTGGCGGATTGGTTTACATAACAGCAGGCGTCAGCGAGTGGAAATTTGAAAATGGTGTGGCAGGATTTGGATTCCTTGCTCTTGCAGTTATGATTTTTGGACAGTGGAAACCGGTAAACATCGGGCTTGCAGCGCTTTTGTTCGGTTTATTCCGGGCACTTTCCAATGTCTATACGGGATTCGATGTGCTGGTGGCATTGAAAATTCCAAGTACCGTATACAACATGCTTCCATATATCATTTCTCTGGTGGTGCTTGTGTTTGTATCCGGAAAATCCAGAGCGCCCAAAGCGGAAGGAATTCCTTATGATAAGGGGCAGCGTTAAATGGGCGGAGATTTGCTTGTAAAGGTTTGCGCTTTGAGCAGAAAGGAAGGAGAGATGAGATTTTATGAGAAAATATTCTGAAGATCCAACCAGAGAATATCATATACAGGTAGCGGACGGAGAGGTTGGCCGCTATGTGATCATGCCGGGTGATCCCAAACGGTGTGTGAAGATCGCACAGTATTTTGATAATCCGGTTTTGATTGCCGATAACAGAGAATATGTGACCTACACCGGAACCTTGGACGGTGTAAAGGTAAGTGTCACTTCCACCGGGATTGGCGGGCCATCGGCAGCAATTGCTATGGAAGAACTGCGTTTGGTGGGAGCAGATACCTTTATCCGCGTGGGAACCTGCGGCGGAATGCAGCCGGAGGTAAAAAGCGGAGACATCGTGATTGCTACAGGGGCGATACGAATGGAGGGAACCAGCAGGGAATATGCGCCCATGGAGTTCCCGGCAGTGGCAGATCTTTCCGTGACAAACGCATTGGTAGCTGCAGCCAGAGCTAAGGGCTATCCTACCCATACGGGTGTGGTGCAATGTAAGGATTCCTTTTACGGTCAGCATGAACCGGAGACAAAGCCGGTCAGCTACGAACTGATGAATAAGTGGGAAGCATGGAAACGTTTAGGCTGCCTTGCCTCGGAAATGGAATCAGCAGCATTATTCATTGTGGCAAGTTATCTTCGGGTGAGAGTCGGTTCTTGTTTTTTGGTGGTTGCCAATCAGGAAAGGGAAAAGCTGGGACTTGAAAACCCCATAGCACATGATACAGATATGGCAATTAAGGTGGCAGTGGAAGGAATAAGGAATCTGATCCGCGAAGATGCCAAATAGAAAAGAGGAGAAAGAAAAATGGACATTAAAGAAATTTTAAAGCATGTAGATCATACCCTGCTGCTGCAGCCCTCCACATGGGAGGAGATCAAACAAATCTGTGATGATGCGGTGAAATATCAGACAGCTTCCGTGTGTATTCCGCCAAGCTATGTAAAGCAGGCAAGTGAGTATGTACAGGGAAAGATGGCAATTTGTACGGTGATCGGATTTCCTAACGGCTATATGACAACAAAGACCAAGGAATTTGAGGCCAAAGATGCCATTGCAAACGGTGCTTCCGAAATCGATATGGTTATTAATATCGGCTGGATGAAGGATAAGAAATATGATCTGATCGAGGAAGAAATCCGTACCTTAAAGGCTGCATGCGGGGAAAAGATCCTGAAAGTGATTATTGAAACCTGCCTTCTTACAGATGAAGAAAAGATTAAAATGTGTGAGATCGTGACCAGTGCGGGTGCGGATTATATTAAGACTTCTACCGGTTTTTCCACCGGCGGAGCTACCTTTGATGATGTAAAGCTGTTTGCTGAGCATGTGGGAGAGAAGGTTAAAATCAAGGCAGCAGGAGGAATTTCATCTTTAGAGGATGCGGAAAAATTCCTTTCGCTGGGGGCGGACCGCCTGGGAACCAGCCGGATCATTAAGATTGTAAAAAATGAAGAGGCAGCCGGTTATTAAACGGAGGTGATGGAAATGGAGAAATACAGGAGAATATTTGTGATTGTTTTAGACTCTCTTGGAATCGGCGCTATGCCGGATTCTCCAAGGTTTGGCGATGAGGGCGTGGATACCTTTGGTCATATTCTGGAAAAAATGGAAACCCTTGAGATGCCTTATCTTCAAAAGCTGGGTATGTTAAATCTCCATGCGGCAGGAAAGATGAAAGGCATAGAGAAGCCGCTGGGACGTTATATGCGTCTCGGGGAGGCAAGTAACGGTAAGGATACCATGACCGGACATTGGGAAATGATGGGAATTAAGACCGAAAAACCGTTCATAACTTTTACGGATACGGGATTTCCGCCGGAACTGATTGCCGAGCTGGAGCGGCAGTGCGGGAAACGGGTGATTGGCAATAAAAGTGCCAGCGGCACAGCAATCATTGAAGAGCTTGGAGAAGAAGAAATAAATACGGGAGCGATGATCGTTTACACTTCGGCAGATTCCGTGCTTCAGATCTGCGGAAATGAGGAAACCTTTGATCTTGAGAACCTGTACCGCTGCTGTGAGATCGCAAGAGAGATCACCATGAAGGATGAGTGGAGAGTGGGACGGGTCATAGCAAGACCCTATGTTGGGAAAAAGAAAGGTGAATTTAAGAGAACCAGCAATCGCCATGATTATGCTTTAAAACCTACCGGCCTTACAGCGCTGAATGCTTTAAAGGATTCGGGACTTGATGTGATCGGCGTGGGCAAGATTAACGATATTTTCTGCGGAGAAGGTATTACGAAAACTTACCATTCGGACAGCTCGGTTCACGGAATGGAACAGACCATAGAGATCTGCAATGAGGATTTTCACGGACTATGCTTTACGAATCTTGTGGATTTTGACGCTTTGTGGGGACATCGCAGAAATGTGGAAGGTTACGGGCATGAGATCGAGAAATTTGACAAAAACCTGGGAGTGCTTCTTGATAAGCTTCGGGAAGACGATCTTCTGATCCTGACGGCGGATCACGGAAATGATCCCACTTACAGCGGAACCGACCACACCAGAGAATACGTACCGTTTATTGCTTATTCAAAGAAGATGGAAGGTGGCGGTGAACTTAAAAATGAAGATACCTTTGCAGTGATCGGAGCATCTGTGGCAGAGAACTTTGGTGTTTCTATGCCGGAAGGAACCATTGGCAGTTCTATCTTGGAAAAGCTGTAGAACCGTGCTGGCACAGGAGGAATTTTGATGGATTATCGGTATCTGGATATGGAAACCTATAAGAGAAAAGATCACTTTGCATACTTTAGCAGTATGGCGTACCCTTATGTGGGATTAACCGTAAATGTGGATATCACAGAGCTATTGACAGTGAAAAAAGGGAAGAATCTTCCCTTTTTTCTCACAATCTGCTATTGTGTTTCCAAAGCGGCAAATAAGGTGACGGAGTTCAGGCAGAGGATTTTAAATAATAAGATCATTGAATTTGCTCATTGTCAAACATCTCACACAGTTGCGTTGGAAGACGGAACTTATTGCTATTGTACACTGGATGACAACCGTCCGTTTGAAGAGTATATTTCTTATGCACAAAAGGCGCAGGAGGCGGCAAAGCAGGCAAATACCATTGAGGAGAAAGAGGCGGATATCTATGATAAGTTCTTTATCTCCACACTTCCCTGGGTTTCTTATACCGCTTTGGTGCAACCGGTTCCCGCTCCTGCGGACAGCAATCCAAGGATTACATGGGGAAAGTATTTTACCCAGGGTGAGCGGGTGTTATTGCCGGTATCGGTATTGTGCAATCATGCGTTAGTTGACGGGATACACATAGCGGACTTTTATGAGAAGTTGGATGAGCAGATCCGGCTATTGATCAACAGACAGGAAAAATAAAAAAGAATCAATAAGGGAAAGTAACCTTTCTATTTTGATTCACGGAGGCAGAAATGAATAAATGGCAGAGAGTGAAATATCAGCCGAATCTTCCTTTGGGGGAAGGCGGCAAAAAGATTACAGCATGTAAAGAACACAGAGAACTATCTAAAAATGCCGCTAAGGAAGGTATGGTGCTTTTAAAAAATGAGAAAGCGCTGCTTCCTCTGGAAAAGGGCAGCAGGCTGGCGCTTTTTGGTAAGGCTTGTTTTGACTATGTAAAAGGTGGAGGCGGAAGCGGAGATGTGACCGTGGATTATGTGGTAAATCTCTACGATGGTCTGAAATCCCTTGGAGATCAGGTGAGTCTGTGCGAAAGCCTGGCTGATTTTTATCGCCAGGATGTGAAAAGACAGTATGGCGAGGGAACGGAACCGGGAATGTGCGTTGAGCCTGTCCTTTCGGAGGAACTGATTAGAGAAGCCAGAGCTTTTGCAGATACGGCGATTATCAGTATTTGCCGCTTTTCCGGTGAGGGCTGGGACAGAAAAAGCCGTTTTGATGAGAACAAGGAGACAGACCAAAAAGAAGAATCATTGCTGACAAAGGCAGGGGCTTTGTTTGAAAAGGGAGATTTTTACTTATCCGAAAAAGAAGCCGAGATGGTACGCCAGGTAAAACAGAACTTTGACAGGATTATCGTTGTGCTGAATGCAGGCGGAGTGGTGGATACTTCCTGGTTTGCGGAGGATGATGGGATATCTTCGGTGCTGATGGCATGGCAGGCGGGAATGGAAGGCGGACGCGCCGCGGCAGAACTCCTTTGCGGATTGGGAAATCCTTCCGGGAAGCTTACCGATACCTTTGCGGATTTGGAGGATTATCCTTCCACGGCAGGTTTCCATGAGTTCGATGATTATGTGAATTACAAAGAAGATATTTATGTGGGCTATCGCTATTTTGAAACCATACCAGGAGCCGGGGAGAAGGTTCGCTATCCCTTTGGGTACGGGCTTTCCTATACGGATTTTTCATGGAAGGTTTCAGATGTAGAAGATACAGATGGACAGATCCGTATCCGGGTAGAAATTACGAACAGCGGAAAGCGTGCAGGAAAAGAGGTTATTCAGGTTTACGGCAGTGCGCCGGAAGGAAAGCTTGGAAAACCGAAAAAAGTGCTGGTTGCTTTTGAAAAGACAAAAGAGCTTGAGCCGGGAGAGATGCAGACACTGTTTCTGGATTTTGATGTTCAGGCGCTTGCCTCCTACGATGATTTGGGAAAGGTACAAAAATCAGCTTATGTTATGGAGGCGGGAGATTATAGCTTCTATGTGGGAAATTCTGTTCGAAACGCAACGGAACCGGAGTATATCTGGCATTTAAATGAGGATACGATTACACAGCAGTTATCGGCAAAGCTGGTACCTACGGATCTGCCGGAACGGATGTGTTCGGATGGCAGTATGGAGGCACTTCCTACCGCGCCTGGAAACGATCCCAATGCTTCTCTGATCGAACGTACGGAAGAAGGGAAGCTGGATGGATGTACGCCGTCTGTGCGGGCACAGGAGGGAAGAAATCTGTGGAAGCAGCCTTATAAAGAAGGAATTCGGCCTCTCATTGAAGTGGCAGAGGGTAAGCTTACGACAGAAGAATTTGTTAAGCAGTTGACGGATGAGGAATTGATACATCTTCTTGGCGGACAGCCGAATACCGGAGTAGCCAATACCTTTGGCTTCGGAAATCTTCCGGAATATGGTGTCCCCAATGTGATGACGGCCGATGGACCT
Organism: uncultured Lachnospiraceae bacterium; assembly: GCA_947174495.1. Lineage (GTDB taxonomy): Bacteria > Bacillota > Clostridia > Lachnospirales > Lachnospiraceae > Suilimivivens. The sequence goes on along the minus strand of CAMWJC010000030.1, from coordinate 1,927 downwards.
GCCGGACTGCGTATAACGCCGGAATGCGGCGTCCATACCACTGCATGGCCCTGTGCCATATTGCTGGCATGCACCTTTAACCGGGAGTTGGTTTATCGGGTTGGAGAAGCCGGAGCAAAGGAGGTTAAGGAAAATAATATTGGCATCTGGTTAACGCCTGCAGTGAATATTCACAGGAGTCCTCTCTGTGGAAGGAACTTTGAATATTATTCCGAGGATCCTTTCCTCGCCGGTGAACTGGCGGTGCAGATGGTAAAAGGAATCCAGTCCCAGCATATAGCAGCATCGGTAAAACACTTTGTCTGCAATAATAAAGAAACAAATCGGAGAGACAGTGATTCCAGAGTTTCAGAGAGAGCCGTGAGGGAGATTTACCTGAAGCCTTTTGAGATTATTGTTAAAAAGGCGAATCCGTGGACCATTATGTCTTCTTATAATATTGTAAATGGACACAGAGCTTCCGAGTGCAGAGAGCTTTTGGAAGATATCCTCCGGGGAGAGTGGGGATACCAGGGAATGGTCACCACAGACTGGTGGACACTGGGAGAGCACTACAAGGAAGTGAAGGCAGGCAATGATATTAAGATGGGATGCGGCGCGCCGGAGAGCTTAGTCCGTGCATTGAAAGCAGGAGTGCTGGACCGTAAGGAGATGGAGATCTGCGGAAGGCGGATTTTGGAGTTGATTTTGAAAATTGATTAATTTAACGTTTAGATGAGGAAGGGGACTGAGTTATTTCAGTTCCCTTGTTCTTACCATAAAGGACAGGTTTCCCCAAGCCTTGCATCGTTGGCTATAAATACTTCGAAAAACGGTAAAACGTTAATAAAAAATCAAAATTAATATTGACATCTTTCCGAAGACCCATTAGAATAAATTCATCAAAGGAATTCTAGCAGGTGTGCGTTCTGCACGTTCAAGACAGTTTCTGTCGGATTTTCGCTTTGAAACATAACAGAAAACGGCAGGAGGGATTGAACGGGCACAGGCTGTCTGGCATATTATTGTCCTGCCACAAAAAGGGAGGATAACATATGTCAAGACGAAGACGAAAGAAAAAACGTGTAAGCAGGAAACTGAACCGGCAGTATGACCGGAACCGAAAACAGATACAGCGGAATGTGAAGGACAGGCTGTTCCGTTATTTGTTCGAGAAAGACAGGGAAGCGCTTCTGGAATTGTATAATGCGCTGAACGGGACGGAATACTGTGATTCATCACAGCTTGAGATTGTGACGATTGAAAGTGCAGTTTATGTGGTTATGAAGAACGATCTGGCCTATATCCTGTCCGGCACGTTAAGCATGTATGAACATCAGAGCACATATAGTCCGAATCTACCGGTACGGTTTCTGATCTATCTGGCGCAGGAGTACCAGATGGTGATAGAGAAGGCGGAGAAAAGCCTTTATGGAACAGGACAGATCAGCCTGCCTACGCCACAGTGCATTGTCTTTTATAATGGCGTGAAGGAAATGCCGGAAGAGCGGACACTGAAGCTGTCGGATGCTTTTGAAAATAAGAAGGCACGGGCGGATGTGGAGCTGACTGTGCGGATGCTCAACATTAACTACGGGTATAATAAACAACTGATGGAGAAATGCAGGATTCTGGAAGAATATTCGGAGATGGTGGCCGTGATAAGGGACTGCATGGCTGTTGAGAAGGATATACAGACAGCCCTGAATAAGGCGGTGGATTACTGCATAGAAGGGGGTATCTTAAAAGAGTTCTTGCTGAAGAATCGTGCGGAGGTGCTGGGAATGTTATTGGAAGAGTTTGACGCAGAAAAATATGAGAGGACGATACGGAGTGAAGGACGCGAAGAGGGAAGAGAAGAAGGAAAGGTAGAGGTTAACAGGCTTGGTATTCTTTAAAATGTACCCTATAAAGTAGACACGATAAGAAGAAGGGAACCCTAAAAATG
>CAMWJC010000029.1 GCA_947174495.1 uncultured Lachnospiraceae bacterium | reverse complement strand
TTTCCGTTTCTCTGCTGAGAAACTCCAATGCACTCAACAGGGTCTATCCGACCCAAAACGATGAGAAACACGCTTTGCGAGTTTCTCACGTTCGCGGGCGGCGCCAAATTGGAATGCAAGCATTCCAGCTTGGCTTATGCCTTCCGCGCAAATTTAAGCGCCGCTCTTTGGCGGCGCTTTTTATATTTTAGAATTTTACAAAGTACTGCTGGTAAACAGATCCTTCACATGATCAATCTCCTGCTGTGTAGCCTTTGCAGCCGGAACATAATAAGACTTCTCACGCGCAATCTTGTACAATTCCTCCTGTGACTGTTCACAGGCATTTCGAAACTGTTTCAAAGTCTGCTTTAGTTCGGAATTCTCCGTCTGCGCGATCATCTCTCCAAAACGCACCAACTCACCGTTTATCCCTGTTAACGTATCCGCTACCATTGTTTTTTCATTTAACTGCATATCTTTCCCTCCATCTCCTACTGCAAAAATTTCATTAACTGATTCTTGTTATCCATTGCCGATTTAGCACCTTTTTCAAAAAACTGCTTTACCTGCGAATCCGATGAACTGGACGCGTATTCTTTCATTTTGCAGTGAGTCACGTCATAACCTCCTATCAGGTGACGCAGGTTCTGTAAATCAAGTTCTGATAAATTAGCCATAAAAATACCTCCTGAAAATTTTCTGTTTCTACAAGTCAAACTTATTATTTCCAGGAGGTACTTTCTTTATTCTTTTTTTGTCAATTTAATCATCCAACCAGAAATCGTCGTCCGATTTCTTTTTATTTAATACATTAGCAGTTAGCGAAGTGTGCTGATCGCTGCTTACTGTTGCTTTCTTCTTTTTCTTCTTTTTCTTTTTTCTCTTTTTCTTTTTGGATTTTGAGGAAATGCCTGCTTCTTCCTTTGGCATGATTCCTGTCTTTTTGGCTATTTCAATTAGCATATATCCCTTTGGCATGCTCTTTAATTCATCCTCTGACACCGCTTTCCATCGGATGATCATGACAAAATAAACTGCTGCACCTATCAAAATAGCAATGGCAAGCGCCACTATATTAATCTTGATCAAATAGTAAATTCCCTGATAAACTCCATAGGCCACTGCTCCCATAACTGCAGCAGCAATCATCGGGCGTAAAAATGTTTTATCTACTTCCTGACTGTAGTTCAGTGCCCTATGAACCACGATTTGATTCAGAACACACAACAGTAACGCATAGATTACCGTAACAAACACATAGTAGTATAAACTGTACTTTTCATCCAAAAACAGCTCCATAACCACCATCAGCGCTGCATGGATAACAACCGCAGCCGATGCATTGATGATAGGAGCCTTCATTCTTCCTACAGACTGAAGGATTGCCTGTGTCAAGGTAGAAAGTGCATACAATACCACCGTAACTGCCATGCATGTCAAAAGTGTAGATGCCAGTTCCAGCGTTTCCGGCTGATGGAAGATCACCATCATAACCGGTTTTGACAAAACCCCCAATCCCACTGCAGAAGGGATTGAAATCAACATAGTTACCTTCACAGACTTTGCAACTTTATACCGCACACTTTTAATATCTCCTTTGGCAAAGTCACTGGATATACCGGGGATGAGTGCGGTTGCCATAGCCGATGCAAGGGCTATGGGAATGTTGGCAATCTTAGTTCCCTTTGCTATAGCGCTTAAGTCGGTGGCTACCAAAGCCTCCTCCACATGCCGTACCTCCATCATGACCAGCTGATAGATTGTCTTGTCAAGGAAGTTATTTACGTTATAAATTCCGGTACTTAATATAAAAGGTGTCACAACCATAAGAATCAACTTAAAAATATCCTTATAAGATTCATCCACATGGCCGGTGTCCCGCTCAATCCTTCTAAGTATTGTTTTTCGGTTTAACGCATATATTCCCGCCATAAAAAGAAGCGCCGCAAGCACTCCTGCTCCTGTTCCGATAGTTCCTCCTGCCGCTCCGAAGGAAGCCTGGGTAGTCATATCCTTATCCGCCACCATTTGAACAAGCACATATGCCATTGCAATACTCATACCGGCGTTTACAAGCTGTTCCAGAATCTGGGAAATGGAAGTCTGCAGCATGGTCCTGTGGGCTTGAAAATATCCCCGCAGTACCCCAAGTATACCGCTTAAAAAGATGGTCGGCGCCAAAATGCGCAGCGGAAGGACGGCACTGTCCATCTTCACCAAAATACCTGCTCCGAAAAACACAAATAAGCTGGCAATACCACCGACTACCAGCACATAAATAAACGCACATTGAAAGATTCTATGCGCATTTCGATATTCTCTTGCTGCCAGCCTCTGGGCAATCACCTTGGATACCGCCGAGGGAATACTATAAGAAGATATTAATAACACAATACTGTATGCAGCATAGGCACTGTCATAATATCCGTTTCCCTCATCTCCAATGATCGAAACCAGCGGCTTGTTATACAGAAGGCCAATGATGCGGACGATGATTCCGGCAAAAGCCAGAATCCCCGCCTGCATGATAAAACCGTCTCTCTTCTTTCTATTTGGCATTCCTGCTACGCTCCAAACCTTTATCCGATCAGCCAGTCATACATTTCCTGATACTTCGAAGCTGAAACCTGCCATGAAAAATCTGTCGCCATCGCACGATCTACAATCTTGTTCCACTCACGCTTTCTGTCATAATAGATCTTTTCCACATAGCGGATAGTTCCCAGCATCTCATGGGCATTATAGTTCACAAAGGAAAAACCGGTTCCGGTACTTTCATATTCATTATATGCCTGAACCGTATCTTTCAGTCCTCCAGTTTCTCTAACAATCGGCACTGTGCCATACCGAAGACTCATCAACTGACTTAATCCACAGGGTTCAAACAAAGATGGCATCAAAAAGGCATCACTTGCCGCATAAATCTTGTGTGACAACGCTTCAGAATAATATATGTTCGCAGATACTTTATCATTATACTTCCAGTCAAAATGTCGGAACATGTTTTCATAACGTTCTTCGCCGGTTCCTAACACAACAAGCTGTACATTATCCTGACAAAGTTCATCCATCACATATGCAATCAGATCAAAGCCTTTCTGATCCGTCAGTCTGGATACTATACCAATCATAAATTTCTTGTCATCCTGATCAAGGCCAAGTTCCGCCTGAAGTGCACGTTTATTTTTGATCTTTTCCTTGCGGAAATTCACTGCGTTGTAATGATGTTCAATATATTTGTCTGTTTCCGGATTAAATTCATCATAATCAATTCCGTTAACAATACCTCTCAGGTCATTGGAACGTGCACGCATTAACCCTTCCAACTGTTCCCCATAAAATTCTGTTTTGATCTCTTCCGCATAGGTCTGGCTCACCGTTGTAATCGCGTCTGCATATACCAATCCTCCTTTAAGAAGATTAGCATCCTTATAAAGCTCTAGCTTGTCAGGTGTAAAGAAATACGGCGGGAGACCTGTAATATCTTGAACCTCTTGCACACCCCACTTGCCCTGAAATTTCAAGTTATGGATGGTCATCACTGACTTAATTCCCCGATAAAACTCATTTCCCTGAAAACGTTCTTTCAGGTAAACGGGAATCAAACCTGTCTGCCAGTCATGACAATGGATCAAATCCGGTCTAAAACCGATCACTGGCAAAATAGACAATGCTGCTTTGGAAAAGAAAGCATATTTCTCAATTTCAAAAAGAGCATTATCACTGTACGGTTTAAAACCGTTAAAAAACATCTCGTTATCAATAAAATAATATTTTACTCCGTCAACCTCTGCATGCAGAACGCCCACATACTCATTCTTCCAATGGAAATCCATGTAGAAGGATGTCACAAAATTCATTTTATCCTTCATTTCCTGAGACATGCAGGTATATTTGGGAAGAATAACCCTCACATCAAAATACTGCTTATCAATACACTTGGGAAGTGAACCTACTACATCCGCAAGTCCGCCTGTCTTAATAAATGGAACTCCTTCTGATGCAACAAAAAGAATATTTTTCATCATATCCCTCCAAAATATATTATTATTTTACATTATACAACATACTTTCTTGCATTAAAAGAAGAATTTTGATTCTTTTACCGATACTGCAGGCGAATCTTATCTGCAATCAGCGCAATAAACTCTGAATTGGTAGGCTTCCCCTTGCCGGTATTAATGGTGTAGCCGAACATGGCATCCAATGTTTCCATTCTTCCGCGATTCCACGCCACTTCAATTGCATGACGGATAGCACGTTCCACTCTGCTTGAAGTAGTCTGATATTTCCTGGCGATAGTAGGATAAAGCACTTTTGTGATAGATCCCAGCATTTCCGGATCTTCCACCGACATAATGATCGCTTCCCGAAGGTACTGATAACCTTTAATGTGAGCCGGAACCCCTATCTCATGAATCATATCCGTCACATCTCTTTCTAGATCATGACCGGATATCTTTCTTTCCTCTTCATCAGCAACCTGAGCCATCTTTGTGGAAGCATTTACAGATGGCACGGTTATCATAATCTGAAATTCCCGTTCCATGTGAATCAGGTCTCCCAGAATTTCATATACCTTTTCTGCGTCCTTGGTTGTTGTCAAATTTAGCTGTTCCATCAATATCTCCTTCCTTTTCACAAATTTTGATATAAATTTATTATAAGGAACATGAAATAGCAATTCAACCTTCATCCATCGCACGATCCTTTGTTAATCTCCAAGGCTTTTGTAAAACTCCATCGAATTATCTGTATATCATTTCAACTTTTAATTTACCATTCTCTGATCTAAGTTTTGCATAACTGCCTGACACAAGCGGCATTGCCGGAGGCAAATGTCCAAGATCCGCATCCATGATAGCCGAAACTCCATGTCTCCGTACCGTGGGCAGAATGGCTTCATACTGATCCAATCCCATCATTTCCTGTCCATATACAAGCGGTCTTCCAATCAGAAATCCTTTTGCATACTCAAACCAGCCAGCCTGCTCCATCTGCCACATAGCTCTCCTGATGGAAAAAACGTTCAGGTCACAGCTTTCCAGAAACCAGATAAACCCATCCTCTTTATACCTCTGAAGGAAATCCTTTACTTTATCAAAACGGGTTCCAAGAAGATTAACCAGACAATCCATACAGCCTCCAATCAATCTGCCCTCCATCTCGCAGCCATCAGACAAAACCAGATCCGTTTTGGGTCCGTCAATTCCATCTTGTGGAACATAAGAACGAATGTGTGAATCCTGCGTACAGTTATAAGGCATAAGCGGATGGTCTTCATCCTTAAGACCTTCCTTTTCCCATTTATCATAGCTCTCCAGTGTCCTTTTTTTACCCATCAGTACATCCATGGTATCCAGAATTGCCTGGTGACGCGGTTCCATACCGAAGGCAGCTGCACAGGGGCCATAGATAGATGCCGTATCACAAAGTGTCGTCAGAAGAAAAGTAATATTTGTATTATCTGAGTATCCTACGAACCACTTGGGATCAGCCTCCTTTATTGCCGCAAAATCAACATGCTCAAGGATTTCACACATCAGTTCGCCGCCTCCGCAGGAAATAAGACAATCATTTTTCTTGTCTAAATAGTATGTTTCCAATTCCTGTCCGCAATTCTTAGGCGTGTTGCTGATACCGATTCCCTCTCCCAAAAAGCAGTTCGGTCCCAATACTACAGAAAATCCTTCCTGCTGCCATCTTTTTAGAGCATTTTCAAATGCTGCACGGTATGGCTGTATGTTGCACCCAAATGCTGGCGCTACGAATCCAATTGTTCCGTTTTCTTTTAAAAATTCAGGGTATCTCATCCTCTTGTTCCTCCTGTTTTCCATAAAGTTAAAAGACCCGCAGAACATTCACTGCCTGCGGATCCGTTATGCTACTTACTTAATATATTGCTTTAATGTCCGGATACACTCCTTCACATCAATAGGTTTTGCAATATGTGCATTCATACCACTTTCAATACTCTTCTGTACGTCACCGGAAAATGCATCCGCCGTCATTGCAATAATCGGAAGATCCTTGTCTGCTCGGTCTAAACTACGAATTTCCTGAGTTGCCTCGTAGCCGTTCATGACCGGCATTCGGATATCCATCAGGATTGCATCATAATAGCCAACCTCAGATGCCACAAACCTATCCACACATTCCCTTCCGTTCACTGCCCATTCCAGTTCCATTCCAAACTCACCAAGAATTGCTTCCGCCACTTCCCAGTTAATCTCAATATCTTCCGCAAGAAGAATCTTCTTTCCAACCAAAGCACTTTCGTTCTCTTCTTCCGAAATCTCCTCTGGACTGTATCCTTCCATATATTGGCTAAGGCGGGCATACAAGGTGGATTTAAAAAGTGGTTTTGCAATAAATCCTTCGAACATTTCCGCAGAAGCCAGATCCTCCATCTCGCTCCAGTCATATGCCGATATCAAAAATACCGGAATATCTGTTCCGACTCTCCTGCGTATTTCACGTATTACTGCTATTCCGTCCATGCCTGGCATTTTCCAGTCAATCAGGGCAAAGTGATAATCATCCTTGGCCCAATGACGCTCCTCGACCATATCTACCGCCTTCACACCATCCGTGGTCCACTCCGCATTTACACCCAGCTCCTTCAAATTGGCAACTGCACTGGCACAAAGCTGTTCATTATCATCCACCACCAGAACATTCCACGCCGGCAGCTTCATACTCTGATCGTCTATCTCTGCTTTTTCTAAATCAACTGTAATGTGGAAGGTAGTCCCTGCGCCCTTTTCGCTTTGAAGTTCAATGGTTCCTCCCATTAGATCCACAATTGATTTTGTGATTGCCATTCCCAGTCCGGTACCGGTTGTCCGATGCACCTGCTCCGTTTCTTCCCTGGAAAAGCTATCAAAGATTTTTTTCTGAAATTCCTCCGACATTCCGATTCCAGAGTCAGATACCTTAAAATATGTTCTGACATATTTATCACCCTTCGGAGAGGCTTCCTGCCACATATAAACATCGATCCTGCCTTTTTCCGGAGTGAATTTTACAGCATTTGATAAAAGATTCAAAAGAACCTGATTAAGCCGTACTCCATCACAAAGAACTTTTTCCGAAATAATATTTTTGATAAAAATATCAAAATACTGTTCTCTTGCTTTTACCTGTGGCTGCATGATCGTTACGATATCATCCATGATTTCCTTTAATGATATGGGTGCCAGACTTAAAGTCATCTTATGACTTTCAATTTTGGACACATCTAGCACATCGTTAATAAGACCAAGCAAATGCTTACTGGATAACTTAATCTTGTGCAGACATTCTTCTACCCGGAATATATCCTTCGTGTTCTTAAGCGCAATCTCCGTCATCCCAATGATTGCATTCATCGGTGTACGAATGTCATGACTCATGCTGGAAAGGAACTCACTTTTTGCTTTATTGGCAATCATTGCCTCTCGCTTTGCCGCTTCAAGCTCCCTGAACTGTTTCTGGGATAAGCGATAATACCAAAGGAGAATACCTGTCATCAGCGCCAGAATGATTGCCAAAATACTGATCATCACCACAATCCGCATATGATCCAGTCTGGTAATGTTTGCACTCAACACTTTTTCCGGCATCACCGTAAGCAGATACCAATCCTCTGTCTGATAAAGTTTTGAGCAATACAGAAGTCGTATTTCACCATCGATTTTGAAGGTTGTTGAATAATCCTCTCCGCTTTCAATGGCCTCTTCAATCTCTTTTCGGTAGTCCGCCGGTTCTTTGCCTTTATAGGTTTCAAAAGACCCCTCTATCCGGTCAAAATAGTTATCCTTGAAGGCGTCGCCGTTCCGGATAACAAAATCCCCATTTTTGTTAACAATATGGGAATACATTTCATCCACATTCTCCTTCAGAAAAAGGGCCTCATTTAATTGTTCCATGGGTAATGCCGCAATCATGGCAATTCCCGGCTTGCCATTTGACATGGCGAAATCCGACCTTCGTCCCAGTAAAAGCATACTGTTTCCGTTTTCGTCAAATCCCCGGGTCACAATATTTCCATCCGCATTAATTGACATATTGTCACCAATAACCGTAGAAATGCCTTTACCGTAAATTTTGTCGTACTCGCCATTCTCTCCGTATATCCCCAGATAATCCAGATTAATAATCTGCGCGCTATGAATCAGCCCGTCAATCTGTTCTTCTCTGCTTTCGCCGCGGTCCTTCGCCACATGTGTAACAGCATTCTCGATCTGAATCAGCTTCATGTCAATAATCGCCGAAAATTTCTGCTGAACCTGCTCATTAATCGCAGACATATAATTGCCGCCCACGTCATAAATCGTTTCATTGGTTCTTGCTGACATATAGAAAAGCAGGAAGCAAAACAGTACAATACAAATTACAATAACACTGGTCAGACTCTTCCAGAAAAAATTGATGATTTTCTTGTCCATATTCCTCCCACCTTCTGTCAAAAATCACGCAATAACTACTTTTTATGGCTTCTTTCCGCTTTACTGATAGCCGTTTCAAATACTTTAAGTATTTTAGGATTGAAAGCACCGCACTCACCATTGTAGATCATGGACAGTGCAGTCTCTTTATCAAAGCTTTTTTTGTATACTCTCTCCGATGTCAACGCATCATACACATCCACAAGCGAAACCACCTGTGCCCATATGGAAATATCATCGCCGCTAAGTCCATCCGGATAACCCTTTCCATCCCATTTTTCATGATGGTGCCGGCAGATATCGTAAGCATAGCTGTAAACGCCTGCATCCATAATATCCGGAATTCTTTTTAAAATCTCACATCCATTAGTGGTATGTTGTTTCATGATCTCAAATTCTTCTTTGGTAAGTTTACCCGGCTTATTTAAAATCTGATCCGGTGTAGAAATCTTGCCTATATCATGAAGGCACGCTGATGAAGCAATCTTATCGATCTCAGACTCCGGCAGTCGGTATTCATCATAAGTATCACTTACTTCCTTCATAAGCATCCCTGTCAGATAGGACACCCGTTTCACATGTTCGCCGGATTCGCAGTCACGAAATTCAATGACTGATGCCAAAACCTCTATCATAGATCTCATCAGTTCACTGAGTCTGGCCACCTGTTTGTCAACAATCTTTTCCAGTTTGTTCCGATGCTCGTACAATTCGATCACACTGTTCACTCTACATCTTAAGAACTGAGTCATAAAGGGCTTTGTGATAACATCAATTGCCCCCAGCTCATAACTCTGCATCAGTACATCTTCACTGTCTGCAGCGGTGATCATAAATACCGGAGTCTCTTCGATTCTTCCTGTCCGGTTCATCTCCTTTAACACATCAAGCCCGCTGACTTCCGGCATGAGCAAATCCAGAAGAACTGCTGAAATATTTTCATTACTGGATAGGATCTCAATTGCCTCCGCCCCCTTTCCAGTATCAATTATTTCGTAAGTATCCTTGAAAATCTCCGCCAAGATCATCCGATTGATTTCGACATCGTCAACAATTAATAGTGTTTTTTTATCTGTTAAAATATCTGCCGTTTCCACTGTAATGTTTTCCTTTCACTACTCCATTTTAGCATGTAATATCGGAAGAAATTTTACCATGCAACAGCGAAAAAGTCAATGTTTGACTGTTATTACCGTTGTCGTTATAATAAAGCAAAATCCATGTTAAGGAGATACCATTCCATGCAGCATAATTTGTCAGAGGGCAGCGTCACACGTGCTATGCTCGTTTTTGCATATCCCATGATCTTGGGAAATCTTCTGCAGCAATTTTATAATGTTGCGGATACACTAATTGTTGGCCGTTTTCTTGGTGCCGATGCCCTTGCCGCTGTGGGAGCCTCTTTTGCACTGATGACCTTTTTGACCTCTATCCTTCTGGGATTGTGTATGGGAAGCGGTGTTGTTTTTTCCATGCTCTTTGGTGCCTCCCGGATTGATGAATTGAAAAACAACCTATTTATTTCGTTTGCCCTTACTGGTATCCTTGCAGTGATTATTGAAGTATTTGTGCTTCTCTTTATTAATCCACTGCTGGTTTTTATGCAGATTCCCGCTGATTTGATGACACAGACACGCAGTTATCTGCAGATTATTTTCTGCGGAATCTTTTTTACCTTTCTTTATAACTTTTTTGCATCCCTTTCCCGCTCCATTGGTAATTCCATTATTCCCCTTGTATTTCTGGCATTATCGACAATATTAAATATTGTTTTGGATCTTCTTTTTATCCTGGTCTTTCATTCGGAGGTGGGAGGCGCTGCACTGGCGACTGTCCTTTCCCAGGGTATTTCGGCTCTGCTTATGATCCTTTATTGCATAAGGCATATCCCTTTCCTGCGGCTGCAAAGAGAGCATCTTCTTATTCGAAAAGATGCCCTTTCACGAATTCTGCAATACTCTCTGCTGACCTGTATCCAGCAGTCAATTATGAATTTCGGCATTCTGATGGTTCAGGGACTTGTAAACAGCTTTGGCGTAACCGTTATGGCTGCCTTTGCCGCAGCAGTAAAGATTGATGCCTTCGCCTACATGCCGGTACAGGATTTCGGCAATGCCTTTTCCACCTTCATTGCCCAAAACCAGGGAGCCGGCAAAAAAGAGCGCATCCGTCTGGGCATACGCTCAGCAATAGCCACTGCCACCACGTTCAGTCTTTTTATTTCCGTTGTAGTATTTTCCTTTGCAGATAAACTGATGCTGCTGTTCATACAACCGGACCAAACCGATATCATTGCCATTGGCGTAGAATATCTTCGGATTGAAGGCGCTTGCTACTGCGGTATCGGATGTCTGTTCCTTCTTTATGGCCTTTTCCGGGGGCTGGGCAAACCCGGTATTTCTGTGATCCTTACCATTATTTCCCTAGGTACAAGGGTATTTCTTGCATATTTACTTGCCCCTATCCCTTCTATCGGGCTGCCCGGCATCTGGTGGGCGATCCCAATTGGCTGGTTTCTCGCTGATTTCTGCGGAATCGGGTTTTATATTTTTCTCCAATCGAAAAAAAGCGCCGCTTAATGGCGACGCTTTCAGGTTAAACGCTATCGTTAGTATGATCCTTCCATAAACTTCATGTTGCCATATGTTATACAAGCTGATCTAATATGAACGGATCTTTTATCTTGTTATCCTCCGCCAGCAGTACAATTTTAGACATGATCTCCGCTGTCTTCGGGTCTTCATCCACAAAAGGTAAAAACAGTTTGCCTCTCTTCTGGCTATGTACCGGAAGAATATTCAGCATAGCGCCGCCCTCCTGATGTATCACGCCGCTTCCTAAATGAACGCTGTAATTTCCCCTTGTCCCCTGGATCAGGGCATGGCTGTCCTTTAGCGTTACGTTCTTTATCTTGAACAGAGGCAGATTAAACTCCACAATTGCCCTGCGCATTTCAATGGTGGAATGGCTGGTCTCAGGATCCACACCGCCTGCATGAGCAACACTCACAGCAAGGTCTACGTCCCGCATGACTTCACTGTAGATCAGATCCGGCACCTGCTCAATGGTAAGAGGTTCAAAAGTCTTTCGATTGGAAAATTCCACCCATTCTAAAGTCGGCGCCTCCACGTCGCTTGGAGAAAACCAATCTGCCAAAGCATAAATTCTGGCAATAATATTTTCCTTATAATAAATCTTCTGAAGTCCTTCCTCATAATCGGCAATCCATCTGCGGCCTTTTAAGCATCCCACTGTCTTCTGCGGCTGAATCTGATTTCCAGCAAACATTCTTGATGCTGTGAGACCTGCCTCTTCCGGCAATTTTACATACAACTCCCTAAACACCTGCTTAAAGGGCTGACGGAGCTGCCCGTCAAAAAGAGCTTTCTGGTACTGATGCCACACCCTGGCCTTGTATAAATCCAGAGGATGGGCAATACGCACTTTTCTCTCTGCTTCCAGAACACTTACGCTTCCATCCCATGCTTTTAGGGAAATACTGCCTGCTTCATTTACCAAAAATCCAGACTCTTCTCCACTTACAAATACCAGCGGCAGTAAAATTGCTCTGACCACCGGATTTTCCAAAAGTCCGGCCACTTCGGCAGTCGTAAATTCCGCCCCGCTCTCCATGGACTCTTCCATCATTTTCTTAGCCCTAACATACTGCTCCTTCAGCTTCTTATGGGCTTCCTTAACTTCAAGCACATAACTCTCTTTCCCAAGCCTTGTGGGAACTGATTTCAGCGCCTTTCCATCCTTCCGGCACAAAATCCCGCTCTTGCCCTGCTCATCTACATGCAGACAGATCTCTACATCCCCCACATTAGTCCATTCCATATAAGCTGCAAATTCCTCTGCCAGCTTACTTTCCATCTTAAGGGTCAGTCTGGTCACATCGGAAAATCCTCCATGAACGCTTAAATTGACCAGTGCAGTCTGTGCTGCCTTGGATTCGCTTGCCCGCCTCTGGGCGCCAAACGCTTTCGCCTCTTTTGCAAAATTCTGGATAAACTGATAGCGGCTTAGCATATCCTGCTCCTGATCCTTTGCAAAAGGCACCAGGCCATAGCTCATCAAAAGATCTTTATTTCTCTTTGCTATAATCTGTTCTTTCAGTGATTCTAAAGTAACTTTTCCGGTGGCTGCATCCGCATATTTTCTTGCCCGTGAATGCTTCTGTCCGTCGGAAATGTATTTTGCTGCCTTATACAGCAGTTCAAAATTCTTTTCCCCAAGCACCCCATAGGCTTCCCGAAACCAGTCTATATCAAACGCTCCATCCTGCAGCTCCTCTCGGGATAACGGCGTATATTTCGCAATCATGGCCATCTTCTGGTCATCAAACCTCTCGTTCATATGAGCCATGAAATAATAGCATCCGCTCTTTAACCCCTTCCAGCCCAGATATTCCTGAATGATATCGATCCATTGGGGCGCATACATGGCAACCTCCACCAGACGGTCCGCTTTTATACTGGTTTTGCTAAGCGCCTTTCCTAATGCCTTTCCATCATCCCCTTTGGCCGGATAGCATGCCTTTAAAAGTCTGCAAAGTACCTCCTTCTTTGTATTATGGGAAGAAGAATAGTACCAGGAATAATAAGTTTCCCTACTCAAAGTGTCTTTTCCAAGTGCCATGAGGATTCGAATCAGATATTCAATTCCCTGAATATAGGTAATGCCTCCTATATCAGCAGAAAATACCGTCTCCGCCTCTCCCCTGCGAAGCTCTGTATCCACCATCATCGGTATGATCGCATCATACAACTCCTGTACCAGGCAGCCGCACCAGGTCTTTTTCCCTACAACAGCCTCTCCCTGTTCTTCAACCTTCTTCGCCATCTCCTCGCCAAAAAACTGTTTCCACCGCCCGCGATTGGTAGGTTTTCCATATTCCCCTTTTACAAGCTGGGTCAATGCCTCAAGACTTTCTCTTCTGTTAAAATAGTTCAGAACTGCCTTAAACACAATATCTTTCGAAATCAACCCCAGATGATAGGCCTTTAAAAACCAGTAAGGTGTGATCGGCGTCAGCGAAGAAACCCCTAAACTGTTATGAGACGCAGAAGGAATAAACTGCGACTGTTCCCTTTCCTCCATGCATTTTAACTCAATCTTCCATGCAGCATAAAAAGCTCTCGTAAACTCTTCATCTGTCTCCCAGTACCCCAATCCTCCAAAAAAGCGGTTAAAAAACTCCAGCCTGTTCACAGAAATGGAACCTACATGCACTCTATTATTCCATCCGGCATAGTGATAATTGATGATCTTATTCTTTGAATCGATCACCTGTATCAATGCCCAGACAGCCTGTATGCCTGCTTCAAGCATAAGCTTCCGGTCCATAAATTCTTGGCGGTAATTAAAACGTACATCCCTTATCTGATCATAATATTTCAGCCCAAGCGGTTCCGGCTTAAAAGGAAGCTTTCCGAAGACAGCCTCATAAAACATCCTGCTGTTTTCATATATTTCCGAGTCACGTAAAAACAGCCTTGCCTCCCACTCCACAAAGGTTCCATAATCACCAATTTCTTTCTCGTAAAAGGCTCTCAGCTTATCCTCCAACGGATAGTACTTAAGACGATATCGATCCTCATAACTGATTTTCGTTCCTTCATCGGATTTTATTTTATGCCGGACATAACGATTTCCTAAAAGCACTCTGTCGCCGGAGGTAGTTTCATATTCATAATCACAATTTTCCTGAAAAAGTGCGTCCAGCTTTTTAAGCTTTTCAATAATTTCTTTTTCCGGAAGAGGAATACACTTTAAAACAGCGTCATTTCCTATTTCCAACTCCGGGATTTCAACCGGTGCGTCAGGATCATAAATGCCAAATCCTTTCTGATCTGAGAGATCTGTTTTTTCTTCATCCAATATCTCTGCAAGCAAAATCTTTTCTTTGTCAGTAGGATTTTCAATTCCTGCCGCCAATCCTCTTACTTTTTGATAAAACCCTGTTTTTTCTTCCTTTTTTGACAGTCGGAGTAAAAGATCCAGACCAGCGCTGCGCTTTT
Source organism: uncultured Lachnospiraceae bacterium (assembly GCA_947174495.1). Taxonomy (GTDB): domain Bacteria; phylum Bacillota; class Clostridia; order Lachnospirales; family Lachnospiraceae; genus Suilimivivens. Next base: position 21,645 of record CAMWJC010000029.1, on the reverse strand, counting down.
CCTCTTTTTTATCCTCCAGAAGACGCTTTAAACAGCCCTCCATGCAAGCATCATCCTGCTCCATAAGGAATCCCAGCAGCTCCCCCCGAAGCTTACTGCGTTTAAAACGCAGCATATCTTCCATCAGCCGGAAATCCTGCTCTTCCAGCGATATTTTTTTCACCAGAGTTATCGCCTTTAATGAGGTTGATTCCTCAGCATTTCCCATATACTGAATCAAAAGCTCTCTCTGTGTTTGATTTGTCGGATGATACAAAAGCAGATTTACCAGATCCCCCCTGCCATAGGATACCTCACCCAAAAGTCCAGCCATTTGGGTAATCTTTTCCTCATCCTGAAGCACATATGCGATAAATGCCAACTGCCGGATCACCCCGGAAGGCATAAGCTCTACCCGATACCAGGGAAAAATACAAGGGTCAAAAACGACGCCCCTTTTGGGCAGTCTCTCATAGATGTCGATAAACTTTTCGTACTGTCTTAAAGCATCTTCCCTGTCCTTAAAATAATCGGTCAACACCGGTCTTGTGGGTTCCGGCACACTGCGGAGATTCATTGTTTTCTGGTACAAAAGTCCCCTGATCCATCCGTCCGTGCACGTGGTAAATGCCGGCATAAACGCCGCTACAAGCTCCAAATCATCCGTATATTCCAAAACCACCTTTTTGGCTGCCCTGATCTTTAAGGAATCATCAAACAAATTTAAATTGTAAAAGGATGCTGTCAGCTTCTGATTTTTGGTTCCATGCTCGATCAGTTCAAACATGGCGTCAATTGCATCCTCCGCCTCATGAAATCCAAGCGCCCACAGTGCTACACTGATTGCAATAGAGTCATTGGACTTAAGCTGTTCTTTGCCAAACTCCTTCTCCCTAAGGCACTGCCCCATCAGCTTCAAAAGCTTTCCGTTCACCCGATCCACATTCTGTTCATCAAAAATGCCGATCCAGGTAGAAACTGCACGTTTCACTGAAGAATAGCGAATCAAATCATTTTCCTCAATCACCTGCAAAAGCTCCATGAAAGCTTTCGTTGTTCCCTCATCCATAGCCTCGCAGATTGCCTGCCTAAGCCCCTCCTGCAGTCGGGCTGCCAACAAAAGATTACAAAGAAGCTTATGTAGCTCTTCATTGTCTGAACGGAGAATCCCCAGAATCATCTCCCTGTCCAGATAGGCTGTGTTATTTTCGCTGAGAATCAGATCCTTAAAAGCATCTATTACTGCCTGATTCCCCCTGTCGATTTCCCCTGCATAAAACAAGCTGAAATTATAACTAAAATTCCAATCATTCTTGATATAGTCCAGCTTTTCCTCATCTAACCGTTTATAAATAAAGTCCTCCAGCCTTCCTTCAAAATAAAACAGCTTTTCATAAACTTTAAGCAGCGAAAATACCAGATGAATTTGAAGGCCATATCCTGCTGTACGCACTGTCCTTCTGTTCCATCCATGGGAAAAAGGAAACTGGTTTAATTTGTCTATCACGTAAAGAAAGGACTCCTGATATTTTTCTGGGACAAAAGCATCTAAAAGCCCTTTATGTACACGTACAATCGGAAGAAGTCCTCTCTGGTTGAACCACTGGGAAGGCTTTTTCTCCGGCTGGGCATAAAACTGCTTTGCAATCTGGTTGACCATTTCCCCTCTGCTGCCTGACTGCCCAATTAGCTCCTGTGCCAATTCTTTATCTTGCCCGGAAAGTTTCTGTATCCGCCGATCTAACTCTTCCTTCCGTCTGTTGGTAATTACTCTTCTTGTATTGTAATCAAATACCTTCATCCTACCACATCCTTCCTGCCAGCATGGTCAGCCTGACAAATGTAAATGTACTTTCCTCTGTGATCTGTATCCTTTCATCCAATGCTTCTAAGGGTTCTCCATCCAGAAAAATCCGATAGATGCCATCCTCAAAGCATTGAACAGCGTTTTCCTGTGCTTTAGCCATATCTGCTTTTTTCTCACCATAGTTGACCCCAAAAGAAATCTTCCCTGCCTGCGCTTTATCATCTATCTCCTCACTAGTCAGATAACATAATAACTCCGGCGAATCCATCCGCTGATTATATTCCTCCACTCCTACCCGGGTAACAGCATAAATCAGCTCCCGTACAGTACCCGGATGTCCCGGGATCTCATAAACCACCGGCTTAATAGCCCCTCTTCGCTTTCCCATTGATTTTAAGTTAACATTGATTTTCACTGAACCGGTTTCTCCCCTCTATAGAAAACAGGATATTCTCCAATCCCTCTCTGCAAATCAGTATATCACATTTTCACACTATATGCACCGGCACTTTACCCACTAAAATTCCCTGAAACATTCTTACTCAATGCACCAACATCTCCTCAATAAAGATTCCATATCCCTTTGTAGGATCCTGCACCAGAACATGGGTTACCGCTCCGATCAGCTTTCCATTTTGAATGATGGGACTTCCGCTCATCCCCTGCACAATCCCTCCGGTAACGGCAAGAAGTTCCGGGTCCGTTATCTTAAGAACAATTCCCCTGTTAATATTGTCATTTTCCAGATTAATATCTATGATCTCCACATCATAAATCTCCGTTTCACCTCCCAGGGAACAAATAATCTGAGCATCCCCCTTTTCGATTTCCTGCTTCAGACCTAATGGCAGATAATCATAAACCGCACGTGACTCCGTCTCCGGCGTACAGATACCAAAAATTCCCTTTGTCGTATTATCGGTGATACTACCCATGATATTTTTATCATCATATTCAATAAAGCCGGTAAGCTCTCCCGGAGCACCAGTACTTCCTCTTGTAATTCCAATAATTTCCGTATGGTAGAGAGTTCCTTTTGCCAAACTCATAAGAGTACCGGTATCAATATCATTAATTCCGTGTCCTAGAGCTCCGAAACACCCATTTTCATCCATGTAGGTCATGGTTCCCACCCCCTGTGCATTATCCCGGACCCATATTCCCATTTTGTACTCTCCGTTTTTGTTTTGTTCCGGCCTCGCCTTGATTTCCAAAATCGACTCTCCCCTTTGAATGGTAAAATATAGCTCCTGTCCTTCACAATGATCAATCATATCCACCAGTTCCTTCTTTGCATTGATTTCCTGGTCATTGATTTCCAAAATATAATCTCCCGTCTGGAAAACATATTTTCCCGGGCTAAATGTTTGCCCGTCCTCTCCTTCAAATTCTCCGATTCCTACAATAAGCACTCCTTTTGTCTTTACATAAATTCCGATGGGAATTCCTGCCGGCTTCAGCCTGATATCCTGTATAACCTCAACATCTACTTCTTTCAGAGGAATCATTCCGAACAATTTCAGATGAATCTTGTATTGATCCACCTGATTTGCTTTGACAACAACCGTTTGCCCAAAATCTACATGCAGACTACTCTGCGCACTGGCATTCTGCCCGGCACTTCCGCTTGCTTCTATTGCCTCCCGACAAAGCTCACCGGATGCGGGCACGTGAAAATCCAACGTCTGATCCATTCCAGCCTTTATCATAATCGTAGATGGAACAGAACTCCACATGGAATAATAAAGGGAGGCAACTATTGCAAAGATACCTGCCGAAAGTAAAAAATATAAAGTTTTTTTATAAACGCGCCACCGAATACTTTGCGACTTTATCTGATCTTCCAAAAAATTCACATCCTTTTTACTACTTTATTTGCACACATTCTCATGAAACAAATAAAAAAGAGACATACACTTGTGTACATCTCCCTTAGTATGTGAAAATATGAAAGAATCATTCTAAAAATTTGTTTGTAAAACAAATCAAAGTATTGGAAACATTTATCTCTTCACCGTTCTGGCATTTTCTCTCATTTCTTTTGCGTTCTCCAATACTGCTTTTGTCATTTCGCCGCTTCCAAGAAGTCTTGCAAGCTCATTCAGACTGTCTGTTTCGGAAAGCTCCCTAATTCCGGTAACGGTTCGTTCATTACTGATTCCCTTTTCAATAAGGAAATGGCAATCCGCCATGGAAGCGATCTGCGCTAAGTGAGTGATGCAGATAATCTGATGATTACACGAAAGTCTTCCTAATTTTTCGGCCACCTTCCATGCTGTCTTTCCGCTGATCCCGGTATCAATCTCATCAAAAATAAGTGTATCCGTCTCATCACGGTCGGCAAACACTGTCTTAAATGCAAGCATAATGCGGGAAAGCTCCCCGCCACTGGCTATCTGCCACAAAGGGCGAACAGCCTCGCCAGGATTAGTAGAAATCAGAAATTCCACCTGATCATATCCGTCTTGAGTAAAGTTATCCTCTGCGGCTGTAACGGAAATGTTAAATTTTACATCTACAAAATTCAGATCCGACATTGCCTCCTTTAACTGCATTGAAAGCGGATCTGCCGCTTTTTGGCGGAGCCCTGATAATTCTTTACATAAAGAAAGAATTTCTTTTTTACAGCATTCCACCTTATTTTTAAGCTGGTTTGTATATTCTTCAAAATGATTTAGTCTTTCTAATTCTTTGCTCTTTTCCTCCACTGCAGACAAGACTGCCTCCACCGAATTCCCATATTTGCTCTTCAGATGGTTAATCACATTCAGGCGGTCTTCCAACGCCGTAAATTCCTCTCCGTCAAATTCAAGGCTATCCTGATAGTCTGCCATGGAACGGTTAAAATCATTCAGAAGATTATCAATATCCGTGAGCTGAGCAATGAGAGGCTCTATTTCATCATCCACTCCTTTTAAAGTCTTAAGTTCACGAAGTGCATACCCGGTGGCTGCTCCGACACTGTTCTCTTCCTCATATCCGGTAAGCCCATACACCAGGCCGATTACTTCTTTCATTTTTTTGGAATTCACCATTTTGCGGTATTTCTTTTCGACCTGCTCATCCTCAGAAGGCGTAAGCGCTGCCGCTTCAATCTCCTGAACCTCAAATTCCAAAAGACGTGCTTTGCTTTCACGCTCCTTCTCATCCAGATTATGCTTCTTAAGTTCTTCTTCCATGCTTTTATAAGCACCGATCATATCCTTTAATTTGCGGCGAATGCTCTCCGCTTCTTCTCCCACATAAGCATCCAACATCTTCCGGTAGGATGATGGTTTTAAAAGTGACTGATGCTCATGCTGCCCATATAGATCCAAAAGACAAGGGGCAAGTTTCTTTAACTGAGATGCTGTAACGCTTTCACCGCATATCCGACAGATGCTCTTTCCTGCCATGATCTTTCGCTGCAAAATGAGCATGTTTCCCTCTTCAAGAGGCAGCTCCATTTCTCTGACCTGCCTGCACTGCTGCTCATTTAAAGAAAAGATCAGTTCAATCAGCGCATAATCCGCCCCGGTTCGGATATAATCCTTATCGGCCTTTGCACCTAGCGCCAGATTGATGGAACCAATGATAACGGATTTTCCTGCGCCGGTCTCCCCGGTGAGAATATTCATCCCTTTGCCAAAAGTCACTTCCTGTTCATCAATCAGTGCCAGATTCTTTACATGTAAACTTTCAAGCATAGATCCTTATGCCCCTTTCCGTACATTCTTCCCGCTTGTGCCGTTTATTCCCCAATGGCCTTACGAAGTTTCTCCATCACTATCTGTGTATCCTCTACCGTTCTCACTGCCATCATGATGGTATCATCTCCTGCAATAGAACCTACAATCTCCTTAAATCTCATTGCATCCACGGCAGCCGCTACTGCCATTGCCATACCGGATACCGTCTTTATCACCAGAATATTCTGTGCCATATCCATAGACACAAATCCGTCCTTGAGCACACGAATATATTTATCGCCCAAATACTGATCATTGTGCTCCAATATGGTGTATCTCTGATGACCGTCCCCCAATGGAATCTTGGACAGCTTTAACTCTCTGATGTCTCTTGAAACCGTAGCTTGTGTCACTGCGTATCCGGCAGCAGTCAGCTTGTCTGCCAGTTCTTCCTGCGTTTCGATCTGATATTGTTCTACCAGTTCTTTGATTTTCTGATGTCTGCTCTTTTTCATAGTTATTTCCTAATCACTCATTTTTTTGTGAAGGGCTTCCAAAAAACTCATCTGGCTGAGTTTAATGATCCCTGTAGTCTTACGGGATTTTCTGATTTCCACCCGGTCCCCCGCCTGAAGTGGTATTTTATGGCTTCCGTCAAAAATCGCTTCAACCTCCCGGCGGTTTTCGTCACGTCCAGCCTCAAGCTCTATCATCACCGTATCTTCCGATGAGAGAACAATACTTCTGCTCTGCATGGAATGCGGGCAGATCGGAGAAACTAAAATCAGATTTGCCCTAGGTTCTACAATGGGACCTCCTGCTGAAAGGCTGTACCCGGTAGAGCCTGTGGGCGTTGCCACGATTACTCCGTCTGCATGATATCGGTGCAAAAACTGCCCATTAACATAAATATTAAAATTAATAATCTGTAAAGATCCCTTTCGGGTAATAACAATATCGTTCAGCGCTCTTACTTCTTCCTGATGGGATGTTCCTATCGGTCCTGTCCCGCAAAGCATCATCCGCTCCTCAATCTCATAATCATTTTGAATCAGTCGGTTCAATGCTGCTTCTGTTTCTGATACATTAACCTCTGCCAAAAAGCCAAGAGTACCCAGGTTGATTCCCAAAAAAGGAATGTCCATATTCACCAGGTCTGCCGCTGCCTGCAGTAAGGTTCCGTCTCCGCCCAGTACAATGACACATTCCGTTTTTGCATCTACTCTGGACTGGTCCGTATATCCCTCCTGCTTTTTGTTGTCCCCCCCGGTATCAATCACACAGGTTTTTCCCTGCTTTATCAGATAATCTCTAATAAAATATGTGACCTTTAGATCTGCATCCTTGGCCGGATTGGTTATCACATAAAAATGATCCATCACACACTCCGTTCTTCTTAGCTGTCAAGACTTTCATGCGCCTTCTTTATCGTTTGTATAATCAGACTGCTTACCGCCTCTTGAGCGGAATAACGCTCTTTGCTCTCCATAATCCTACAGAGTTCATCCTGGGCGAAAGCTTCTGTCACATCTTCGGTCTTCCCTGCTCTGCCTACATCTTTTCTGATATGCAGCAAGTATTCAATATTTCCTTCTGGTCCCTTTATCGGTGAATAATCCAAATGAAGAACCGAAAATCCCAGGTAATCCGCAAAATCTACAATCTTCCTGACCACCTCATCATGAACGGACGGTTCTCTGACTACACCCTTTTTTCCTACTTTTTCTCTTCCCGCCTCAAACTGCGGCTTGATCAAACAAACCATCTCCCCATCCGGCATAAGTAGTGCCCGTGCTGGGAGCAAGATCTTTGTAAGAGAAATAAAAGAAACATCAACAGATGCAAAATCTGGCTGATCTGCTATATCTTCGGGTGTCATATATCTAAAATTTGTCTTTTCCATACACACAACACGCTCATCATTTCGCAGTTTCCAATCCAGTTGTCCATGACCAACATCCACTGCATATACTTTACGTGCTCCGTTTTGAAGCATACAGTCCGTAAATCCTCCGGTGGATGCTCCGATATCCATACAGATTTTCCCATCCAGATTTAATGAGAACTCATTCATCGCCTTTTCTAGCTTCAATCCGCCACGGCTAACATATTTTAAAGCTTTTCCCTTTACGGTAATTTTAACCTTATCGGGATCAAAAACGCTTCCAGCTTTGTCCTCCCTCTGCCCATCCACAAACACATTGCCCGACATGATGATCGTCTTGGCCTTTTCTCTAGAAGCTGCATAACCTTCTCGGACAAGCAGAATATCCAATCGCTCTTTCATTATAGGCCTTCCATTTCCTTTTTGATCCGGGTGATAATGGTCTGCGCATCAATACCTATTTCCTTTTCAAGCATTTCCACATTTCCATGTTCTACATATTCATCCGGTATAGCAATCCTAAGAAGCCTTGTCTGCATTCCGAACCGATCCAGCACATCCCTGACCTTCTCGCCATAACCGCCGCTGGCAACGTTCTCTTCCATGGTTACCAAAAGATTATGTCCCTGCGCTGCATAACAGATTGCCTGCTCATCAATGGGTTTTACAAACCTTGCATTGATAATACTGCATCGAAAGCCTTCTTCCTTTAATTTTTCTCTGACTATCTCTGCTTTCTTGACCATGCTTCCCACTGCAAGAAGACAGATCTCGTCTTCCCCATAAATAATTTCCGCCATTCCCATCTCAATAGGCGCCCTGTATTCCCGAAGCCCAGAATAAGCTTCTCCTCTGGGATAACGGATGGCTATGGGCACTTCATTTGCAAGAGCAAATTTCATCATATCGGAGAGCTCCCACTTATTCTTGGGGGCCATAATATGCATGCCTGGTATGGATGACAGATAAGACAAATCAAAAATTCCCTGATGTGTCTCCCCGTCACTTCCCACTAGCCCAGCCCGGTCAATCGCAAATATAACCGGTAGATTTTGAATACAGACATCGTGAAGTATCTGGTCATATGCCCTTTGCAAAAAAGATGAATAAATGGCAACTACCGGTCTTAAACCTCCCGCTGCAAGTCCGGCCGCAAAGGTCACCGCATGCTCCTCTGCAATTCCCACATCAAAAAACCGTTCCGGATATATGTTTCTGAAACGCTTCAAACCGGTTCCGTCGGGCATTGCCGCCGTGATTGCAATCACTCGCTCATCCCTTGCTCCCAGCTTCGTCATAACTGTAGAGAAAATATCCGTGTAATTTGCCGTTGTTCTCGGCTTGGTTGGAAGCCCTGTCTCAATATCAAATGGTTCCGCCCCATGGAATCTTGCCGGATGCCGCTCTGCTGGTCCGTAACCTCTTCCCTTTTCCGTTATGACATGAACAATGACTGCCTTTCGGATTCTTTTGGCTTCCTGAAGAACACGGAGTATCTCTGTGATGTTATGTCCATCCACGGGTCCTAGATAAGTCACACCGATATCTTCAAAGAACATTCCCGGAACCACCAGATGCTTGAAACTGCTCTTGGCTTTCCGGATGCTCTCCACTACCTTTTCACCTTTTGGAATATCTTTCAGGGTATTATAAACCCCTTCCTTGATATCCAGATAAGCATTTGCAGTTCGCACATTATTAAGATATTTCGATACACCACCCACATTTTCAGAGATAGACATATTATTGTCATTCAGCACAATAATATAATTTGTCTCCAGTTTAGCCGCATTATTTAATGCTTCATATGCCATTCCGCCTGTAAGAGATCCGTCTCCGATCACTGAAACAACAGTATTAGTCTCTCCCTTAATATCCCTTGCCTTTACAAGTCCGAGCCCTGCCGATATGGAAGTAGAACTGTGTCCGGTATCAAAACAATCACAATCACTTTCCTTTCTTTTGGGGAAACCACTCATACCGCCAAACTTGCGAAGATTTTCAAATCCCTCTCTTCTGCCTGTCAAAAGCTTGTGTGTGTAAGACTGATGTCCCACATCCCAGATCAGCTTGTCCTTGGGAAGATCGAGAAATAAATGAAGCGCCATGGTAAGCTCCACAGCTCCCAAATTAGAACCTAAATGTCCCCCTGTCCTTGAAATCTTCTCAATCAGGAATTCTCTTATTTCCCGTGCAAGATCCTGATATTCCGCGGGATTTAACTCTTTAATATCTCCAACCTTTTTTATCTTATCAAGCAACATTTTAAAACCTTCTTTTCTTCCGTTTTATTGTTAATAGTCCGGTTATTTTTCTCTGGTTACCAAGGATTTTACTAACTCCTTCAAAAACTCATTCCTTCTTGTAAAGGAATCCAAAATCTCCAATGCTTCTGTTGATAATCTCTGTACTTCTTCCCGTGACTTTTCTAATCCATGAAGAGTCACATAAGTAAGCTTTTGATTTCTCTCATCACTTCCCACCGGCTTTCCTAAAACTTCTGTTGTACTGGTGACGTCCAAAATATCATCCTGTATTTGAAAAGCGATACCTATATTGTATGCTACATGTTCGATCTTTTCCACATCGGAAGCGTCTGCTCCTGCAAGTATGGCACCGATCATCAACGCTGCCTGAATCAAAGCCGCTGTTTTATTCTCATGGATAAAAAGAAGCATATCTTCCGTTACTTCTGCTCCCGATTCCGCCATAATATCGGCAGCCTGTCCACCAATCATACCATAAATACCAGATTTTCTGCCAAGTACACGTATTGCACATGCTGCCCTGATAAACTCCTTATCTGTCCTTGCCAGATCAAAAGCGCCAGCCGCCGTTTCAAAAGCAAGATTTAATAGGCCATCCCCCGCAAGCACCGCCATACCATCGCCATAGACCTTCCACGTAGTTTCACGGCCACGGCGGTATTCGTCATTATCCATAGCCGGAAGGTCATCATGAACCAAGGAATAATTATGAATCATCTCCAGCGCTGCCATAAAAGGCTCTATCAACTCTCCCTGACCTCCAAAGAGAAGGAAGCTCTCCTCCATTAATATAGGTCGTAACCGCTTTCCTCCGGCAAGCACACTGTAATTCATCGCCTCAAGTACCTGCTCCTGATAGCCGCTTTCCCTCGGCATATACTTTTTCAGCACTGCTTCCGCTCTGTTTGTTTTGATCTCCAGTGTTTCTTTAAAATTCATGGGTTTCTCCATCCTCATTCAGAACCAGAACCTGTTTTTCTACTTTGTCAATTGCCTGATTGCATTTCTTTAGAAGTTCCATTCCTTCTTTGTAAATCTGAAATGACTTCTCCAGAGAAATATCCTCCTGTTCCAAAGCGGATACTGTCTCTTCCAACTTTGAAAACGCCTCTTCCAGATTCAGTTTATCTTCTTCCTGCATCATACATCCTCCGTTTCTCTGTCCACTGACTGTTTTCTGATAACGGACGCTTCCATCATGCCATTTTTAACATAGACCCGTATCATCTCTCCGATTGCTATTCTATCAATATCGGTAAGTGTCCTTCCTTGTGCATCAGCAACATAGGAATACCCCTGATTTAACTTATCTAAAGGCGATAGTCCCTTCAATCGTTCTATATAAACAGCAAGCCTGTGTCTGCTATGTGTAACTTTGTTTTTCATCGCCGCTGTCAGTTTGTCTTCAAAACTCATGAGCATGCTCCGTCTTTCCCGTATCCTGCCCATAGGACTGTTCATTTTCAGCTTTGCCTCCAGTACTTTCAGCGAGTCTTTCTCCATCCGAAGCCGCCCCTGCATCTGCCGAAGAAACGACGCCTTTACAGTCTCCAGCCTTGCGAACGCCTGTAGTACATCATAAACGGCAAGTTCCGCTGCCGCTGACGGAGTAGGTGCTCGAAGATCTGATACAAAATCGATGATTGTGGTGTCCGTTTCATGTCCTACTGCCGAGATAATCGGTACACTACAGTCAAAAACAGCCTGTGCCACCGCTTCCTCATTAAACGCCCAAAGATCCTCTATGGAACCGCCGCCCCGCCCCACGATCATCACATCTACCTGTTTTTCTTCCAGCATTTTGATTCCGCGGACAATACTTGGAACTGCACCATCTCCCTGTACAACTGCCGGATATAGTAAAATCTGAACATACGGATTTCTTCTGGAAGTAATATTGATAATGTCGCGAACTGCTGCTCCGGTAGGCGCTGTCACAACCCCGAGCGTCCTGATATAGCCTGGAATAGGCTTTTTGTACCCGGCATCGAACATTCCCTGTTCTTCCAGCTTTCTTTTCAGCCGTTCAAACTGTTCATAAAGGGCACCTTCTCCATCCGGTTTAATGGTTTTGGCATATAGCTGATATTTGCCATCACGCTCATATACATTAACTGCTCCCCGGACAATGACCTGCATTCCTTCTGACAGCCGAAAAGAAAGTCCGGCACGATTTCCAGCAAACATGACACAGGCAATGGTCCCCTTACCATCCTTTAACGTAAAATAAATATGTCCGGAGGAATGATACTTACAGTTACTAACCTCTCCTTTTACAGATAGCTCCTGCAGCAAAAAATCCTGCTCGAACATATTCTTAATATATGCATTAACCTGCCCAACTGTATAAACATTCTGCATATCTTACCTGCCTATGCAAATTTGGCCAGAATGCCGTTAATAAACGCCGGCGAAGAATCCTGTCCAAACTTTTTTGCCAACTCTACCGCTTCATTGATCGCCACACCGGTAGGTACTTCATCATCATGCTGTATCTCATAGACCGCAAGCCGCAAAATCGTCAGATCCACTTTGCCCATCCGATCCGTAGACCAACCTTTCGCCTTTTGATTTAATTCCGTGTCGATCTCATCCAATCGTTCCACGATCTTTCCGAATTTTTCGCCGATCTCAGCGTTCTCCTCTTCACCGGCATGGTTTTCCTCATCGGCAAAGAAAAAAGCCTCCTGCTGCTCCAATTCATCTTTTGAAATAAACTCCACCCGAAAAAGAAGTTTGAAAATCTGCTCCCGTAGTTGTCTTCTGCTCATGAATACCACCTGTACTATTTATCCTTGCCCATATTGACACCGGCAATTCGTACATCCACATCCGATACCTCAAGTCCGGTCATGGTTTCTATTGTTGTTTTCACTTTTCCCTGTACTTTTTGTGAAACAACAGGAATGTTGTATCCATATTCAATGATCAGCGCCAGTTCGGTCCTTACTTTTTTGCCTAATACCTCAACCTTAACTCCCTTTGCCAGATTCTTAACACCCATCTTGCTGAGAAGCTCATTACTGATATTCCCTGCCATAGCAGATACGCCTTCCACTTCTGTTGCCGCAAGACCTGCAATCATTGCCACAACATCATCTGCAATTTTTACAGTTCCCAGATTTTCATCCTCCTGTAATGTATAGGTGTTCTGTTCATACGTTTTTTCCATGATAATATTCCTTTCTTTTCTTCCCGCAGCATTCTACGGGGAATTGACTGCAAGCCTTATTCATGATAATCATATCAAAATTTACCCGTTTTGCCTAGTCCTATTCTACAGCCAAAAGCTAAGACTGAGCTGCTCTTCGTTCTCCGCATAAGAGACCGTTCCCCCTTTTGCATGTAGGTAGCGGAATATCTTTTGATCAGCAATCAAATGCTCCCTCATATCATAATAAGTCTGTTCGTCTGCACACTTTAAAGTAACATAACCACTTTCGTTCTCGTAAGCTGTGAGGAAAACCTGTTCTAAAAGTTCCTCATCCACCTGCGTAAAATACAATCCCTCCCTCACATAATAATTATCCTCCATCGCACTGCAAACCGGAATATCCACTATGGCATCAATGGTATGAGTTTTTTCGAGCTGCTGTGTTGTCACACACAGGTAATCATAATTGATCGGCGGTATACTTCCGGTCATCTCACTGCTTCCCCCTATCATCTGGTAGGAAGCATCCCCCCAAGTAGTATCAACGAAATAATAATTATCATCCAAGCGTACAAGGTTCCATGCATGTCCCTCTCCATCGGAAACTCTCCCCATGATCAGAGTTGCTTCGATTCCCGCACTGTTTAAAAGGTATTCTGTTGCCTTCGCATAACCCTGACAAACACTCCTTCGATGAATAAATACAGAGCAGATATTCTGATTATCCGGTGCCTGTGCATCGTATTCCGTTTCCTGAATAATATATTCATATATATATTTCACTCTTTCATAATCATCCAAATTCGGGGCCATTCCCTGCATACATTCCGCAACATAAAGATTGATCTGTTCCTGCCTGTCAGCTGCCTCAGCGCTGGACATATTGTAGGACCCCGAAAAAGTAATCTTCTTGACGACATCTCCCAGGGTGTATCTGGTAAACGTGTACCCTTCCACATAAAATATTTCAGGATGGTCATTAAGCACACTTTGAAATGCCCGCTCAATCTGATCCGTATTCATGCTTCTCAGCGCGATTCCTTCGCCAAACTGCTTCAAAATACTTAAAATCTCCACGTAAACAGTCTGCTCTTCTTCACTGAGTCTTTCGTAGTGGAAAAGTCCTTTTTGCTGGTCCTTCAAAAACAGAACTTCCTCCTCAGGAACCCCAGGAATACTGTCTACATCCTCGTTAACGATTTCCTGTTGCGGTTTTCCGTCTTCCTTGGGTGAAGAAGCTACAGAAGGATTCTCATCTACAGGTTTCTTCGTTGGGCTCTGTAAATCATCTTCCTGCCTATTTAATTGCTCTTTGCTCTCCTGGCTGTCTGCTTCCTGCTGCCGGATAGTTGGTGTACATCCTGCAAGCATCAGCATCAATACACAGACAAGGAGTATTCTCTGTTTCGTTTTCATTTAATCACGCCCAAATTCAGAAAGGATCAATCCCTCGTTTCTATCCAGTGTCATGCCTACACTCCATGCGTTGACAAATAGCAGCAGAGGATTTCCTTTCAGGTCTTTTATTTTTTTCATGTCAGAAGTACCCGACAGTCTGCTCAAATCAATATCCTTATTCTCAATCCAGCGAATGTGTTCATAAGGTAAAGTATCTAATTTAATTTCCACATTGTATTCGTTTTCCAGACGATACTTGAGCACATCAAACTGCAACACACCTACTACACCCACAATAATCTCTTCCATACCGGTGTTAAATTCTTGAAAAATCTGAATGGCACCCTCCTGCGCAATCTGCGTAATACCCTTGACAAATTGCTTCCGCTTCATGGTATCTATCTGTCTGACCCTTGCAAAATGTTCCGGTGCAAAAGTAGGAATTCCCTCATACTGAAATTGTTCCCTAGGCATACATAATGTATCCCCAATAGAAAAAATTCCAGGATCAAAAACCCCTATAATGTCTCCCGCATATGCCTCATCAAGAATCTTCCTTTCACTTGCCATGATCTGCTGAGGTTGTGACAGGCGCATGACTTTCCCTCCCTGAACATGCTTAACCTCCATACTGGCTTCATACTTTCCGGAACAGATGCGCATAAATGCAATTCGATCTCTGTGTGCTTTATTCATGTTCGCCTGTATCTTAAATACAAATGCTGAAAAATCATTTTCAGTCGGCGAAATCAAACCAATGTCCGCCTTTCTGGGCAGCGGTGTCGTAGTCATCTTGAGAAAATGTTGAAGGAATATCTCTACACCAAAATTTGTCAGAGCAGAACCAAAAAAAACTGGTGTCAGCTCTCCTGCACGGATTTTATCAAGGTCATACTCTGCACTTGCACCATCCAAAAGCTCGATTTCATCGCAGAGCAGTTCCTTTGCTTCTTCACCAATCATGGAAAGGAGCTTGTCCTCATCTGAAAGAGGAATCATATTAGTCTCCCCTTCTTTAGTCCCTTTCTCAGTATCGGAATAGGTAATAACGCACTGGCTGTCTCTGTCATAAACTCCTTTAAACTGCTTTCCAGATCCAATCGGCCAGTTTACCGGGCAAGTAGCTATCCCTAGCTCTTTTTCAATTTCATCCAATAATTCAAAGGTATCATTTGCATCTCTATCCATCTTATTAATAAAAGTGAAGATCGGAATCTTACGCATTACACATACCTTAAATAGCTTACGTGTCTGTGCCTCTACCCCCTTGGATGCATCAATAACCATCACAGCAGAATCCGCTGCCATCAATGTTCTGTAGGTATCTTCCGAAAAGTCCTGATGTCCCGGAGTATCCAAAATATTAATACAGAACCCATCATATTCAAATTGAAGCACTGACGACGTAACAGAAATGCCTCTCTCCTTTTCAATTTCCATCCAATCAGAAACCGCATGCCTTGCCGTTGCTTTTCCCTTCACGCTGCCTGCCAGGTTGATTGCTCCTCCGTACAAAAGAAACTTCTCTGTTAAAGTTGTTTTGCCGGCATCCGGATGCGAAATAATAGCAAATGTCCTTCTCCTGTTTATTTCCTGTTCAAAACTGCTCACTGATTTATCCTCCAAGTTCATTAGATATCCTGTCTGCCGATTTCCCGACTTGTATTTTGTGCTCATAGAAGCATATCATAATCCGCTAAAATAATAAAGCCAAAACCTGAAAATCATTTCCTGCTGCTTTGCTCTCCACATGGTATACCGGATAAACAGGAAACAGGCATACAATCACACAGACACCATGCTAGCCTGATTGATCGCTTAAAATCTACGCATTTCATACACCTGATTCCCCTTCCGGTAAACATTGAATATACATTTCATAAGGCATCCGTCCTTATTTCAATATACCCTTTTAGCGGCAAATTATTTTATTCTCGTAATAGAATACCACATTTAGATGAATATAGCACCTGTTTATTCCTTTGAAGGTAATGTGCTGATCACAATTGCTTCCGGTGCCACGCCTGTTTTTCTAATAATGATATCCTCGATCTGGGCACGCTGTGCTTCTGACAAATCAACCATTCCCACTACCACATCCACAGTGTCATCTGTAATGCTCACTACCACATCATCAAACCCTTTGCTCTCAAGAAGAATTTCCGCTGCTGTTTCTTTTTCTGCTATATCAGTAATGGATATCATATTATCTACAGCTTCCTGCTTTTGTTCTTCTCCAATATTTACATTATTGATAATTTCCAGCAGGGTTTCCTTGTTTCTGGCTCTGGTTTGCTCCTTTAAAAGGCGCGCTCCGGAAAGCGTATCAAGTCCTGATGTTGAAGTAAATACCGCCTCTCCCGGAACTTCACCATCCGAAATCTGATTTTCCAGATTTTGGGCCATCTGATTTGCCATTGCTTCATCCATTGTTTCATCCAGATAGTTTTCCTGCTGAAGAACAACATCGGAATCCAGACTTTCGATTTCTCCATACTGTGCCTGTTCCATGTCTTCATCGGATATCTCGAACAATGCCGCCACCTCTGGATCTGCCTGCCCCACTGAGGCAACTTTTTCTGCTCCCGTGGTCATAATCTCCTCTTCCGTAATTCTGGTGCCGGCAAAATTCAGGTATCCTGCAACTGCGATCATAATCGCCAGCGCCGTAATCATAATCTGATTCTTTTTCACCATATTCTTCAATCCCGTATCTCCTTTTACCTTGATATCATTTTAACTATAATAATTTTATGAGGCTCGATTCCAAATAATGCCTGAATTGCCCTAGTAATCTTCTGTGCCGTTTCCGAATTTCCTCCGCCTTCTGCTGACACCGCAACTCCATAGACTCTGGGATACTTTATCTGCCTGATAAATGGAGTTTCCGAATTTCCTTGTCCAGAAAATACTGTACTCTCCTCTCTGGAGATATCAGTTGTATTTCTGCTGCCTCCGGCGGAGTCCACCTCTGTAGTTCCTTCCTGTCTAGTAATCTGATCCTTTTCAACCAGTGTCTCCCCCTTGTCCTCCAATGTGATCATAACCTTCACTGCTCCCACGCCGTCCATCGTGGTAAGCAGACGTTCCAGCTCTTCCTCCAGATATGCCACGTATTCCTGTTCCGTACTCGATATTTCATTCTCTACCCTCACCGAATCCGTACCTTTATTATTTAGTAAATCCAGTGTAACATGATCACTGTCCCATTGACCGGACTGTGACATGCTTTTATCTTTTTCCTGCTTTACCGGCCAAGCAATTATCAGAAGAAGAATTCCTAAAAGAACCATGATCAGAAAATTATCCTTCGTCAGCTTTCCCTTCTTTTTTCCTTCTGCAAGCTTTTCCTTCAGCACTCCCTCACCTCCTGTCTGTCTCTCCTGTCCCTCTGATTACAATGCTCTCCGGGTTCACTCCGATACAATTTCCGTACTGCTCCTTTAATTCCTGAACTTCCCTATGCCCTTTATCATCATCAGACATCGTTTCATCCTGAATATTCTCATTCCCCAAAATTACAGGAGCAATACGTATCTCACTGTTAGCCTCTTCTTTTTCTTTCCATGATTCTACTGTGATCACTACCAGCCCATTTTCCTCATCAAGTGTCACTGCTCTTATCACATAATCATTCTTGCACTGCAAGAGTTTTCTCTTTAACTCCTCTTCAATTTGCTTATAAATTCCCATACTTCCATCCTCTACAACCAACATCTGTCCATTTTCTTCCGCATCCTTCATCAACTCTGCCATCCGTTTTTGTATTTCTTTTCCGGTATTCTCATCTGCAAAAAAATAAAGCAATGGTTCAGTGATCCGAAGTATCATTAAAATGCCTACAAGGATTCGGACATACTTCATATAAGTTCCTCCTGGCACAAAAAACAATATAGCCTGGGCAACAAGCATGAAGATGCATATTTCTTTAATTGCAAGAATCAATGTGATTTCTCCTTTCCCAACCTGTCTTTTTGTCAGTAGGATATCGTGTATGCTGCAATGGCAATTACAATAACAAAGAGCAGCATTGACGTAAATACGCAGCGGAATAATAGAAAGCAGCCCTCTCCGACCCGGTCTGCACAGCCGGAAAACCTCTTATCACTTACAATTCCTGCAATTGCAGCTCCCAGCTTAACCGCCCCCGTAACCAAAAGAATTCTAGCAAGCGGTATCAAGCAGCTTCCAAGTAAAAGCAGCAAAAGCAGTACTCCAATACTATTCTTTAAAAGAACTGCCGATCCAAGAACCAGTTCTGCCACTCCCTCCGCTACCTTTCCAATTCCTGGAATTGCTGCCACAGTTTTTCTAAGTGCTGATATCTTTAACCTATCTGCCACCGGTACAACTACGGATTGTACAAGGCTTAATCCTGTAACTGTACCCATGGAGATTTTAAGCGCTGCACTGATTCCCTTTTTCATTAAATCCAGTAAAAGAGACAATTTTTCTTCCGACCATATTCCATTTAAGAGCGCAAGTAATATGTAGCTGTATACAAAGGGCAATAACACTGTATTTACAAATCCTTCCACAAAATAAACCACTAGAAGCATCAACTGATAATAACAAACGGCCGCAGCCGTCCCCCCCGCTGCTCCTATAGCAGTAAGATAAGCAGGAATAAATAACCTAACAAACAATACAATATTTTCAACAGCGTTTGCTGCAATCTTTGCCACGATAAGAAATGCCCCGGTAAGAACCACCATAAGAAATAGATAAAGAAAATAAAATCCGGCAGAGGCAATCTGCTGCCCGGAAAACAAATCAGAAAAACCGGAAAACAATGCCGAGAGCACACCTAAAACCAATATGTATAAAAAAATCCGGCGAACATTTAAGAATTCTCCCGTCAGGCTCCCTTTCATCTGTAAAAAAAGTTCTTTTCCTGCATCCATTATTCTTCCATCCAATATTAACCGCAAAAGTTCCTCTGCATTTATCTTTGTGTCGGGAAACAAACTTCTTATCCCCTCATCAATACCACTCATATCCATGGATGTAAGATAGTCTTCCACATACTGCTGTTCTGCCGTTCTCTCCTCGTTTTCTTTTGCATAAGCAGGCAACGTAATTCCCAAAAGTAATCCTAAAGTCATTACCAACATAAATACTGTTCGTACGGTTTTCACATTATTCATCCTACCTGACCAGCCAAAGCATTAATATTTTCCACAACGGCTATTAAAACAGGGATTCCCATCATAAGGACCGACAGTTTTCCAAATATTTCTATTTGTCCTGCCACAGCCCCATACCCCGCATCTTTGCAAATTGATGCGCAGAACTCGCATACATAGGTAATACCTACCGCTTTAAACAAGAAGCCCAGATAACTCCCACTAACACTTAAATAAGTCTCTATTTCCTGCACCCGCGAAAGCAAGGTGCTAAGTCCCTGCAGCGAGAAGAAAAAAATGATCAAGCAGATCACTGTTCCGAGATAAAATCCGTATTCGGGTCTACCTGACTTAAACTGTAAAGCAAGCATAACTCCAGTCACGCCCAAAATTCCAATCTTAATAATCTCCATTTTCCAGCCCTCACTTTGTGTAAAAAAGTTACATACTGAACAAGTCCTGTATCATCATAAACAAATCGTATATGTACGGCAAAATCCACGTAAGAACCAATATCAATCCTGCAAGACTGATCAAAAAAGCATGTTCTTCCCTTCCGCTGTGCTTCAGGATCTGCCCTAAAATTGTAACTAAAATACCTACTGCCGCAATCTTGAATATCAGGCTTACCTCCATGTTTCCTCCATCTTCCCGGCTACAGCAGCAGAATGGATAAGAGCACTCCACCAGCAAGCCCAAGACTCATCACCATTTTATTTTTACTCTTCTGTTCTCCGGACAGTTCCTCAATGCATCGTATCACTTCTCTCTGCAATTCATCCAAAGCTCCTGCCTGAGCCCCTTCTTCCATATATCCCAGACAGGACGGGAAATCTAAAAGCAACTTCTTTTCCGCATCACACAGGGCAGATCCTGACAACATTCTTCCTATATGCCTTTTCCAAATATCCGGAAAATTCCCGTTTCCCGATCTGCTTTCTTCATAAATATCATAGAATACGGCAGAAAAAGGATCTCTTTCTTTTTCTGAAAGCCGAAGCATTGCTTCCGGTATTGTCGTCTTCTGATAGGTAATATAATATTTCAAATTTTCATAGATTTCTCTGATCTGTTTTAGCAGAAAAATCCTGCTGTTATAATCCCTGCATATCACCGTCGCAACTCCCACACAGCCGGCAATGATCATTAAACAGCCTGTCAACTGCAGCATAATAGTTCCTTTCTTTTCTTTTCCGATTTAATCCCTTTTTGATCCAGAATCTCCTTAACCCGACAGTTCCCTCTTTTTCTCTCTAAAAACACATACCTCTCAAAGATATCTTCTGGTCTGTATAATACCTGTCCGCCATTTTGTTCCAAGATCCCCGCATTCATATGCCTTTCCACATCCTCCATGGAATTCCCATGCATGGTAGCAAGTACACTGCTTCCGCACTGAAGTACCTGATAAACGGCTTTCATATCCTCATAGCCTCCGATTTCATCAACTGCTACAACAGCCGGAGACATGGAACGCATAAGGAGCATCATTCCCTGTATTTTAGGACAGCCATCCAGTACATCCGTACGCATTCCCACGTCATTTTGTGGTATTCCCATAAAACTTCCTGCAATTTCGGAACGCTCATCCACTACTCCAACCTGCCTTCCTGTCCCATATAAATTTCCTGCAGAGACCTGCCGTACAATATCACGAAGAAGGGTTGTCTTTCCACCTCCGGGAGGGGAAACCAAAAGGGTATTGCAAAATCTTTTTCCCTCATAAAGAAATTCCATAATTCCATCTGCCGCACCGACAATTTGATGGGAAATCCGAATATTTAAAAAACGAATATGCGCCATATTCCGAATACTTCCGTCCTCATTGAGCACCACTTGTCCTGCCAGACCGATGCGATGTCCGCCAGCGATGGTCAAAAATCCCTGACGAATCTCATTTTCAAATGCATACATAGAATAGCGGCACACATTTTTAATAATCTCTTCCATCTCCCGTTCCGTAATGAACCACGCATCTTGAATACTTTTCCCAAAGCCTCCCCGATAGGATAAGAACAACTCTTCACCAGAGGTCAGGAAACGTACCGGACGCCCAATCCCCAATCGGATTTCTTCCAGTTTGTCCGCTCTTTCCAGCGGTTTTTCTAATCTTTCTCTCATATAATCCGGAAAGATCCTTAATATTTCTTCTTTTTTTTCCATTGCTTTCACCTCTTATCCAAATATATGTAGCTTGGCACAAAAAAAGAAGTAACAATTCAATCTCACAATTTAGAATGCCGGAGCCTCTCCGTGTCAATTCTGGTTTTGCTGCTATGACTGCTTTCGGGATTTTGGGAAATGGCTGTCAAAAATATCCATAAGCTGCCCTGCACAGAAACTCAATGCCCTGAATCGAAA
>CAMWJC010000028.1 GCA_947174495.1 uncultured Lachnospiraceae bacterium | reverse complement strand
AATTGTTTCCTCAAGGATTTCTTTTCATCGGAGCTGGGTTATCGAATGACGCAAAACTCAGTTGGAAACTCCACTAAGGTCGAATGTTCCACTTTTTAACAATTAGCCAGACAGTGGATTAGGCAACTATAGTGGAATCATTAGCTGGTTTCCTGTTAGCCAATAGCTTAACCCGGATAAAAATCAAATTCTAAAGGAGCCAATTCGCGAACGTTTTATCGAGCGTGGCGACGTAGAATTTGATTTTATCCGGGCTTTAGTATTTCTATTTAAAACTCAGCTAAACGTTAATTTAATGATGGGGTTTAGGAGGAAGACAGAATGCTTGAAACAAATTTAGTTAACCAGTTTTACAGTTCTCATAATGAGGAGGAACGGCTTGCGGCAAAGTCTGGACAGATTGAGTTTATGACGACCATGAAATATATTCATGAGTACTTGAAGTCGGGAATGAGGGTTCTTGAAATCGGTGCCGGAACAGGCAGGTATTCCTTAGCGCTTGCATCGGAAGGATACCAGGTAGATGCCGTTGAACTGGCAGAGAGAAACCTGGAAGTCTTCCGGTCAAAGCTGAAGACGGATATCTCTGTCAACTTATTTCAGGGAAATGCAATGGATTTGTCCATGTTTGCGGACGAAACCATTGACTGTACGTTGTCTCTGGGTCCGATGTACCATTTGTTTCAGGAGGAAAGCAAAAGACAGGCATTGGAGGAAGCAATACGTGTCACGAAACGGGGAGGAATGATTTTTGTAGCTTATTGTATGAATGAAGCGACTATTCTTCAATATTGTTTTCAAAGGGGAACCATATGGGAGGACATGAATAAAGGTCTGGTTTCAGAGGATTTTCACTGGACTTCCAATCAAAATGACGCGTTTTCTTTGATACGTCCCGAGGAAATAGAAGCATTGACGCAGAATTATCCGGTTCGGAGAGTGAAAATGATTGCATCAGACGGAGCAGCGAGATATATGGAGGACACTGTTAATGCCATGAATGATGAGACCTTTCAATTATATTTTAAATATCATCTGTCCATATGTGAGAGAAGGGATCTGATAGGGGCATCGAATCATACATTAGATATCCTGCAAAGACTGTAGGTGAAGGGTCCCTCTTCAAGATTGGCGTTGCTGGATAAAACTCCGCCGGTATCACGTAAATGAGTTGAGAAAGGGATGTGCTCGTGATATAATCGGAGTGGCAGTTTGGAATTTATAGAAATGCCATAGGATTGAATGGATTTTCAAAAGATCTGAAGCGGTGGTAAAGTATGTGGGTATCAAAGATAACAAAAGAAAATCTAACGAATGATGTGATAGATCGTCTTCTATTTGAGGGTTTGAATGATAATGGAGCGAGTGTAGATTGTATTATTGTTTTGGGTAGTATAAAAGCAGCAAAATATAGAGTCCCTGTCGCGGCTAAGGCATTTTTTTCAGGAAGGTCTGAAAAGATTATGCTGTGTGGAGGGAAAATGAGAAAATTTTCAAATGAAAATATGGCAGAAGCAGATAATATGTATAAAAAGGCCTTGGAATTAGGAGTTCCAGAAGCAAGTATTATTATTGAAAAAAATTCTCAAAATACTATAGAAAATATACTGTGTTCACTTTTGGAATTACAACGTTCAATGTGGCTTAATAATGTAAAAAGCGTATTGCTGGTGACAACAACATATCATATGCGCCGAAGTTTGCATATAGCAAAATATCTTTTCCCCTCCCATATAAGTGTATATCCTTGTCCGGCAGACGACACAACAACTAAGAGGGATAATTGGATGAATACACCTGAAGGAATCGACAGAGTAAATGAGGAGGCATTGAACATTGTAAGATGTATTAATAATGGAGTAATTCCTGATTTTGAAATATAAGATATGGTACAAATCCGGTTTGGCGGGCAGCTGTCCGGTACGGATATTATTGTTGTCTCTGGTTTTATCAGGGACATTTTTTTATATTTAATTTTATGAAAGAAGTAATGGAAATGAGTGAACTGAAATTTTCCGGCTCTAAAATCATCAAAATTCAAATCTGAATGCACAACAGATGATGAAATTAGGCATATGGGATATACATTTACCAAGGAACTATAAAAGGGTTTTATAAAAATTATAGCAGGAAGAAAATCTTGTAATGAATGTACACAGAGGGTAGAATAGAGGGGAGAAGAATTTGCGGGAAGGAGTAGTAAGACCATGATCAATATAGACGATTATCCGTATTTATATGAAACCCATATGCATACCAGTCAGGCAAGCAAATGTGCGCGTGCGGCGGGAAGAGAGATGGCAGCGGCAGCAAAGGCAGCAGGCTATGCGGGAGTTATTATCACGGATCACAGCTGGTACGGAAATAACTGTATCGATTCTTCTCTGCCCTGGGAGCAGTGGGTCAGAGCTTTTAGTAAAGGTTATGAGGACGCCAAAAGCTGGGGAGATGAAAATGATTTTTCCGTGTTCTTTGGGTATGAGTCAAATTATAATGCAACGGAATTCCTTATTTACGGTGTGGGTCCGGACTGGCTGATTGCGCATCCGCAGATTAAGACAGCAACTATAAAGGAACAGTATGAGTTGATTCATGGGGAGGGAGGACTTGTGATTCATGCGCATCCTTTTCGGGAGGCGGGATATATTTCCGAAATCCGGCTTTTTCCGGAGTATGTGGATGGAGTGGAAACCGTCAATGCAGCTCATTCCTGTCATTTGAGTCAGAGCCATAATAACCCTGAGTTTGATGTCCGTGCCCGGGCATACGCCACAGAGAATCATCTTCCTATGACAGCGGGATCAGATATCCATGATACCCGTCTTTTGGGCGGGGGCATGGCTTTTAAGCGGAAGCTCAAATCCGTCAAGGATTACTGTAATGCTATTTTGACAGGGGAAGATTATCTTTTGACCAATGGAGACAGTTGGTTTGACAAAAATGGATCGCCCATTGAAGCATAGAGGAAGGAAAAGTTTGTGGTTGGGATGCAGTCATAAACTTTGCAGTGCGCAAAACGCACAGAAATGAGGGAAGTATGAAATTTCTACATATTTCTGATCTGCACATCGGAAAAGTGGTCAATGATTTTTCCATGCTGGAGGATCAGAAATTTATTTTGGATCAGATTGTGGGAATTGCACAGGCAAATCATGTGGATGCGGTGGTCGTGGCGGGGGATGTTTATGACCGTGCGATTCCATCCGGAGAGGCGGTGCTCCTGTTTGATCAGTTCCTGACAGAACTGTCAGGTCATAAGATTCCTGTTTTGCTGATAAGCGGAAATCACGATTCGCCGGAGCGGCTGAGTTTTGGAAAGGAATTGCTGGGAAAGCAGGGGGTTTATATTGCGGGAATGAAGGAGGAGAATCTGGTTACGGTAGAGTTCCGAAAAACGGATTTGGATTCTCAGGGAAAAGAGAACATTACGCAGTTTGTGCTTCTTCCTTTTTTAAAACCATCACAGGCCGAGGCTTCTACCAGCCAGGAGGCCGTGGAGAAGGTGCTTGGGAGGTATTGGGAACAGGAAAAAGAGAAGAAGACGGAAAAGAAAAATCGCGTGCTTGTAACGCATTTTTTTGTCACGGACAGCGGCAGAACGCCAGAACTTTCGGACAGTGAAACCACCATTCATGTAGGCGGACTTGACAATGTGGAGGCTTTTGTTTTTGAGGGCTTTGACTATACGGCATTAGGACATATTCACAAGCAGCAGCAGATTGGGGAAAGATCCGTCTGGTATGCAGGGGCGCCGCTTTCTTATTCGTTTGGAGAAATTCATCAACAAAAGGGCGTGCTGCTGGTGGATATCAGCGAGCAGGGACTTTTGGAGATACAGCAGATTTCCCTTCGGCCCATGCGACGAATGCGCAGGATCAGCGGGCAGTTAAATGAACTTCTGGCAAAAGGACAGGAGGATCTGCAGAAGCAGGATTACATACAGGCGGAGCTTTGGGATCAGGGGGAATTGATCGATCCGATAGGAACTCTGAGGAGTGTTTATCCAAATATTATGCAGATTGTCAGAAAACCATCCGGACAGGATGGGGAAAAAAAGAATTATGAGGTGTCTGAAAGCCGTATGCAGACAGAGAAAAAGGACGCACTGGATTTGTTTGAGGACTTTTATCAGGAAGTTCGGGAAAAGGCACTTGACGAAGAGGGAAAAAGGATAGTGGAAGAATTGGTAAAGGAACTGGAAGGACAGGAAGGAAGTAAAAAGTGAGACCACTCAGACTGGTAATCTGCGGCTGGGGGCCGTATAAAGGAAAACAGGAAATTGACTTTGGCGCGCTTGACAGGCGGGGATTATTTTTGATTACAGGACCGACCGGAGCAGGAAAAACCACAGTTTTTGACGCCATTACATATGCGCTTTACGGGAATATGAGCGGCGGAATGCGGGAGAAAAGTAGTGTGCGCAGTGATTTCGCGGCTGCGGATGTTCCCACTTACGTGGAGCTGGTCATGACCCATGACGGCAGGGAATATACCATATACAGGAATCCGGAGTATCTGCGTCCGAGGAAGCGCCAAGTAGGCATGACGAAAGAAAAAGAAAAGGCAATTCTCACGGAACCAAACGGCAAAAAGGTCGAGGGAGGGAATGAGGTGACAAGGCGGATTCAGGAGCTTCTCAGATTGGATTATCGTCAGTTTAAGCAGTTATCCATGATTGCCCAGGGAGAGTTTGCCAGATTGTTGACAGCGCCACCAAGTGAAAAAACCAAAATTTTCAGAGAAATATTCGGAACGGATTTGTACGAAAAGATGGCGGCCTCACTGAAAGGAAGATCAGGCTTGGTTTATCGTCAGGTGATGGAATGCCGGCATAAGATGGACGAAGATATTGATCTGCTTTCGGGAGACCGGTTGTTTATGGATGAAGCGGTTCTTCTTCGGTGGCAGGAACTGACATCCTCGGAAAGCTACTACTATGAAGGACTTATGGAGATTTTGGACCGACAGCTTAAGGAAAGCCGGGAGGAGCTTAGGGAGAGCCGAAAGCAGTATGAAAAGGCGGAAAAACAGGTTCAAAAATGTACAGAGCAGGCAGCTCAGGCGGAAAAGACGAAAAGCCTTTTTGATAAGTTGGAGGCAGAAAAAGCAAGAAGCGAAAAGCTGAAAGGGGAGACTGAGGAGAACCGCCGGAAAGAAAAAATGCTGGAACGACAGGAAGCAGCGGCAGCCCTCAGAACGGAAGAAACTCACAAACAGACCGTACAAGGTTACGTAACTAATCTGGAAAAACAGATCTGGAAGGGGGAAGAGGAGATCCGGCAGCTTGAACAGCAGCAGGAAGACGGAAAATTCCTATATGAAGGTCGAGAAAAGCTGCAGAAGGCCTATCAGCTTGAGGAGGAAGTGAGTAAACTACTTGGGCAGGAGAAAGAACTGATCAGCTGTTATAAGAAGGAAAAAGATAAGTTATGTAAACTGCAAAAAGAATATTTGCAGGCTGAAGAGGAAGAAGAGGCAGAAAAAAGAATTTATGAACAGGCGGACAGGCAGTACCGGCACGGAATTGCGGGAATTTTGGGGGAAGAGCTTGTAGCGGATATGCCTTGTCCTGTATGCGGGTCCACACACCACCCTGTCCCGGCGAAGCGGGAGCAGGATGTGCCGGATGAGGAAAGGGTCAGGGTGTTGAAAGCTGCTTTTGAACGCAAACAGCAGAAACGTATCGAGCTTCACGGAAAAACCACTGCATATTTATCCAAAACGGAAGAATTAGACAGACAATGCGGTGAGTGCGGCAGGAAAAAGGCGGAATTGGAGAAAAAACTGCAGAACGAGAAAAGTCTTTTCGGGGATTATATGGAGAAGTATGATGCGGAGGATTTTCAAAGACAGATCAGGAAATATGAGCAGACGGCAACGCTTCTGAAAGAAAAATCCAATGTTCTTGGCAGACAAAAGGAGGAGCTGGAGGCTCAAAGACAGGAATTAGACAGCTTGTGCACAAAGTGGGAGCAGCAGCTTCGTCTGGCAGGCTTTTCTGACGAACAGGATTACCGGGAGGCGCTCACAGATTCGGAGACGCTGCGTCTGCTTCGGGAATCCATTCAAAATTTCAAGCAGGAATGTCATGCCAATAATGAGATGCTTTCACATCTGAAAAAAGAAACGAAGGGTATGAAGGAAGAAAATCTGCAGGAAATCCGGGGAAAGCTGGAAGAGAGCAAAGAGTGGAAAAAGACATTGTTGGCCGGACAGATGGAACTTACTAACCGCACACAGAGGATAGAAAAGAGTCTGGCTTCTCTGAAGGAAAAACAGGAACGGTTATCTGCTCTTATGAAAAAATACAGTTTGCTGAAGGATCTGGATGATGCCGCAAATGGGAATAATAGGAAGCGGCTGGTGTTTGAGCAGTACGTGCTTGCTTCTTATTTTGAAGAGATTTTAAAGGCGGCTAATATAAGACTTCACCTTATGAGCGGAGGACGATATGAGCTGCGGCGCATGCAGCAGGTAAGCGACGGCAGAAGCAAGGATAATCTGGAAATTGAAGTTATGGATTATTATACGGGAAAATATCGTTCCGTCAAAACACTGTCCGGAGGCGAAAGCTTTAAGGCATCATTGGCGCTGGCACTGGGAATGAGTGACGTGGTGCAGGCGGGGAGCGGAGGAATCCGTGTGGAAACACTATTTATTGATGAAGGCTTTGGAAGCTTGGATGAAGAATCACTGGAGCAGGCCTGCCTGACACTTCAGACTTTGGTGGAAAAGAACCGGCTCATCGGTATCATTTCTCATGTACCGGAATTGGCGGAAAAAATTGAAAATCAGATACGCATATGCAAAACAAATGCTGGAAGCAGTATTGAAGTTATGGTATCCTAAGAGTAAAGTAAAACAGAAAAGAGGGATAATATGCCAAATCAATTTGATGTAATTATTATAGGTGCCGGTCCCGGCGGGATCTTTTGTGCCTACGAATTAATGGATAAAAAGAAAGATCTGAAAGTTCTTATCGTGGAAAAGGGGCGTTCCATCGAAAAGAGACAGTGCCCCAAGCGTATCACGAAGCAGTGCGTAGGATGTCAGCCCTGTTCCATCACCACCGGCTTTGCGGGAGCAGGCGCTTTTTCTGATGGGAAGCTTTCTCTGTCTCCGGATGTGGGCGGAAATCTTCCTTCCATTCTCGGATATGACGAGACCGAAAAACTGATCAAGGAATCGGATGATATTTACCTGAAATTTGGTGCGGATACGGCTGTCTACGGTGTAGATAAGCAGGCGGAGATACGTGAGATCCGCAGGAAAGCAATCGTGGCAAACCTGAAACTGGTGGAATGTCCCATCCGCCATCTGGGAACGGAGGAAGGCTACAAGATTTACGAAAAGCTTCAACATCATCTGGAAGAGCAGGGAGTAACACTGTTGTTTAATACGATGGTGGATGAGATTCTGGTAGAAGATGGAAGAGCAAAAGGAATAAAGACAAATAAAGGCGAGACTTACTATGCAGACGAGATCGTTTCGGCAGTAGGAAGAGAGGGCGCTGACTGGTTTAAGGACAAGTGTAAGGAGATTGGAATCGAGACGAGACCGGGGACGGTAGATATCGGTGTCCGGGTGGAGGTTCGGGATGAGATCATGCAGACTTTAAATGAAAATCTGTATGAAGCAAAACTGATTTATCATACTCCTACTTTTGATGATAAGGTGAGAACCTTCTGTACCAATCCTTCCGGAGAGGTGGCAACAGAATACTATGAGGGCGGACTGGCGGTAGTTAACGGTCATGCTTACAAATCCAAAGAGTATAAGACAAGTAATACCAACTTTGCAATTCTGGTGAGCAAAAATTTTACCAAACCCTTCAAAACGCCTATTGAGTATGGTAAGCATATTGCGCAGCTGTCCAATATGCTTTGCGGCGGTAAGATTCTGGTGCAGACTTTTGGGGATTTTCGAAGAGGGCGCAGAACCACGGAAGAAAGACTGTGCCGTAATAATCTGATGCCGACGCTCAAGGATGCGGTACCGGGAGATCTTTCCCTGGTGTTCCCGCACAGAATTATGGT
This sequence comes from uncultured Lachnospiraceae bacterium, assembly GCA_947174495.1. Lineage (GTDB taxonomy): Bacteria > Bacillota > Clostridia > Lachnospirales > Lachnospiraceae > Suilimivivens. Next base: position 29,196 of record CAMWJC010000028.1, on the reverse strand, counting down.
GGACATTGAGGAGATGCTTCTGGCGCTTGATAAGATCACGCCGGGAATTGCGGCGGACGAAACGTTGCTTTACGGGGTGGAAGTGAAGTTTTATTCCAATCGTGTTATTGTGGACAAGGATTTTGAGACCAGTATCAAGGGACTTCGCGCAATCGGCGACGGTGCCGGAGTGACAAGAGGACTGCAGCAGGCATCTGCAAACGGCATCAGTGTTGCAAGAAGCATCCTTAAGGGGATTTGATCATGAACAGGCTTAAAAGAACAGTTATTATACTTTTTTGCCTTTTCTTTCTGCTATCAATGGGAGGCTGTCAAAAGCCTGACACAGATACCAAGCTGGTGCTGTATACGGGATTTAAAAAGGATGAAGTGTTCCGCATAGAAACCATGTCCTGTATGCTGCCGGAAATTATGGTTTATCTGACCAATACGCAGGATCAGTACGAGAGCGTTTTCGGTAAGGAAATCTGGAAAACAGATTTAGATGGCGTGACTCTGGAAGAAAATATAAAAGAAACGGTGCTTGCACAGCTCGCACAGATTAAAACCATGAATCTGCTTGCCGAAAAGCACGGCGTGACACTGGACGAAAATGAGCTTAAGAAAGTGCAGGAAGCGGCAAAAGAATATTTTCTATCTCTGAATGAGACGGAGAGAGAAGTTCTTCAGGTGGATGAAGAAATGATCAACAAATTATATGCGGAATTTGCACTTGCAAATAAAGTATATGAATATATCATCAAGGATATCAACCCTGAGATCAGTGATGATGAGGCGAGAAATATTACAGTTCAATATGTTCTGATCAAGACCTATATCCGGGATGGAACCGGTAAAAAAATTGAATATTCCGAAAATGCAAGACAGGATGTTCTTCGCCAGATTGAAGATATTCTTGAACAGGCAAGACAGGAGGACAGCGATTTTGAAGAATTGGTCCTTCAGTACAGCGAAGGTGAAAAGGGGAGCATTTCCTTCGGAAAAGGGGAGATGGATCCTGCTTTTGAGGTGGCGGCTTTTAATCTGGAAACCGGTGAGATCAGCGAGATCGTGGAAACCCGGCAGGGATATAATATTATCAAATGTATCAACACTTTTAACAGGGAGGAGACAGATGCCAATAAGGTGAAAATTGTGGAAAAGAGGCGTGAGGAAGTATTCGGACAAGAATATGATGCTTTTATCACTTCTCTTACAAGAACCATAAACGAGCCATTGTGGGAAGAAGTTACCTTCGTTGAAAATGAAGAGGTCAAGACCAGCAATTTTTTTGATATTTTCAATCAATACTTTAGTTAATAAAAATTTTAGAATTGCGGAAAGCCCGTAAATGCGGGATTTTGAATGAATTATTAGCACTCATCTTAAATGAGTGCTAATTTTTGCTTGACTTTTAACAGAAAGGGAACTACACTGTTTTTTAGAATAAGATCGTACAAAGAAGAAATAAATAAAAGATAGAAAAAGGAGTGATTTATCGTGGCAGAGAAACACGGAAACTTATCAATTAACAGTGAAAACATATTTCCGATTATCAAGAAATGGCTGTATTCTGATCATGATATTTTTTTCAGAGAGCTGATCTCCAATGGATGTGACGCGATTACCAAACTGAAAAAGTTGGACATGATGGGTGAATATCAGCTGCCGGAAGACTATAAGGGAAAAATTCAGGTGATTGTCAATCCGGAAGAAAAAACGCTGAAGTTTATTGATAACGGTATCGGTATGACAGCGGATGAGGTTGAGGAATATATCAACCAGATTGCTTTTTCCGGAGCAACGGATTTTATTGAGAAATATAAGGATAAGGCAAATGATGATCAGATCATCGGTCATTTCGGACTTGGCTTTTACTCGGCATTTATGGTTGCCGATGAGGTGCATATCGACAGTCTTTCCTGGCAGGAAGGAGCAAAGGCGGTACACTGGGAATGCGACGGCGGAACCGAGTTTGATATGAAGGAAGGCGACAAGCCGGAAGTCGGGACAACGATCACCCTGTTCATTAACGAGGATGTGTTGGAGTTCTGTAATGAGTATAAGGCAAAGGAAGTGATCAAGAAGTATTGTTCCTTTATGCCTACGGAAATCTATCTCTCTAAAGATAATACCAAGGAAACACAGATCATTGATGCGGAAGAGAAGCTGGATACTGATACGGTAGTGGAAGAACTTAAGCCGGAAAAGGAAGAAGACAAGCTTCGCTACAAGATTACAAAGCGTCCTGAACTTTTAAATGAGACAACCCCGCTATGGATGAAGCATCCCAATGACTGTACCAAGGAGGAATATCTGGAGTTTTACCGCAAGGTATTCCAGGATTATAAGGAGCCTTTGTTCTGGATTCATCTTAACATGGATTATCCTTTTAACTTAAAGGGAATTTTGTATTTTCCCAAAATCAATATGGAATATGAGTCCATTGAAGGTGTGATCAAGCTTTACAATAATCAGGTATTCATTGCTGATAATATTAAGGAAGTGATTCCGGAATTTCTGATGCTGCTTAAGGGAGTGATCGATTGCCCGGATCTTCCTCTTAACGTGTCAAGAAGCGCTTTGCAGAATGACGGATTTGTTAAGAAAATTTCCGATTACATCACAAAGAAGGTGGCGGATAAGCTTTCCGGTATGTGCAAGACAGAGAAAGAAGAATATGATAAATACTGGGATGACATCAGTCCCTTTATCAAGTTCGGCTGCCTGAAGGATGACAAGTTCTGCGAGAAGATGACGGATTACATTCTGTTCAAGAATCTGGATGGTAAATATTTGACCCTTCCCGAATGTCTGGAAGTCAACAAGACGGATCCGGATGAGGTATCGGAAGAATCGCAGAAAGACGAAGAAAACGATGATAAGCCGGAAGTAGTTGATGCAGACGGTAATGTTGTCAGCGGCGATACGGATGAGAACACAGCTGATGATGAAGCGGAAGAGGAGAAGAAAGAAAAGGTTATTTATTATGTGACGGATGAGCAGCAGCAGGGTCAGTACATCAGTATGTTCAAAGCGGCTAAGATGGATGCGGTGATCCTTACTCATAATATTGACCAGCCTTTCATTTCTCAGTTGGAAGCTAAGAACGAAGGTATTAAATTCCAGAGAATTGATGCTGATCTGACAGATTCCTTTAAGGCCAAAACCAGCAAAAAGGCAGAAAAAGAATTAGAGGAAGCATCGGAAGCTATCAGCAAGGTGATGAAGAAAGTCCTGAAAAAGGATAAGATTACCATCAAGGTAGAAAAGCTGAAAAACAAGAAGATTGCGTCTATGGTCACATTATCGGAAGAAAGCAGAAGAATGCAGGATATGATGAAAATGTATTCCATGCCGGGAATGGATATGGGCGGCTTTGGTAAGGAAGGGGAGACCCTGATCTTGAATTCAAATCATCCGCTTGTTCAGTATATTATGGAGAACACGGAGGGACAGAATGTGAGCATGATCTGTGAGCAGCTTTATGATCTGGCGCTTTTGCAGCATGCACCGCTTGATCCGGAGGCGATGAGTAAGTTTGTAGCAAGAAGCAATGATATTATGATGCTTCTTACCAAATAGGAAATAGCACTTAGAGGGATACCTCTGCATACTATATGTTAAGTATATGTGCAGAGGTATTTTTATGCCTGAAAATAATTCTAATAATGCGCAGGCGGGCGCGCAGAGTCTGGGACAGCTCCAGATTAATGTGACCTCCTCACTGGGGCTGATTCCTGTTTCGGATGCAACCGTGACCATTTCTTATACCGGAGTTCCGGGTGTGACCGTGGAGCAATTGAAGACGGATTCTTCGGGGCAGACAGCAGTCATTGAACTTCCGGCGCCGCCCCTTGAGTATAGTATGGAGCCTGAACAAGAGAATCAGCCATATTCTGAATATAATATCCAGGTGGATGCACCCGGTTATGAATCGGTCATGGTATCAGGAACGGAAATTCTGCCGGATGTGACGGCATTACAGCCCATACAGATGACACCTTTAGAGACAGCTCCCTCGCAGGAAGAAGAAGTGATCGTTATTCCGGATCACACGCTGTATGGAGAGTATCCGCCCAAGATTCCGGAGGATGAGATAAAACCGGTGGATGAGAGCGGCGAGATCGTATTAAGCCGGGTAGTTGTACCGGAATATGTGATCGTACATGACGGTGTTCCAGATGATAGCACAGCCTCTAATTATTACGTGAAATACCGGGATTACATCAAGAATGTAGCTTCCTCGGAAATTTACGCTACATGGCCGGAAGCTTCGATTTATGCTAATGTACTTGCCATTATGTCCTTTACCTTAAACAGGGTATATACGGAATGGTACCGAAACAGGGGCTACAATTTTACGATTACCTCCTCTACCGCCTACGATCAGAAATGGATAAGGGGACGAAATATCTATTCTAACATCGGCAGATTGGTGGACAGTATATTTAACAACTACCTTTCAAGACCGGGAGTCAGACAGCCTATTTTTACATCTTATTGTGACGGACAGAGGGTAACCTGTAACGGTCTTAGCCAGTGGGGATCTAAATATTTGGGAGATGAAGGATATTCTGCAATTGAGATTATTCGTTACTATTATGGAGCGGATATGTATATTAATACGGCAGAAAGTGTTGCAGGAGTTCCCTCTTCCTGGCCGGGATATAATCTGACCGTCGGTTCGTCAGGGGATAAGGTGCGCCAGATGCAGCAACAGCTAAACAGAATTGCGCAGAATTATCCGGCAATACCGAAGGTATCGGCAGACGGTATTTTTGGACCGGCAACTGCACAGGCAGTAAGAACCTTTCAGGGAATTTTTAATCTTCCGCAAAACGGAATAGTAGATTTCCCAACATGGTACAGTATTTCAAATATTTATGTGGGAGTCAGCAGAATTGCGGAACCATGATTTGATAAATTAACGTTTAGCTGAGTTTCAAATAGAAATAAGAAAACCCGGATAGAATCAAATTCTACGTCACCCCACTCTCGTTCTACAAAAAGCGTAATGGTGCTAAACTCGTTAGGAACCTCGTTAAGCACCAACGCTTTTTGAAGGGTTCCTTTAGAATTTGATTCTATCCGGGTTAAATTATTGGCTAACGAGAAACCAGCTAATGATTCCACTATAGTCGCCTAACCCACTGTCTGGCTATTTGCTAAAGAGTGGAACATTCGACCTTAGCGAGGCGGTTAATTGGGCTTTGCGTCATTCAACAACCCAGCTCAGATGAAAAGAAATCCTTGAGGAAACAATTCGCGAACGCTTTATCGAGCGTGTTGACGAAAGGATTTCTTTTCATCTGAGCGGACGTTTCGCATATGCATACCCAAGTTAAACGTTAATTTATTGTGTCAACTCCAAAACATTAGATAGTAATTTCATTAAAAACATAAAAGAGATTTTAAGACTTGGTTATTCCGCTGGAAAAGCGCGCAGAAGAGATAGGCATCGTACAATCTATTAATGAACAATAGTGATGCTTGACGTGTTATATCTTCATGAGAGCTTGCGCAAGTACACTCAAGTCCTCCTGTGTAGTGGACCAGCTTGTGACAAAGCGTACCACAGTGTGATTTTCATCAATCTTTTCCCAGAAACTGAAACGAATATTTTTTTGAAGTTTTTCCATTTGATCATTTTCCAGAATGACAAATTGTTGATTGGTTGGGGATTCCAGATAAAACGGAATCTTGTTTTCTTTAAAAATGTCTTTCAGCTGCTGTGCCATATCTATGGCATGTCTGCTTATTTCAAAATAAAGATTATTGGTAAAAAGAGCATCAAACTGAATACCGAGAAGTCTGCCTTTTGCCAATAGAGCGCCGCGCCGCTTGACCATGGTTAAAAAGTGTTCCGGCATATTGTGTTTTGGAAAAACTACTGCCTCGCCGCAGAGAGCACCTACCTTGGTGCCGCCGATATAAAATACATCACATAATGCTGCAAGATCAGGAAGCGTTACATCGGTATCACGGCTCATCAGGCCGTATCCCAGTCTGGCCCCGTCGATGAACAGTGGAATTTGATAGTACTGGCATATGCGGTACAGATCTGTTAGTTCCTTTTTGGAGTACAGGGTTCCATACTCCGTGGGATGGGAAATATAGAGCATACCGGGAAATACCATATGTTCATGGTTGGCATCTTGATAAAACTGCTGTAGGTACTGTTCCAAAAGATTTGACTGTATCTTTCCATCCAAATGTGGGAGAGAGAGCACCTTGTGACCAGTGCTTTCGATGGCTCCGGCTTCGTGGGTATTTACATGTCCGGTTTGGGCGGAAAGAACTCCCTCATATTCCTTCAGCAGTGAGGATATGATTATGGAATTAGTCTGTGTTCCGCCTGTCAAAAAAAGAATATCCGCATCCGGACAGGAACAGGCAGTGCGGATCTTTTGGCATGCGCTTTCACAGTAGGGGTCGCTGCCATATCCGGATAATGCTTCCAGATTTGTTTTCAAAAGGCGTTCTAAAAGTTTTGGATGCGCGCCTGTTGTATAATCATTTTCAAAAGAAATCATTTTGGCCTCCGATCGTATGCTTTTGACACTATTAGGTATAGTCCGTTATCATCAGTATAATGCGGAAATAAATATAAGTGCAACATTTTTTGGTCTGATTCTTGTGGTTATTTTTGATTGCGAAAGCCCCCCTGGTGATGGTATACTAATTATGGGTTTTTAGGTAATTCGATCTGTCGGATTATCATGAATTGACACGTAAGAAAACAGACAGCCGGAGGAACAAAAGAGTGCGGGAAGCAATTGACAGAATCTTAGAAGGAAATTTTAATAATGATGTTCGCTCTTTGGACTTTTCCAGTCCGGTGATTGAATTAGCACTTCAGGAAAATGAAGATTATGAAGGTAGTTTTACAATTTTTGGACCGGAGAATCAATTGACAGAAGGAATCGTGTCTTCAAGTAGACTGAAAATGCAGTGTCTTACCAGTCGGTTTTCCGGAAATGAGGAAGAGATTGGATATCGGTTTTATACGGAAGGAATGACCGAAGGGGATCAGCTTAAAGGGGAATTCCGCATTATATCCAATCAGGGAGAATATTATATTCCCTACACGGTAACCATCGTGGAAAGAGAATTGGAATCTGAGTTAGGGAATATAAAGAATTTGTTTCATTTTGCAAATCTTGCCAGGACAAATTGGGATGAAGCCGTAAATCTTTTTTATTCAAAAGACTTTTACAGAGTGTTTGCAGGTGCTGACAGGCAATACTATCCTGTATATCGTGGACTAGTCGGCGGAGAACGAAGAGAACAGAACGTAGAAGAGTTTCTGCTTGAGGTTCGGAAAAAGCAAAAAGTAGAGTTTTTACTGGAAGAGTCGGAAATTAGAATTGATAATCCGAAAGATACGGTGGAGAGCAGACTTATCATTAACAGGAACGGTTGGGGGTATTCAGAGTTATTTTTGGAGGCGGAAGGAGATTTTCTGATTCTGGAAAAAGAGGTAATCCGGGAGGAAGATTTTTTGGGAAATACCTGTCGTCTGCCTTTTTATGTTGCAGGTGAAAGACTTCACGGAGGTAAGAATTACGGAAAGATTAGGATATACAATCCTTATGTGTCACTCTCTGCTGATATTATTGTGGTGAACAGTCCTGTGACTGCAAAGCTATCCGGGATACGCAGGCAGAAAAGACATAACATAATGGAACTGATGCAGTATTATGAAGCGTTTCGGGCAAAAAAGATCAGTTCAGCCTCGTGGATGAAGGAGACAGAGGCTCTGATTAACCGTCTGGTTGATTTGGATGGTCATGATGTTGCGTTTCGGCTGTTCCAGGTGCAACTTCTACTCACACAGGAGCGTCTTAACGAGGCTAAATGGCATTTGGACCAGGCAAGAGAAATGATGGGGGAGAGCTTTGACCCCACGCTTTACAGTTATTATCTCTACCTTACAACGCTGATTGATCGGAGCGGAAGCTATATTGACGAAGTGGCAGGTCAGGTGGAGCGTATTTTTACCCAGAATGATCATAACTGGCGTATAGCATGGCTGCTTCTATATTTATCAGAGGACTATACAAGGAGTCCATCCAGAAAATGGCTTATTTTGGAAGAACAGTGCAGGCAGGGGTGCAGCAGTCCGGTCATCTACATCGAGGCATGGAATCTGCTTATGGCAAATCCGGCTATGCTTATGCGGTTGGAGAATTTTGAACTGCAGATTTTGTCTTATGCGGCCAAAAAAGAAATGTTGACACCGGAGGTCATTACACAGATTATATATCTGGCAGGAAGACAAAAAAATTATTCACAGCGGCTGTTTACGATTTTAAAAAGCTGTTATACCGTGATCCCCAGTGACGAAGTGCTTCAGGCAATCTGTACGCTTCTTATTAAGGGGAATAAGACGGACAGTGAAGCCTTTTTGTGGTATGAAAAGGGTATTGAAAAGGAACTGCGCATCACAAGGCTGTATGAATATTACATGATGTCCGTTGACTTGCAGGCAAACAAAAACATACCCAAAATCGTGTTGATGTATTTTGCTTTTGACAGCAACCTGGATACTCTACACAATTCTTATCTATACTTCTATGTATATAGGAACAGGGGAGAGTTCCCGGAATTATATGAAAGCTACAAAGAACAGATCGAGCGGTTTATGGTATTTCAAATTTTGAAAGGTAAAAGCAATCAGTACCTGGCATACCTTTATCGGAATTTGATTACGCCGGTGATGATTACACCGGAAACGGCTTCCGGGATGATAGAGGCGTTGTTTGTTCACCGTCTTACGGTGCAGCGAAAAGATATTCGCAGGATCATTCTGGTTTATGAGAAAGAAAAGGAAGAGACCATTATTTCTATGAGTGGTCAGGAAATTTATCTGCCGGTTTATGGAAATGATGTCAAACTGCTTTTGGAGGATAAAAACGGAAATCGGTTTTGCAGGGAAGATGAGTATACATTGGAGCGGCTGTTGGTGCCGGACAAGCTGGCGGCAATGGCGGCGCCATATGCAAATGTCAATGAGCATTTTGATTTGTGGTTTTGCGAAAGAGGGCGGGAAATCGCGGGCATTACCGACGAGAATGTGGAGTATATGAAGCGGATCACCTATTCGCCTGTGGTGGTTGAAGAGCTTCAGCAGGAGATTCGAATCCGGCTGGTAAGGTATTATTATGATCATGACCAAATGTCAAATCTGGATGATTATTTGCAGGAGCTGATGCCGGATCAGGTGGAGGGAAGCTGCTTCGCAGAGATTGTTCGTATTATGGTTATGCGTGGAATGTACGAAAAGGCATATCAGTGGATCATGCGACGGGGCGGAGAAGGTATAGAAGCAAAGATTATCGTAAAGCTTTGCAGCAGGCTTATGGCGTTAGATGGAATGGTAGAGGATGAAGTTTTGACAGCGCTTGCGTTCATGGCATTTCGAGCTGGGAAATATGATGAAAATCTGTTGATTTACTTGTGTCGCTTTTTTAAAGGAACCACTAAGGAAATGCGGGATATCTGGAAAGCGGCAGAGAGCTTTGGAATTGATGACTATGATTTGAGTGAACGCATTCTGGTTCAGATGCTCTACACCGGTGCTCATATCGGTGAAAAGACTTCCATCTTTAGAAGATACATATCCGGAGGGGCGAAAAGCTCGGTGGAAATGGCTTTTCTTGCGCAGTGTGCTTATGATTATTTCGTGAAGGATAAGATAACCGAGGACTTTGTGCTGGAAGATATGCAGAGAGTCATTGAGCGGAGAGAAGAAATTCCCCTGGTATGTAAGCTTGCTTATACCAGATATTATGCAGAGAACAAGAAGCTTGTAGATGAGAACATATCCAGGTGGCTTTTGGTTTTTCTGAGAGAGATTATTGAAGAGGGCAGATATTTTCCTTATTTCAGGGAATATGCGGATAATATTGTTTTCATGCGTCAATTTGCGGATAAAACTATGGTAGAGTACCACGTAAAAGAGGGAAGCCGCGCGGTAATTCATTATCTGCTTGAGAAAGACGGGCAGACAGAAGGGGAATATGAAAAGGAAGATATGAAGGATATGTTTGGTGGGATATGTGTCAAACAGTTCATACTTTTCTTTGGAGAGAGGCTCCAATACTATATCACAGAGGTGGAAGGAACGCGGGAGCAGCTTACAGAGAGTGGGACTCTAAGCCGGAATGAAACGGGAATTGACCAGAAGGAAAACCGCTATAATCTGGTTAATGATATTGCAATAGGGAGAAATCTACATGATTATGATACCATGGAGAATCTTTTGAATGATTATTTTGAGTATGATTATCTCATGAAAGAATTCTTTCGGATGATATAGAAGGGCATGGTCAGAGAATATGTTTCAGAACCAGAAGGATGGAAACGGAAAAAGAAACGGAAAAGGGATTATACTTGGGTATGATCTGGGGCATCAGTTTGCACAGATCAGTTATTGCGGCACAGACGAAATACAGCCTGAGCCTGAGACTGTTTCCGCAGTGACCGGTACAGAACAATATAATATTCCGATGGTGCTGTGTAAAAGAGCCGGTGTGGGACAATGGTATTATGGAAGGGAAGCGGTTAAATTTGCAAAAGAAGAGGAAGGAATTTTGGTTGAGGATCTTTTGATGCTTGCCCAGAGGGGAGAAGATGTGCTCGTGGAGGGGGAAGCTTTTGATCCGGTTGCACTTCTTACGCTGTTTGTGAAGAGAAGCCTTTCTCTCCTTAATATTCGTTTATCTTTATATCAGATAGATGCACTTATGTTTACAGTTGATGAACTGACGCCCCGTATGGTGGATGTACTTTCAAGGGTGGCAGCAGGGCTTCAGCTTAAGACAAAGAACATATGCTTTCAGAATCATCTGGAAAGTTTTTATGCATACACCCTGCATCAGGACAGTGAACTGCGGAAGAATGATGTGGTGATATTTGAATATAATACCGAACTGAGAATGCTGCGGCTGGAATGTAATCAGAGAACTACGCCTAAGGTGGTATTGATCAGTCAGGAAGAGTTCCCCGATATATTAAGACGGGTGTGGTCGGAAAATGAGGAGGAATGTGAACGGCAGAAGCAGGAATTGGATCTGCTGTTTGGCCACACAGTACAGGAAGCTCTTGATGGGGGAGTGGTTTCAACAGTCTTTTTATTGGGAGATGGATTTAAAGAAGGTTGGGCAAAGGAATCTCTCAAGGTTCTGTGCAGGAACAGAAGGGTGTTCCAGGGAAATAATCTGTACAGTAAAGGTGCCTGCTATGCTATGGTGGAAAGATTAAATCCCGGTGAAGAGTGGAAAAGATATGTATATCTGGGGGCTGACAAGTTAAAATCCAATATTGGAATGAAAGCTTTACGAAGGGGAGAAGATTCTTATTATGCGATTCTGGATGCAGGAACTAACTGGTATGAAGCGGCATCAGAATTTGATATTATTTTGGAAAGCGGAAATACGGTAGACTTTCTGATAACTCCGTTAACTGGAAGCGGTGTTTTAGAGCGGTCAGTACATCTTCCAGGAATTCCGGATCGGCCCAGGGGAGCTACCAGGCTGAATATTCATATTGAAATGACAGATGTAAATCAGGCATCGGTTACCATAGAGGATCTGGGTTTTGGAGAATTGTTTCCTTCCAGTGGGAAGGCATGGTCCTCCACAATACAGGTGTAGCGGAAGGGAGATTTTGTTTTGGGCAGGATGATATTATGCATTGGAAGATATGCAAAGAAACCATATCATTTCAACAGCATGTGCGTGAATGTATATTGTGTGGAAGAACTGTGCTATCTGTTTGCAAGCAATCCTTTTATGATAGACAATGATGTGATGGACAAAGAACTGGCGGAGTGGTTGGATCGTGAATGCGGGCTTACAGAACTGAGTCATCAGCTTCTTACGTTGTTTCAAAGAGGATGCCAGCCGGGGATTTTTGTCAGCACTATATTGGATTATGTAAATTTTTGCACAACCCAGGAGAAGGCGAAGATTGAAGAGGTTCTTCAGGGAAGTGTGGGACTGAATGATTTTGAACGACGAAAAAAACAGGCAGACTTTCTTATGAAAAACCGCAGATATTATCTGGCATTGGAAGAGTATGATCGGCTGGTGAGGGAGCTTCCAGAGACGGAAAGCGCATTAAAGCCATTGATTTGCCACAATATGGGAGTGGCGTATGCCGGGTTTTTCATGTTTGACATGGCAGCAAAATATTTTAAAAGGGCGTATGATATGACAGGTAATACTGAGTCAGGAATTTCCTTTCTTGCTGCCAAACGGCTTTTCCTGCGTGATGAGGCATATATTGCTTTTATTGCGGAGCATGGGGAGTACCATGAATTGTCCATGCTTGTGGAAAAGAAATTGATGGATGCCAGAGGGCAGTTTGAAGCATCGCAGGAAAACAGGATGTTGTCGGCACTTAAGATTTACAAGGAAGAAGGAAATGTATCTTCTTATTATGAAGAAATTGATAAGATCATATCAGAGCTGAAAAATGAATATCGTCAGCTTGTGGAGGCTTAGGATGGGCTTAATAAAGAAGTTATTGCATTTAAAAAAGAGAACAATTGAGCCGGAATATGAAACTGGAGATTGGAATGAGATTGTCTATAACAGAGATGATCTTCAGATTAAAGATCGCAAACAGAGACGGGAGTATGTAAAGGGCTGTCTGGAGCAGATTGCAGAAGCTTCGAAAGAACTTGAAAATCTTCAGTTTGAATATAATATGGTTACTTCGTATTTGAAGGATATGGAGGAAATCGAGGCTCTTCCTCCGGAACCCAAAGCAGCTTTGGAAGACAGCGCCAGAAAAATTGAGGCTCTGGAATTACAGCAGTCCGGTTATAAAGAGCGGAAAAACCGGATGGATGAAGAAAAATTCCGACAGATGGAACGCCTGGAAGAGGAGGTGCAGGAAGGCCTTGAAAAGTTGAACCAGGCGGAGGAATATCAGGAACTGGTAAAGCGTGATCTTCGGAAACTTGATGGAGAAAAACAGGCCTATTTCTTTCGGAAACGAGAGCTGTTGCGCGTTATCGAGGATACCAGATCCATGACCATCGTTTGTACAGCGGCACTGGTTGTATGCATTTTGATTCTTTTGGTTCTACAGTTTGGTTTCCGGATGAATACAAAGCTTGGATACTTGGCAGCAGCGGCGGTGGGTGCGGCGACGATCACGGTTATTTTTACGAAGCACAATGACGGAGTGCGAGAACTTAAGCAGGTTGAAAATGGAATCGGAAGAATTATCCGGCTTCAGAATACAGTGAAAATCCGCTATGTAAATAATACCCATCTTCTGGATTATCTTTATATGAAATATAATGTTTCGAGCGCCGGTGAATTAGGAAAGAGCTGGATGCAATATATGGAAGAAAAAGAAGAGCGGAAGAACTATCAGGATGCAGAGCGGGAATTGGATATTTGCCAGAAAGAGCTTTTGCATATACTGCGCCGCTATCAGGTAAAGGATCCCATGATATGGCTGCATCAGACCCAGGCTATTCTTGACAAAAAGGAAATGGTGGAGATCCGGCACAATCTGATCATTCGCAGACAGTCCTTAAGAAGACGGATGGATTACAACAGAGAAGTGATTGCGGGAAAAGCACAGGCAGAAATTAAGGATCTGGTGGATAAGTATCCAGAATATGCCAAAGAGATACTGGATATTGTTGCACAGTATGCAAGTATCGAAAAAGAGCAACAACACAATTAATAATTTTGATTGTTATAAGAATGATGAATGGGCAGTTTTGGAGCATAGATTTGTCCTTGACTTCTCTTTTTCAGCGTGATAGCATGTGACTGTATTTGGAACGGTTTTATTACAATAAGCTGGCTCGCAAAGCGTGGCAGCGTTTGTTATGAACGGATGTGAAGATGTCAAGATTCTGGGGCATAAAAATTTTATACAGCCGCAGGGCGGCAGAATGGAGGAACCATGAAAAAATTAGAGCAGCTTTATGAAGGAAAGGCAAAGAAAGTGTTTGCAACAGACGATCCGGATGTAGTCATTGTGGACTATAAGGATGATGCAACAGCCTTTAACGGGGAAAAGAAAGGAACGATCGTAGGCAAAGGTGTGATCAATAACCGCATGACAAATCACGTTTTTAAGCTTCTTGAGAAGGAAGGGGTGCCTACTCATCTGATCGAGGAATTGAGTGACAGAGAGACTGCGGTAAAGAAGGTGGAGATCGTACCCCTTGAGGTTATTATCCGTAATGTGGCGGCAGGAAGCTTTTCCAAGCGTCTGGGCGTGCCAGAGGGAACTCCTTTTAAAGAGCCTACTATTGAATTCAGTTATAAGAATGATGAGCTGGGCGATCCGCTGATCAACAGCTACTTTGCAGTTGCGCTTGAGCTTGCAACCTGGGAGGAAATCGAGACTATTAAGAAATACGCATTTAAGGTGAATGAAGTTTTAAAAGCATACTTCCTTCAGGCTGATATTAAGCTTATTGATTTTAAAATCGAATTTGGCCGTTTCCACGGAGAGATTCTTCTTGCGGATGAAACATCACCAGATACCTGCCGTTTGTGGGATGTGAATACCAACGAGAAACTGGATAAAGACCGTTTCCGCAGAGATCTCGGGAATGTAGAAGAAGCATACAACGAAGTATTTAAACGTTTGGGTCTGGCATAAGGCAAAGCAAATAGGCGGGGCGGAAAGAGTTTGATCAGTAAAGGAAACGGCGCGTGACAAGCAGCCGGATAGGAGATTTTAACTTATGAGTACAGATAAATACGTAAGTCCTTTGTCGGAGCGTTACGCCAGCAAAGAGATGCAGTATATTTTTTCACCGGATATGAAATTCAGGACCTGGAGAAAGCTTTGGATCGCACTTGCCGAGACGGAAATGGAACTGGGGCTGTCCCAGAACGGCAAGCCGGTAATCACTATGGAGCAGATCGAAGAGCTTCGCGAGCATGCCGATGATATCAATTACGATGTGGCAAAAGCCAGGGAAAAAGAAGTGCGGCATGATGTGATGAGCCATGTTTATGCTTACGGGCAGCAGTGCCCCAAGGCAGCTGGTATTATTCACTTAGGCGCCACAAGCTGTTATGTGGGTGATAACACAGACATTATTGTAATGACCAAGGCACTGAAACTGGTAAAAAAGAAACTGGTTAATGTTTTAAAGGAGCTATCGGATTTTGCGGATAAGTATAAATCCCAGCCGACCCTTGCATTTACCCATTTTCAGCCTGCGCAGCCTACTACGGTGGGAAAGAGAGCGACTCTCTGGATGCAGGAGTTTTGTCTGGATCTGGAAGATCTTGACCATGTACTTTCCGGTATGAAGCTGCTTGGTTCCAAAGGAACGACGGGAACCCAGGCTTCCTTTTTGGAATTGTTTGACGGAGATCAGGAGACTATTGATAAGATCGATCCTATGATTGCAGAGAAGATGGGCTTTAAGGAGTGTTATCCGGTGTCTGGACAGACTTATTCCCGAAAGGTGGATACCAGAGTGGCAAATGTACTTGCGGGCATTGCGGCAAGCGCTCATAAGATGTCAAACGATATCCGGCTTTTGCAGCATCTTAAGGAAGTAGAGGAGCCTTTTGAGAAGAGCCAGATCGGTTCTTCCGCCATGGCATATAAGAGAAACCCTATGAGAAGTGAGAGGATTGCTTCTCTTTCCAGATATGTGATGATCGACGCATTGAATCCGGCGATTACTTCGGCGACACAGTGGTTTGAGAGAACTTTGGACGATTCAGCAAATAAGCGGCTTTCTATTCCGGAGGGCTTTCTTGCAATTGATGGAATTTTGGATCTATGCCTGAACGTAGTGGATGGACTGGTAGTGTATCCCAAGGTAATTGAGAAGCACATGTTAAGTGAACTGCCTTTCATGGCAACCGAGAATATTATGATGGATGCCGTGAAGATGGGCGGAAACAGGCAGGAGCTTCACGAAAGGATTCGTGAGCTTTCCATGATGGCCGGAAAAAATGTTAAGGAAGAAGGAAAAGAAAATAATCTTCTGGAATTGATTGCAGAGGATCCGGCATTTAATATGACGCTGGAAGACCTGAAAAAGACCATGGAGCCTTCAAGGTATGTGGGACGTTCCAGAGAGCAGGTTGAAAGCTTCCTTGCAAAGGTGATACAGCCGATTCTT
This sequence comes from uncultured Lachnospiraceae bacterium, assembly GCA_947174495.1. GTDB lineage: Bacteria > Bacillota > Clostridia > Lachnospirales > Lachnospiraceae > Suilimivivens. The sequence continues at coordinate 13,082 of CAMWJC010000028.1, read as the reverse complement.
CAGGAAAATAAGGAACTTCTTGGAATAAAAGCAGAGATTAATGTTTAGACGGAGGAGTATATTTTGGGTGGTTTTTTTGGAGCAGCCCTGAAAAAGGACTGTGTATTTGATTTATTTTTTGGTACAGACTATCATTCTCACCTGGGGACAAGAAGAGCGGGAATGGCAGTCTATAGTAGTGAGAATGGCTTTGACCGGGCAATTCACAACATTGAGAATTCCCCTTTTCGTACCAAGTTCGATAAGGATGTCAATGAGATGCATGGAAATATGGGAATTGGCTGTATTTCCGATTATGAGCCTCAGCCTCTTTTGGTGCGTTCCCATCATGGCACCTATGCCATTATGACGGTGGGAAAGATTAACAATATAGACGAGATTGTTGAGAAGATCTTTACCATGGGACATGCTCATTTTTTGGAGATGAGCGGAGGTGATATCAATGCCACGGAGTTGGTGGCGGCGATTATCAATCAGAAGGATAATCTGATCGAGGGAATCACTTATGCTCAGGAGTTGATTGATGGTTCGCTGACGCTGGCGCTCCTTACGCCAAAGGGAATTTATGCTGCCAGGGATAAGATGGGAAGGACACCGGTGGCGATCGGCAAAAAGGAGGATGGCTACTGCATTTCCTTTGAAAGCTTTGCTTACCTGAATTTGGGATATACCCAAGAGCGGGAGTTAGGGCCTGGAGAGGTGGCAATCATCACTCCGGAGGAGGTCCGGACGTTGGTAAAACCGGGAAGTAAGATGAAAATATGTACTTTCCTCTGGATTTATTATGGTTATCCTTCTTCTTCCTACGAGGGAGTCAGCGTGGAAAAAATGCGTTACAATTGCGGTGCTCTTTTGGCAAGGCGGGATGATGTATCACCGGATAATGTGGCAGGTGTGCCGGATTCCGGTATTGCCCATGCAGTGGGATACTCCAATGAGTCGGGAATTCCTTTTTCCAGACCCTTTATCAAGTATACACCGACTTGGCCCAGATCGTTTATGCCTACGATTCAAAGTAAGAGAAATCTTATTGCCAAGATGAAGCTGATACCGGTTCATGATTTGATTCAAAATAAGAGTCTTCTTCTTATTGATGATTCCATTGTTCGGGGAACGCAGCTTAGGGAGACTACGGAATTTCTTTATCAGAGCGGAGCCAGAGAGGTACATATCCGGCCGGCGTGCCCGCCTCTTTTGTACGGATGTAAATACTTGAACTTTTCCCGCTCCACATCGGAGATGGATCTGATCACCAGACGGATCATCAAAGAGATGGAGGGGGATGGAAAGAACGTGAATTTAAGCGCTTATTCCAATCCGGAGACACCGGAATATCAGGAAATGGTAAAGAGGATCGGCGTTCAGCTTAATTTTACATCTCTCCGTTATCACAGACTGGATGATATGATCGAGTCGGTGGGGATTGATAAGGACAAGCTGTGTACTTATTGCTGGGATGGGAAGGAATAAGTTTGCAGGATAATAGTTAGTTTTATGTACGGTTGATTATAATACCCTGACTTAAAACAATGCTTTAACTCTTTGTATTTGTTTTGAGGCAGGGTATTCAATTTCACGCAGGGAGCGGAAAACATCAATGAACAGTTGTATAGAGATAAAAAATGCAAGAATACATAACTTAAAAGGAATTGATGTAAGCATTCCAAAGCATAAGCTTACAATTATCACAGGAGTGTCAGGCAGTGGGAAGTCAAGCCTGGCATTTGATACCCTTTACGAGGAAGGAAAAAGAAGATATCTGATGTTCTCAGGAACGGAGTTTATGGTTGATACTGTTCCTGCTTTTGACAGCATTACCGGCATTTCCCCAACAGTTGCGGTGGAACAGAGAATTATCCGTCAATCCAATCCGAGAAGCACTGTGGGGACAAAGACTAAAATAAGCGCTATACTTGCGGCATTATTGGCCAATTACGGAAGCCGTCTGCCGGAATATAATGACGGACAGCCTTTGGACATTGCCATGTTCCAAAAAAATTCCCCTAAGGGAATGTGTGTAAAATGTCTGGGCAAGGGTGTAATAAAGTGGATTGACGCGGACAAGATATTTGAAGATAAAAACCAGCATATTTATGAAGTTGCATGCGGATTAGGGAGAAGAAGTTCAACCAAAAATATGCTGGAGGAATTTTGTGGAAATTATGGGATGAGTTTATGGGAAGATAAATTGTCCGATCTTACAAAGGAACAGATTGACTTACTGAAATATGGAGATGGCGGGAAGTCAAAATTTTTCGGTTTTATTCCATGGATCACTATGCTTACAAATGGTTCCGTATCAACTTCCGGAAGACTGGCAAGCTTGTTAAAAGACGCAGGTATGATAGAAGAAAAAAGATGCACAAAATGTGGCGGAACAGGACTTGGTGAACAGGCTTCTCATACAACGTTTGGCGGCAAAACCATCAATGAGTTGGAAGGGATGTACATTGGCGATCTGCTTAAATTTTTAAAGGAAAATCATGAAGGAAATAATCCTCTGTTAAAGGAAATCGTTACGAAGCTTTCCTGTATGTTTGACGTAGGGCTTTATCATCTCTCATTATCCCGTCCGGTACCGTCTCTTTCAGGCGGTGAGATACAACGTCTGTTTCTGGCAAGCTATATTATTGCTGAGATGGATTCTATCATTTTTGTGTTTGATGAGCCTACAATAGGCTTGCATGAGATTGAAAAAGAAAATCTGATACGGATAATCCGAAGGCTGGTGGATTCAGGAAACACGGTTGTTGTGGTAGAGCATGACGAAAATTTTATGCGGGAGGCAGACTATATTATTGATATGGGACCTAAAGCAGGTGATTTTGGAGGCTTTAAGGTTTTTGAGGGGGGATATGATCAATTTTTGAAATGTGCAGATTCAAAAACTGCCCCATATTTGTCAAATAAGCTTGGTTTTAAAGTGAAGACAGAATACAGAAAACTTGACAATGAAAAAATGCTGACAATATCGGGAGCCAGACTGCACAATTTAAAAAATATAACAGCCAGAATCCCGCTGGGTGTTATGGTAGGAGTGGCAGGTGTATCAGGCAGTGGGAAATCAAGTCTCATAGCAGATACTTTAGTCCCCAAATTGAAGGAACAGTTAAAAGCAAAATGTACCATGGATGAGGAGGACGATGACTGGCCGGAACAAGCTGTAGATAAGGAAGTCACATTGACAGGAGTAAATAATATCAGGCATTGTTATATTATAGATCAGCGGCCGATTGGGAGAAGCAGAACCTCCTGTCCGGCTACCTACACCGGTATTTTTGATCGTGTGCGGAATTTGTTTGCACAAAGCGGTCAGGCAAAAGAGCGGGGATATACATCTGGTATGTTTTCCGTAAACAGCAAGGGAGGATGCCATAAGTGTAAAGGAGACGGTGTTCTCCATTATCATGTGGGATTTGGCAATTTCATTGATATTGACTGTGATGAGTGTGGCGGCAGCGGGTACATCCGGGAGGCTATGGAGATTACCGTTGATGGAAAGAATATCAGGGATGTATTAGAGATGAGCGTGGATGAAGCGAAGGGGTTCTTTGCTGATAAGGACAAAGCCATTGATAACATGCTGGCAATCTTACAGCGTGTGGGAATGGGATATATAAAATTAGGACAGGCAACGCCAACGATTTCCGGCGGAGAAAGCCAGCGCATAAAGCTTGCAAAGGAATTATCAAAGGGCAAGAACAGCAAAGGTATATTGTACATTTTGGATGAGCCTACAACCGGGCTTTCATTTAGTGACAGTGAACAGCTTATGAGTCTGCTGAATGAGCTGGTTGATATGGGAAATTCCATTATCATAACGGAGCATGACTCTTATGTGCTTTCAAATTGTGACTATATTATTGAATTGGGGCAAGGCGGAGGCAATGAAGGCGGTAATATTATCGCGACAGGAACGCCTGCAGAACTGAAGAATGATCCTGATTCTGTTATAGGAAGGTATTTAAAATGAATGCAGATATTGAAGCGAAAATAGATGCGTATGTATTAGGTCATCATTATCGTCAGGTTAACAGTGTTTTGCTGTGCAAAGATAATGAAATTCTGGCACGCTGTTACTATAATGGCTTTCATGAACAAAGCAAAAATGTAATTGCCTCGGTGGCAAAAAGTATTATGTCGGTATGTACAGGAATTGCGTTGGATAAGGGATTGATACAAGGTTTAGATGAACCAGTTTATAAATATATTCATGAGTTTAGTGAAGGCCGTGAGCCATTTCACAGGATGATTACGATCAGGCATTTGCTTACAATGACTTCAGGAATCTATTGGAATGGAGGGGTTCATTATCATTGTCCCATGATGAAGCAGCTCAGAAACTCTGATAACTGGATTTCGTATATTGCGGATTGCGCAGTTGCTGATATTCCGGGAACAAGGTATAACTATAAGGAATGGGATGTGATCCTTTTAGCAAAGCTTCTGGATCAGGCATGCGGAGATATGTATGATTTTATAAATACTAATTTATTTGCACCTTTGGAAATTGAGAGCGAACGCTGGTATAAAAGTCCCTGTGGTGTATATTACAGCGTCGGAGATGATGCGGAGACGGACAATGAAACGAAGTTTAAGATGACAGCAATAGATATGATGAAAATCGGTCAGCTTTTTTTAAATGGCGGAAAGCATGGGAAAGAGCAGATCATATCCGAAAATTATGTTCGTCAGGCAGTATCCCCGCTGAAATGTAATCCCAATTATGGATTTTTATGGTGGGTATGGGAGGAGCAATACGGCTGCCGTGGATATGGAGGACAAAGTATCACTGTTATTCCGAATGAAAATGCAGTGATTGTAACACAGGCAACACCAACGGACAGAGGAATGGGATATCTGGATATGATTGAATTTTGCAGAGAGATATTAAAATAGCAAAGTTTGAGATCTCTATACTATCACGGACTGGAGGAATAGTGATGCACAAGCTTATAATATTAAGGGGAAATTCAGGCAGTGGAAAAACAACAGTATCAAAAGAATTGCAAAAGAGATTTGGGCGAAATACCATGTTAATCTCGCAGGATATGGTACGGTTGCAAATGCTATATGCTAAAGACGCGGAGGCTCTGCCATTGATTATACAATTGTTGAAATACGGCAGGCAAAATTCGGATATAACGATTTTAGAGGGGATATTGGATTCGGAAGTTTATGAGTCTTTATTTGAGACAGCTGTTAAAGAGTACGGCGCAGATATTTTTGCTTTCTATTACGATCTGCCATTTGAAGAAACATTGCGGCGGCATGCCACCAAACCTAATAGAGCAGAGTTTGGTGAACAGGATATGAGAAGATGGTGGAAGGAAAAAGATTATACCAATGTAATACCTGAGAAAACAATAACAAGGGATATGAGTATTTCTGATACGGTTGATATGATTTATAATGCCGTTACAAAGTAGGGGGCGATAGTTTGCAAGTGTCATTAAATTAATGGTTAGCGAGGGTACTATTCTAAGTGTGATTAGAAATTCCCCGATTAAAAACAATACTTGGCTGATAAAATTTTTAGGTAAAATCTAAGAATCCGCTTTCAGAAATGATATTAGCAGCCTGTTTTCAAACTCACTACGTTCAAACAAAAGAAAACAGGCTGCACATTTACTGAAAGACGGATTCTTGATTTTTCACTAAAAATTTTAAAGGCTCTTCGCATTGTTTTTAAACGGGGAATTTCGATTTACGCTGAGAAGTAGTAATATGCTAAGTGCGTAAGCTATGTTGAATAATTCACACAAAGTCTGACGGTTAGCATATTTAGCCGATAGTATAAGTGATAGCAGGGGAACTGAAGTCGTTTCAGCTTTCGCATGGCTTATAGTGATCTTTCGATGGATTTTGGAGAAACGGCTGTCACAAAAATGCTGCTGCCCAGAGACGTTGTCCGAAATACCCTGAACAAATAATTTCGTCTTATAGAAACTATTATTCAGGGTATGAGTTTCGGCTCTGGGCAGTTAATAGGCATTTGTGACGGCCGGGTTCCCAAAATCCCGAAAGGCGCTATCGCCACAGAAAGCTGAAATGACTCAGTCCCTACCTCAGCTAAACGTTAATTTAATGAACAAAATCAAGAGTCCATTTGGGAAATATCTTCCCGATTATTATATCTTGCAAGGAACTCATGAATCTTATCAGTGGGTGTGTACACATTTGACATAGAAGAATCATGGTTCATAAAGTCGATGATAGAAGCAAGGAATTTGCTCATATCGGCTTCTACATAGTAAGGGCGGGATTTGAGCTCCGCACGCTGATATGTGAGATTTGTGGTAACAATTTTGTCAAAGTAGCATTTTTCGTAAGCCTCATCAAAACGGTCAAGACCATCCGTAAACAAACCAAAGGTACAGCATATGTAAACATGTTTGGCATTCATTGCCTTTAATTGCTTGGCAGTGTCAATCATGCTTCCACCGGAGGAAATCATATCGTCAATAATGATCACATCTTTGCCGTCAATATTATCTCCCAGAAATTCATGTGCAACAATGGGGTTCTTTCCGTTTACGATGGTGGAGTAATCGCGCCGTTTGTAAAACATTCCGGTATCTACGCCTAAAACATTTGCGAAGTAGACAGCCCGGTCAAGAGCTCCTTCATCAGGACTGATGACAATCAGGTGTTCTTTGTCGATTAAAAGACTGTCATCGGTGCGAAGAAGCGCCCTTATGAACTGATAGGGCGGTGTAAAATTGTCAAATCCACACAGCGGTTCCGCATTTTGGACTCTGGGATCATGAGCATCGAAAGTAATAAAATTGCTTACTCCCATATTACTTAACTCTTCAATGGCATAAGCACAGTCAAGGGACTCTCTGCCATTCCTTTTGTGCTGTCTTCCTTCGTACAGGAAAGGCATGATCACGTTGATACGGTGGGCTTTGCCGTTAGCAGCGGAAATCACACGTTTCAGATCCTGGTAATGGTCATCAGGGGATTTATAATTGGTATAACCATTCATTGTATAAGAAATGCTATGATTGCATACGTCCACAAGAATAAAAAGATCTTTTCCTCTGACAGATTCAGAAATCACAGCTTTTCCCTCTCCGGAGCCGAAACGATAACAGGAAGTTCCTAAAATATAATTATTAGAAACATACCCTTCAAAGGCAGGATCATTTTTGGCTATATTTTTAATTTCTCTTCTGAAATTTACAAGATGAGTGTTGACACTGCTTCCTAATTTTGCCGCCGATTCCAAAACAATCAGTTTTAAAGGCGCGACAGGAATAGCAGCTTCCAGTTCTGAGATGTTTGGCATGACAACCTCCACAATGATTCTTAAGTAAAATATCAATTTATTTTATATCATTATGTTAGTGACACGTCAAGGAATTTCTTGTAAAATAGATTAGGAAAGAGCGATGGTGTATAGAGTATGAGTGAGAAAAATCAAAAGGGACATGTTATAAAAGAAGTACTTAATGGAAGTATTGCGGCAGAGCTTGAAATAGAGCCAGGAGATAAACTGATTTCTATCAATGAGAATGAAATAGAAGATATTTTTGACTATCAATATTATGTGGAAGATGAATATATTGAGATCCTGATCGAAAAGCCGGATGGAGAGCAATGGCTTTTGGAAGTAGATAAGGAAGAGGATGAAGACCTGGGGATTGTGTTTGAGAACGGGCTTTTGGACAATTACCGTTCCTGTCACAATAAATGCATTTTCTGTTTTATTGACCAGATGCCACAAGGAATGAGGGACACACTTTATTTTAAGGATGATGATTCCAGACTTTCTTTTCTGCAAGGGAATTATGTGACTCTTACCAATATGTCGGAACATGATATGGAAAGGATCATTAAATATCGTTTGTCGCCCATTAATATATCCTTTCAGACAATGAATCCGGAGCTGCGCTGTAAAATGCTAAACAACCGGTTTGCTGGGGAAGCACTTAAAAAGGTGGACATGCTATATGAAGCAGGAATTACCATGAACGGTCAGATTGTGCTTTGCAAAGGTGTGAATGATGGCACGGAATTAGTGTATAGCATTCGTAAACTGATGGAGTATGCACCGCTCCTTGAAAGTGTGTCGGTAGTTCCGGTTGGGCTTTCGAAGTATCGAGAGGGGCTTTATCCCCTGGAACCTTTTGAGCGTGAGGAGGCAAGGGAAGTGCTTTCGTTGATCCATGGTTTTCAGCGGGAATGCATGGAACGATTTGGAATTCATTTTGTCCACGCCAGTGATGAATGGTATATTCTTGCAGGCTGGGAGCTTCCGGAAGAAGAAAGCTATGACGGATATCTTCAGCTTGAGAACGGCGTGGGAATGCTGAGACTGTTGTTGAACGAATTTGAGGAGGCATTGCAGGAGTTAAGGGGTCAGAAAGCAGAGCGTAAGGAAACAGAACCAAAACGAGCAGAGCGAAAGCAGGGGAAGCCAAGGACATTGTCCATGGCAACCGGAAGGCTTGCGTATCCATATATTTTAAGGATGGCACAGCAGCTTATGGAAGCGGTTCCGGGACTGCAGATCCGGGTATATGAGATTATCAATGAGTTTTTCGGTGAAATGATCACTGTTTCCGGTCTTCTCACAGGCGGAGATATCATACGGCAGTTAAAGGGGAAAGAACTAGGAGAAAGACTTTTACTTCCTGAAAATGTACTGAGAAGCGGAGAAAGGGTATTGCTAGACGATGTGACAATAGATGAAATGGAAAAGACTTTACAAGTAAAAATAGATATTGTAAAATCAAGCGGATATGACTTTGTAGAAGCTGTTTTAGAAGAGAAGTGAGGAGAATATGAGTACAAAAAGAAAGCCTATTGTTGCAGTGGTTGGAAGACCGAATGTTGGTAAGTCAACATTATTCAACGCACTGGCAGGGCAGAGGATTTCAATTGTTAAAGATACACCGGGAATCACCAGAGACAGAATTTATGCGGATGTTTCATGGCTGGACCGACAGTTTACTCTGATTGATACCGGAGGAATTGAGCCGGACAGCAGCGATGTGATCTTATCGCAGATGCGGGAACAGGCACAGATTGCCATAGATACTGCGGATGTGATCTTGTTCATGGTGGATGTCAGACAGGGATTAGTAGATGCGGATTCCAAGGTGGCGGACATGCTGCGGCGTTCTCACAAACCGATTTTGCTGGTGGTAAATAAAGTTGATAATTATGAAAAATATATGGCAGATACCTACGAATTTTATAACCTGGGAATCGGAGAACCGCATCCAATCTCAGCAGCCAATCAACTGGGGATAGGTGATCTTCTGGATGAAGTTATTTCTTATTTTGGAGAAGGCGGTGATCAGGAAGAGGATGAGGATGTTGTCAGGGTGGCAATCGTTGGAAAGCCGAATGTTGGAAAATCTTCCCTGATCAATAAGCTTATCGGTGAGAACCGTCTGATTGTATCAGATATTGCGGGCACCACCCGTGATGCCGTGGATACGCCAGTTACACACAATAAAAAAGATTATATCTTTATTGACACAGCAGGCCTTCGGCGCAAGAATAAGATCAAAGAAGAACTGGAACGTTATATGATCGTGAGGACAGTAGGAGCTGTTGAAAGAGCCGATGTTGTGATTCTGCTTATTGATGCCATAGAGGGAGTTACTGAGCAGGATGCAAAGATTGCAGGAATTGCGCATGAACGTGGGAAAGCGGTAATCATTGCAGTCAATAAGTGGGATGCCATAGAGAAGGATAATAAGACGGTTAACCGTTATTCGGCGAAGATACGAAATGTTTTATCTTATATGCCTTACGCGGAGATTACTTATATATCCGCAGTGACAGGGCAGAGGCTTCCAAAGCTATATGATCTTATTGATATGGTCCACGAGAATCATGCCATGCGGATATCCACCGGGGTTCTCAATGAGATCATGAGCGAAGCGGTAGCCATGCAGCAGCCTCCTTCAGATAAGGGGAAGAGGCTTCGCCTCTATTACATTACTCAGGTAGGTGTAAAACCGCCCACATTTGTTATTTTTGTTAATGATAAGGAACTGATGCATTTTTCTTATACAAGATATATAGAAAACCAGATCAGGGAAGCTTTTGGATTTAAGGGGACTCCGCTGAAATTTATTATCAGAGAAAGAAATGAGGGAAAGTGATTTGGAACGTATCATCTGTATTGTAATCGGTTATTTATTTGGTCTGTTTCAGACAGCATTTATTTATGGTAAGCTTCACGGGATTGATATTAGGGAGCATGGAAGTGGTAATGCAGGAACCACCAACACTTTGCGCGTACTTGGCACGAAAGCAGGACTTATTGTTCTTGCCGGAGATATAATCAAATGCATTCTTGCTATCGTTCTGTGCAGTGTTCTTTTTGACAAAACACATCCGAACGAAATCTATTTACTGAAACTCTATGCGGCTGCCGGAGCAATTTTAGGTCACAATTTTCCTTTTTATCTTCATTTTAAGGGAGGAAAGGGGATTGCGGCGACAGCAGGTTTGATTCTTGCTTTTCACCCTTATTTTATAGTTATGGGTGTAATTGTTTTCTTTGGAATCTTTTTTACTACACATTATGTTTCTCTTGGGTCGCTGTTGGTTTATGCAGGTTTAATGATTCAGATGGTGGTTACCGGGCAGATGGGAGTTTTCGGTGCATCCCAGCAGGTGCTGATCGAAATGTATATTATCACAGCACTTTTGACCATACTTGCTTATTATAAACATCGGGAAAATATAAAGCGTCTTATAAAAGGCGAGGAGAGGAAGACCTACCTGACCAAAAAGAACAAGCAGTGATCATGGAAAGGAGAACAGGAAATGGCAAAGATTGGAATTATAGGTGCAGGAAGCTGGGGTACGGCGCTGGCATGGCTGCTTGGTAATAATCAACATGAGATTACTATATGGTCGATTATGGAAGAAGAAATCCGGATGCTTAAAGAATGTCATGAACAGAAGGATAAGCTGCCCGGAGTAATCCTTAAGGATGATATGGAATTTACTACGGATCTTGAAGCAGCCGTCAGAGGAAAAGATGCGCTGGTACTTGCTGTCCCTTCTCCTTTTACAAGAAGTACAGCAGCAAAAATGGCGCCTTATGTGGAAAAAGGAAAGAAGATTATAAATGTAGCAAAGGGAATTGAAGAGAAAACACTGATGACCTTATCAGAGATTATTGAAGAAGAAATCCCTGATGCGAATGTGGCAGTGCTTTCAGGGCCTTCTCATGCCGAGGAAGTGGGAAAAGGAATTCCCACAACCATAGTGGTAGGTTCTAAGGATCGGGAAACAGCAGAATATCTTCAGAATTTATTTATGAGTCCGGTGTTTCGGGTTTATATCAGTTCTGATGTGCTTGGGATCGAACTTGGCGCAGCTCTTAAAAATGTTGTTGCATTGGCGGCAGGTATGGCGGATGGATTAGGATACGGCGATAATACTAAGGCGGCACTGATCACAAGAGGAATTGCGGAGATAGCCAGACTGGGTATTAGTATGGGCGGAAGAATTGAGACATTTTATGGACTTACCGGCATTGGTGATCTGATTGTCACTTGCGCTTCCATGCATTCCAGGAACCGCAGAGCCGGAATTTTGATTGGACAGGGGGCTTCCATGGAAGAAGCCATGAAAGAAGTCAAGATGGTAGTGGAAGGCGTTTACTCCGCAAAGGCAGGCTATGCTCTTTCTCAGAAATACCAGGTGAGCATGCCGATCATTGAACAGGTTAACCGGATTTTATTTGAGGGGATGCCCGCATCAGAGGCAGTGAAAGAATTGATGCTTCGGGATAAGAAGGTGGAGAATATCGATTTGCGGCAGCTTTACCAGAACAGTATAGAGGTTCCGTGGTAATAGATACATGTAAGGGGAGATAAGATGGCGGATAAGAAGGACAATGACTTTTGGGGAAAAAGTGATGACGATTTCTGGAATAAACCGGTTATTACGGGCAACTGGCTGAACGATAAGAATGAGCAGGCCGAAAATAAGGAATCACAGAGCTCCAATACGGATATGGGAAATCCTTATACGGATACCGAAACATTTCAGGAAGAACCGACATATGGGATACCCAATCAGCCGGCCTATACATACCAAAGAAATGATAATTCTAAGGAACAGAGAAGAGGTCAGACAATAGATCAAAGTCAGGGAAACAAAAAGGAGTTTCCGATTTTTCTGATGATCAATCTCTTTTTTTTGGCTTTATCTATAATCGTAGTGTCTGTAAGCATATTAGCGGCAGGGCATTTCAAAAGTAACGCAGATTATCGAAACAGGAAGCTTGATTATGAGCGTATTGTGGTGGATGAAGACAGTTTCCCGGTATATGATAATAATATAGTTACGCTTGCTTGGGATGCTTGTATCGTTTTCAGCCAGAATACGGATAAACAATTACTGGGAATACCGGAGGGAGAAATGTTGATTGCGGTGCCGGTGCAGATAGAAAGCCAAGAGTACAAATCTGGTCAATATGCACTTAGAGATATGTTTATCGGTTGTGATCTGGGGGAACAAAGGGGCTTTCGCCGCTGTGTCCGTGATGAGACGATTCTTTCTACACTTACCATCATGGGATTTAAAAGGGATGAAATGTGTTCTTCTTACGGACTCGGAAATGGCAGCGATGAGTGCGGTTTTTTCTTCTTTTTTGTTCCGGAAAAGACCAGGGAGATTACTTTTTATGCGGAGGAACGAAAAACAGAGCAGAAGATATCGGTTTTGACTCGTCGTTACGAGAAAAATCTGAAAATTTCCGAACTCAGGGATAGTGAAGAATGGCTGGAAGAGGTCAGAGAAAGCGAGGGCTGGCAATGAAACAGGCAGTTAAGATTGTTATGACGATCCTTTTTTCCGTATTTTGCTGCTTTGCCATGCTATTAGGGGTAGTGTACTATTTTGCCTCAAGAGAATCGGTAGCGTATGATGTAAAAGCTATGTCAGTGCCTCAAATCAAAGATGTACAGGCAGAAGTGATAGGAGATACATATCAAGGGGAGAATCGTGAGGGAACCACTTATTATAAGTTATTTATTGTGTTGGAAAATCCTTCGAATTCCCTGCATGAAAGCAATGATTACTATTTTAGCTATATG
>CAMWJC010000027.1 GCA_947174495.1 uncultured Lachnospiraceae bacterium | reverse complement strand
AATCAAATTCTTTAGGAGCCCTTCAAAAAGCGTCGGTGCTTAGCGAGGTTCCTAACGAGCTTAGCACCGTTACGCTTTTTGTAGAACGGAAGTGCGGCGACGTAGAATTTGATTTTATCCGGGCTCCCATATTGATCCCTGAAACCAACTAAAATATACTTGCCATCGGAGAAGGACTGTGATACAATATCCATCGGCAACAAACAAGTGTCCGTGAGAGAGAAACATTCGCGGACTTTTGTGTGTTAACAACTACAGCTTTATATAATAGCTCTTTTAAAAAGACAGGTGCAGGAAATGGGAACCAGATATTTCGTGGTGAAGGAACAGGCGGTGCCGGAGGTGCTTCTTAAGGTGGTGGAAGCCAAAAAGCTTCTTGATACAGGGCGGGCGCATACCATCAATGAGGCGACAGACCGGGTAGGAATCAGCCGGAGTTCTTTTTACAAGTATAAGGATGATATTTTTCAATTTCATGACAATGCGCAGGGGACTACCATCACTTTGACCTTTCAGATGGAGGATGAACCGGGGCTTTTGTCGGATGTGCTTAAGATCGTCGCGGAGTTTGGCGCAAATATTCTTACCATCCATCAGAGTATTCCCATTAACGGGGTGGCTTCCCTAAGCTTAAGTGTTCAAGTGCTTCCCACAACGGGAAATGTCTCGGAAATGCTTGAAGCCATGGAAGGGCAAAAGGGCGTTCGAAATGTTAAAATACTGGCAAAAGAATAAACGTGAGAATTTATTTTTCTAAAAAGAATGGAGGAAACGATATGATACAGGTAGCGGTTTTGGGATACGGCACGGTTGGAAGCGGTGTTGTGGAAGTAATCGAAAAAAATAAGCAGGAAATCAACAAGAAATCCGGAGAGGAACTGAATATTAAATATATTTTAGATTTACGGGATTTCCCCGGGGATCCTTACGAGGATAAAGTAGTTCATGATGTGGAACAGATTTTAAATGATCCGGATATCAAGATCATTTGTGAGACCATGGGAGGAATCAAGCCGGCATATGATTTTACCAAAAGGGCGCTTATGTCGGGAAAGAGTGTGTGTACCTCCAACAAAGAGCTGGTTGCGCTTCACGGACCGGAACTGATACAGATTGCGCATGAGAACAAGTGCAATTATCTTTTTGAAGCAAGCGTGGGCGGCGGAATTCCCATTATCAGGCCGCTTAACTATTCCTTAACAGCGGAAAAGATCGATGCCATTACCGGTATTTTAAACGGAACCACCAACTATATATTAACGAAGATGGAGCGTGAAGGTGCGGACTTTGATGCTGTTTTGAAGGAAGCACAGGAAAAGGGTTATGCGGAGAGAAATCCCGAAGCGGATATTGAAGGTTACGATGCCTGCCGCAAGATCGCGATTCTTTCTTCCCTGATGTGCTGCCGTAATGTAAAATATGAGGATATTTATACCGAAGGAATCTCAAAGATCACGCCGGAAGATTTTGTTTATGCGAGGGCGATGAGAAAGACCATCAAGCTGCTTGCACAGAGTAAGGAGCAGGACGGAAATATGTATGCTATGGTAGCTCCGTTTCTGATCAGTTACGATCATCCTCTTTCTATGGTAAATGATGTGTTTAATGCGGTATTTGTCCATGGAAATATGCTGGGGGATTCTATGTATTATGGAAGAGGCGCCGGTAAGCTGCCTACAGCAAGCGCGGTGGTATCGGATGTGGTAGACTGTGCAAGACATATAGGGAAAGTGATCATGTGCTTCTGGGATAACGAAGATGTGGAACTCACCGGAATTGAAAAGGCAAGCCGCCGGTTCTTTGTACGGGTTTCGGCGGAAAAGGAAATGGATGCATTGCACATTTTTGAGAGAGCGAGCGTGATTGAAGCGGACGTGCCCGGAGAATTTGCTTTTGTGACGGAGCTGATGACAGAAAAGGAATTTAATGAAAAGGCTGAAAAGGTTGGAATCATCAGCCGTATCAGGATTGAGGAATAAGAAGTACGTCTGTAAAGATCAGATTCATTATAGGAATATCAAAATGAGGAGTCAGGAATAAAATGAAAAAAAAGAAATATGTGGTAGTTTTGGGAGACGGTATGGCGGATGAGCCTATCGAAGCGCTTTCGGGAAAAACACCTTTGGAGTATGCGGATACGCCGACTCTTGACCGGCTTAGTAAGGTTTCGGAAATCGGACTGGTGCATACCATACCGGAGGGGATGAAGCCCGGTTCCGATACGGCGAATCTTTCCGTGCTTGGGTATGACCCTAAGAAGTATTATTCGGGACGTTCTCCGTTAGAGGCGCTTAGTATCGGCGTGCCTATGAAGGATACGGATGTGGCGCTTCGCTGTAACATTGTGACGCTCTCGGACGGGGATGAGCCTTTTGAAGAAAAAACAATCATTGATCACAGTTCGGGAGAAATATCCACCGAAGAGTGCAGTGTTCTTTTGGAAGCTGTGAAGAAGGAGCTTCAAAACGAAACCTATCAGTTTTATGTGGGAACCAGCTATCGCCATTGTCTGATCTGGAATCAGGGCAGTGTGATCGAGCTTGTACAGCCTCATGATGTGCTGGGACAGGTAATCGGACAGCATTTGCCCGATGATAAGCAGCTTCTTTTTATGATGAAGAGAAGCTATGAGATTCTGGCAGAGCATCCCATCAATATCGAACGGAAAAAGAAAGGCTTAAACCCGGCCAATTGCTGTTGGTTCTGGGGAGCCGGAACCAAACCGGCGCTTTCTTCCTTTGAGGAAAAGAACGGACTAAAGGGCATGATGGTTTCGGCCGTGGATCTGCTGAAAGGGATTGCGGTAGGTGCAGGAATGGGTGTCGCCCAGGTGGAAGGAGCCAACGGCGGACTCCACACTAATTATGAAGGAAAAGTACAGGCAGCGCTTGCGGCCCTTCGCGGAGAGTATGATTTTGCTTACATACATGTGGAGGCGCCGGATGAGATGGGCCATCAGGGAAGTGTGGAAAAAAAGGTGCAGGCAATTGAATATCTGGATCAGCGGGTGATTGGGCCGTTGACCGGAGCATTGGATGAGGAGGGCGTGGACTATCGTCTGCTTGTTATGCCGGATCATCCTACGCCAATCCGGGTCAGAACCCATACTTCAGACAGCGTACCCTATCTTTTGTATGACAGCAGTGCGCTAAGGAGCGAGACTTGGAATTATAATGAAAAGGAAGCAGAAGCAGGAAGCTATATTGCAACGGGTCATACCATTATTGACAGGCTTTTAGAAAAAGAATAAAAGAGGAGTTAAGTGGAGAAATGAAAAAAGTAGTGAAATTCGGAGGAAGCTCTCTGGCAAGTGCAGAGCAGTTCCGGAAGGCGGCGGATATTATTCATGCGGATAAGGAAAGGAGATATGTAGTACCTTCTGCACCCGGCAAGCGTTTCCCGGAAGATACAAAGGTTACGGATATGCTTTATAGCTGCTACCATTTAGCGGAAGCAGGTGAGAACTATTCCAAAGAATTAAAGGATATAGAGGCAAGATATCAGGAAATTATCGATGGACTGGGATTATCTCTTTCCTTAAAAGAGGAGTTTAAAACCATCGACAAGCAGTTTAAAGAGAAAGCCGGTGAGAATTATGCCGCTTCCAGAGGGGAATATCTGAACAGTATTATTATGGCGGCATTTTTGGGATATGAGTTTATCGATGCGGCACAGGTGATCCACTTTGACGAAAATGGGGATTTTGATGCAGAAACTACCAACCAGATGCTTCGTGAACGTTTAAAGGATATGGATCATGCAGTTGTTCCCGGGTTTTATGGAGCCTATGCGGATGGCCGGGTAAAGACCTTTTCAAGAGGCGGTTCCGATATTACCGGCGCCATTGTTGCAAGAGCTGTAAAAGCGGATGTATATGAGAATTGGACGGATGTGTCCGGATTTTTGATTGCAGATCCCAGAATTATTGATAATCCGGAAGCAATTGAAACAATTACCTACCGGGAACTGAGGGAGCTTTCTTATATGGGGGCAGGCGTATTTCATGAAGACGCTATTTTCCCCGTAAGAAGAGAAGGAATTCCCATCAATATCCGCAATACTAATAAGCCGGAGGATGCAGGAACATGGATTGTAGAGAGTACCTGCCAGAAATCCAAATATGTGATTACGGGAATCGCAGGCAAAAAGGGATTCTGCTCGGTCAATATTGAAAAGGCCATGATGAACTCGGAGATCGGGTTTGGAAGGAAGGTTCTCCAGGCCTTTGAGGATTACGGAATTTCTTTTGAGCATGTGCCATCCGGCATTGACACTTTGACGGTGTTTGTTCATCAGGATGAATTTATTGATAAGGAACAGAAGGTAGTCTCCGCTATTCACAGGCTGGCAGATCCGGACTGTGTGGATATTGAATCCGATCTGGCCCTGATCGCTGTGGTAGGCCGGGGAATGAAATCCACGCGGGGAACGGCAGGAAGAATCTTCTCCGCACTGGCACATGCCAACGTGAATGTAAAGATGATCGATCAGGGCTCCAGTGAGTTGAATGTGATCATTGGCGTAGCGGATGATGACTTTGAGGATGCGATCAAGGCAATTTATGATATTTTTGTTTTATCTCAGCTGTAGTAACCAGAAGTATTCCTGCAATAACAGCCCAAAGCAGGTAAGATTGTATCATGGGAGCAAAGCGGCAGCTTTCTCCCACCCAGATGGTATAGATATCTTTGTTGAGATAAGTGGTAGGCAGAAGCTTCGCGACAAACTGAATGCCGGAGGGCATATTGTCGTAGCTCAGTCCCATCATGCCGGAAAAGAGCATGAGAGTAAAGTAAAGGATCATAACGACACAGTAGGTAGGCCCGAATTTTTTCAGAATAGACGCAATTCCGTGGGCAATGCAGAGCAATATGATCGTAAGGGCGAGCATGCTTATGGTGTAAATTACTGCACCGGAGGCTTTGGGCGGTTCTAATTCTAAAAAGAGGCAGCCATAAACAAAGTAAAGAATGAAGACAACCAGGATAAATATCAATTCGGCTGCGATCCGATTGCATAAGGTGATGGAAGAACGGATCCCAAACAGCTCTAACCGTTCCGGGATGCCCTTTTCCATTTCCTGAGCTCTTGTGGCAGCATAGCCCATGAGAGCAATTGCCATAGGAATAACAACTCCTATACCCAGAAAGACGGAAGTGGAAATTGTACAAAGAAGAGCAGGATCTGAAACTTCCATAGTGACGCCGCGGATAATAATATAAGACATCAGTATGGGCATGGCAATTCCAAAAAGATGCACATAGGGATTGCCTGTTATGTTTCTCAGCTCAAAAAGCAGCATCTGCAGAGTCAATGATTTTCTGGTTTTATTTGTCATAGCTTATTCCCTCACTTTTCATAAATAGTGCTTTTTTTGCATTAATAGACAGAATTTCGATATCCCGGCTGCTGTGCTTGTAATTCTTGTTGTGTGCAAGCAATCTGGAAGTGACTTCCCTTTCATCAGATTCATTGTCACATGATAAGGCAATCAAATGGGCGGGAGCTGCCAGTCTTTTATGATCTTTAACTAAGATTTCGTTTTCCGGTGTATTATCTAAGATGATCACGGCTCTGCCGCAATATCTGCGGAACAATTCTTCTGTTTTTCCATAAGCAACGACCCTTCCTTTATCCAGAATCAGAAGCTTGTCAACAAGGTTTTCCAGCTCATCATAATAATGAGAAACAATGCATAAACTGGAATTTTTGTTCCGATACCAATTAGCCAGCTTCTCCATCAGTTTTTGACGGGTTTCAAAATCCAATCCCGATGTAACTTCATCATAAAAGGTCAGAGGAGCTTCCTGCATCATGACCAAAATGATGGTAAAGCGCTGCTTTTGTCCTCCTGACAGCTTGGTATATCTTTTCTTAAGACATTCTCCAAATTCAAAGTACCCGATCAGTTCCTGAAGCTTTTTATTCTTGGAGATTTTTGTTTCTAAAATCGCTTCCATAATGTACTTTACCGGCATGGAATCCGCATATTCATTGAATTGCATATGAACAGCAATTTGATCCCGTGTAAGCGCGGTCTGAATGGTTCCCTGATAGGGCACCAGTCCCAGAATGCTTTTGACCAGAGTAGTCTTACCGGCGCCGTTGGAGCCGATAATGCCGATCCGCTCTCCCTCTTCAATATGGATAGGCTGGTCAATGTTAAGGGCGGTTTCGGGTCCGTAGCGGACAGTCAGATTTTCGATGGATAATAACATTTTTAAGTCTCCTTCCCGTGGCTTGCGTTGTTACACAGCGTATTTGTTTATAGCGCAAAGGCAAATAGCGCTGTCTCTGGTAAAAATAGTATCAGAAGGATATGAAGTTCCGATGAAGCCGGAATGAATCTTATATTCAGATTTCATGCCGATGAAAGCGAAGGATAGCGAGGACGCTTTCCCCTTCGTTTGAGACAGACAGGGAGGCGTTTGCTGCGCGGGCATAGTAGGAAGCCAGATATAATCCCAGTCCGTGTCCGCTTGAATCGTTATTTCCGCTGACAAACGGATCAAAAATGTGAGGAAGCAGATCTTCCGGAATACAGGTGCCGTAATTTTGTATCTGTATCGTTCCGGGGGAGGTGCGGATTTCTATTTTTCCGCCGGAAGGGGTGTAGTTTACGGCGTTGGATAACAGATTATCTAAAATCAGTGATGCAATCCGCTCATCGGTGGATACTTTTTGGGCAGATCCCGAATTGCAGACCAGGGTCAGCTGGCGGCTGCCTAGGATAATCCGATAGGAATGCAGACAGGAATCAAGCAGAGCATCCAGATCGGTTTCCTGAATTTGAATCTGATCCTTAAGCCGGTTCAGATATAAAATGTCTTCAATAATTTTCCGCATAGAAAGAAGCTGCTCCTTTACCCCGGGCAGGTAAAGGTCTCTGTCTGCATATTTTCCCACCCGGCCGATCATGCCGTCAGTCAGAAGAAGGGCGGCGGATACCGGTGTTTTTAATTGATGGGAGGAGGCGCGCAAGAAAACCTCCTGACGCAGATTTTCGGCCTCCAGCTTCTGATTTTTTATTTCCAGTTCTTCATAGCTTTGCCTGATCAGCTGCTGGGACGGGGCAATAATTCCCTTAGCGTAAATACGGGAAAAGATAAGCACCAGAAAAAGAACCGCAGCAATAAGGAAGGGGAGACTTTGAAGGATTACGGGGCGGATCTCGTTGATATCGGGAGTCATCACAGGAAGGAAGGAAAGGACCAGAGAATCCTCCAGCTTTTCAATGGCAATATAATTAATGTAGCTGTTGTTGCCGTCTTCAACACCGGTTTCCAGAATGAACATGTGATCAGAAATAGAATGATAGCGCAGATATTCGTTGAAATAAAAGGAATCCGACTCCTGCAACTGCAGCAATTTGATTTCTGCCGGAAGCGTTATGCCGGAAAGAGATTCGGACAGAATGGAGGCCCACTCATCAATGGACTGCTGCATCTGAATGGAATGATTTCTGTCTGTATCCGAATCTGTCATCTGGAAATCCTGAAGTAATGTTTGGTATTCATGCAGCTTTTCCCGGAGTCGGGCATCCGTAAGGGTAAGTTGAAGAGAAAAGGTTTTACCGGCCAGAAAAAAAGTATCTCCCTGATTGGGTACACGGAGGGAGAAACATGCGGTAGGGTTTTTGACACGTATGTTTTCGTAACTTCCCGTGGTTACAAAAGTACGATGCTGCTCACGGATGGATTTCAGATTTTCATCCATAAGATAATCCACATAGAGAGACGGAAGCATATAAATAAAGTAACCTATGAGAAAAAGAAGCAGACAGCCTGCAAGAAGCAGACTGTAAGACAGATTTTTGTGTTCTAATTTGATCTTCATTTCAAAGCCTCCCTGTCGAATTGATAACCTACGCCGATCACGGTCTTGATACAGGAAACAGGCAGCTTTTTGCGCAGGTTTTTGATGTGTGCGTCGATGATCCGGTCATTTCCGATATAGTCCTCATTAAAAATGTTAAGAATCAGTTGTTCCCTGTTATATACCCGGTCCGGATGCTGATAAAGTGTCCGGAGCAATAGATACTCGCTTAAAGTAAGGGGCAGACGTTTGCCCTGATACATTGCACAGTATGCCTGTTCGTTTATAACAAGCCCGTCTTCGCATTCGGTATCGCCGGGAGCGGAAGCGGTCCGGCGCAGAATAGTTTCCATACGCTTTAGCAGAATAATAGGAGAAACCGGTTTGATCACGTAATCGTCTGCATAGTTGTTAAAGGCTTTGACCTGTGTCTGTTCGTCATCGAGGGCTGTGAGCATGATTACGGCTGTTTCCGGTTTTGCGGCGCGGATATGTGAAAGTACCTGAAAACCGTCTGCACCGGGCACCATGATGTCCAAAACAGCAATATCATAATTACCGGAGTCAATCAGCTGGATAGCGTCATCACCCCGGGAGACGGAGGTGACCTGATAACCGGAGAGCTGCATGTATTCAGTTAAAACCTCACGGATGGTGGGCTCGTCTTCCAGAAAAAGTACCTGATAAGGGGAGTGGTTCATGATATACTTCCTTTCAATTGATGTAGATAGTATACCATGTTCCTATGAATTTCGTATGAAGATAAAGATAAGAATTTTTGAAGTAAAATGTTGTGCTTATCATGAAAAAGCGCCGCCGCAAAGGCAACGCTTTTGATGACAATGAAATTCGGATATTTTTCATGGGAGACGAGTATCAGGGCAGAGGATCCGCTTTCATGGAAGCAAAATCTATCTGCTCGTCCCAAAGGAATTCCAGGTATTTTTTAGCAGTATCCGGACGTGTGGTGGTTGATGAAATGCCAAATATCGGTATGAGGATGTCATAAGCCTTTGTTTTTTGAACGAAAGGAGAATCCTCTATAAAAATTCCTACAGGGATGGGCTGCTCCATGTTTTCCGGGTGGCGGTGTGCTTCCGCTTCCTTTATAATATCATCAATTGAAAACGCGCCGCTTTCCGCAGCTGAAATAAGAGATTCGTTTTCGTAGTCTGAATCTTCATTGGCCCGATTCATCGGTGCTTTATCTATATAATAAAGATTATCTTGGTATTTTTGAAGTTCATCAGCCGTATAAACTGTTGTCAGATCCAGGAATAGTTCATTATTTGCGTAATTGTTGAAAATTTCAGAATCAAAAACCACAGCATCCAAATCTTTGGTCTGAACCAAAGCAATCAGTTTCTGTGAGGTGGCCATATCATATTGGCTTACCGTACGGTAAGACAACGTGGAAGTGGTATCGATAAAGCAATCATAAGTTTCAAGATCAAGTCCTGCATACTCACCAAAGGCGCTTTCCATGGATTCCTCCGAGAGACTGACCGCATTAAGCATAACACCGTAAAATGCATAGTCTTTGGCGGAAAGAATATCGTGGATTAAATTGACTCCAAAGATGACCACAACAAGAAATACAACAGTATGTATCTTATAATAATCCCAGAAATATTGCAGTTTTTCTTTAAAGGGTCTGCCTTTCAGCTTTTGTTGTTGCTGACGGATCTCATCCTGTACCCCGCGGGTGGGTATTTGTTCTTTTTCGGTTTGACTCATAAGCGTTCCTTTCCTGCACGAAACCGGCAGTTTGCATTCATAACTAACATCATAGCGATTTTGAAAAAATGTGTCAATGGCAGGAAAGAGTATACCTATAAAAAAATCATAAACATTTAATTAAAATATTGGAAATGCATTTGCGGCTGCTCGATATTACTTGAAAGTTTCCGGAAAATATACTATGATTAAAATTATACATTTGGGATGGAGGTTTGATATGAACGAAACATATGTGGAATGGCTGGTTAAACGAAAAACGCCTGCATACATGACATTGCTCAAGTTTTTGACGATCATTCTTGCAGCAGGTTTTATCCTGCTTGGAGTGGCCGGTTATTTTGTGGCAATGATTATTGGCATTGCATTAGGCGTGGCGGCATATTTTGTGAATCTGAACGCGAATCTGGAATATGAGTACCTTTATGTGGATAAGGAACTGACCGTGGACAAGGTTATGGCCAAAAGCAGACGTAAGCGGGTGGCAGTTTTTGACGTTGGAAAGATGGAAATTTTAGCGCCGATCAAGTCATGGCATCTTGATAATTATAAGAACAGACAGGACAAGACGGTAGATTACAGCTCAGGGGAAGAGAAGCAGCCAGATCACAGGTATGTTTTTTATTATGACGGACAAAAAAGAGTGATCATTGAGCCTAATGAAGAGATGATAAAAGCAATTACTACGGTTGCACCAAGAAAAGTATTTAAGGATTGATGACAGAAACGGATAAATGAGGATAAATCACAGGAGGAGAGATAATGGGTCAGATAATTGGAGAAGGCATTACCTTCGATGATGTACTGCTGGTACCGGCTTATTCACAGATTGTTCCGAACGAGGTGGATTTGACAACATGGCTGACAAAGAAGATTAAGCTTAATATTCCTATGATGAGTGCGGGAATGGACACGGTTACCGAACACAGAATGGCAATTGCAATGGCGAGACAGGGAGGAATCGGAATTATTCATAAGAATATGTCCATTGAAGCCCAGGCGGAAGAGGTCGATAAGGTGAAAAGATCGGAAAATGGTGTTATTACAGATCCATTTTCCCTTACCCCGGAGCATACTCTTGGTGATGCCGATGCATTAATGGCCAAGTTCCGTATTTCTGGTGTGCCGGTTACAGAAGGCCGGAAGCTTGTGGGAATTATTACAAACCGTGATTTAAAGTTTGAAACGGATTTTTCAAAGAAGATCAAAGAGTCCATGACCTCTGAGGGGTTGATTACGGCGAAAGAGGGAATAACGTTAGAGGAAGCCAAAAAGGTTCTTGCAAAAGCGAGAAAGGAAAAGCTTCCCATTGTAGATGACGATTACAATCTTGTGGGTCTTATCACCATTAAAGATATTGAAAAGACCATCAAATATCCGCTTTCCGCAAAGGATAAGCAGGGAAGGCTCCTTTGCGGTGCAGGAGTGGGAATCACTGCAAATGTGCTTGACCGGGTGGGTGCACTGGTGGATGCCAAGGTGGATGTGATTGTTCTTGACAGTGCGCATGGACATTCTGAGAATGTACTTCGCTGTCTGTCCATGATCAAGGACAAATATCCGGAACTCCAGGTAATTGCAGGAAATGTGGCTACTGGAGAGGGAACCAGAGATTTGATCAAAGCAGGTGCAGATGCTGTCAAGGTCGGTATTGGTCCGGGGTCAATTTGTACCACTCGTGTGGTAGCGGGAATTGGGGTTCCGCAGATATCAGCGATCATGGATGCCTATTCTGTAGCGAAGGAATATGGAATTCCGATTATTGCAGACGGCGGAATTAAATATTCAGGTGATATGACCAAGGCGATTGCGGCAGGCGGAAATGTCTGCATGATGGGAAGTATTTTTGCAGGCTGTGATGAAAGTCCCGGAACCTTTGAATTGTATCAGGGACGTAAGTATAAGGTGTATCGTGGGATGGGCTCCATCTCAGCAATGGAAAACGGAAGCAAGGACAGGTATTTCCAGGAAAATGCCAAAAAACTTGTACCGGAAGGCGTGGAAGGTCGTGTTGCCTATAAGGGAACTGTGGAGGATACGGTATTCCAGCTCATGGGCGGTCTCCGTTCGGGAATGGGATATTGCGGAACGGGCACGATTGAGGAATTGAAGGAAAAGGGGCGGTTTGTGAAGATATCCGCAGCTTCCTTAAAAGAAAGTCACCCTCATGATATTCACATCACGAAAGAAGCGCCTAATTACAGTGTAGATGAGTAAGCTGCAGGATTTATGGTTATGAGTATTGGGGAGCAGGAGGAGTACAGGTAAGTGAGCGGCACGGAAAAGACAATGCTTCACCGGGACACGGAACCACTGATCCAAAGCCTTATTGAAGGGAAAGAGCTTAGTCGGTGGCAGGAGCATTTTTGTGACATTGCAAATGTATTTATTTGTTGTGTGGATGGCAAAGGGAATCCGATTACTGAATTTGGCGGAAACACAAAAGACAGAGACAAGATTAAAAAGATCATAGATAAAGAGCAGCTTCAAAGTATGTTGCTGCGCGTATCTGAGAGCACACTGGAAGATCAGGCAATTGAGACAACGGCATATCCCAATCTGCGTCTGGCGGTAATTTCCGCCAGAGTGGATGGAAAGCCGCTTATCAATTGGCTTATTTGTGGTGTGCTTTCTGACATTACAGATGTACAGGATTATGAGAAGGAACCACTTTTAGATTATGAAGCGACCTTAGGCGAGAAACAGTTTGAAGAGGTAGTGGATGCGCTGCATGAAATCACAGATACATTGATTCATTACAAGAATGCCATGTTGAATGCAAGGGCGGAGAGCCAGAAGAGCCGCAGTTCAGAGTTGGAAATGGGAGAGCATTTGAAACGTGCTGAGGCGCTTACCGAGGTGGTACAGCTTTTGGAGAGTGAAGAATCTGTGCAGATGGTCAGTAGCCGTCTCCTTAGCATTGTGGGAAATTATCTTTTGATCAGTTCGGGAGCAGTATGTCAGATTAATGAAGACGGAAAGAAGCTGAGGATTATTGCCGGTTGGAGTAGGACAGGAAGCGTCGGTGAACCGGAAAAAGGAAAAGAGTATGAGTGCCCTTCCTTTTTCCGAACAGAAAAGACACTTGTGTTGTCCGGAAATGCTATGATTGGCGAGGAAGAACGAAAGGAATTAAAACGGTTTGGTTTAAATGCAGTGATCGTTGCTCCCATCAGAGGCAATGGCTCGGATAATATGTATGTGTATTTTGGTGAGAAAGCAAAGGAACGAATCTGGGAATTGGACGAGATTAAATTCGTAAATGATTCTGTAAAGATTCTTCAAAGTATTCTGAACAGAAATAATCAGAAGAACGCTCTTGCAAATTCTCATGCGTCATTGGATACCATTTTAAGCCATATTGGCGCTGCTGTTTATGTGCGGAGTGAGCAGACTGGTGAATGTTTGTTTGCCAATCGGAGTATGGGCGTTATTTTTAAGCAGGAAATAAAGGAAGGAAGCCTGAACGAGCTTCTGGACAAAAATATACACCGGAGCAGAGGAATCAGTGAAATATATCATTCCGAGCATGAACGTTGGTATGATCTGTACTACACAAATATCAAATGGGTAGATGGCAGTAAGGCGCTTTTGTGCGCATTACACGATATAACAGAAAAAAAGGGATATCAGGAAAAGTTCGAGAAGCAGGCATATACAGATTTTTTGACAGGGCTTTATAATCGAATGTGCTGCGAGAGAGATCTTGCTGAATATGTGGAGGAAGCGGAAAAAGAACAGCACAAGGGAGAGCTGCTTTATCTGGATCTGGATGATTTTAAGCATATCAATGACGGACTTGGGCATCAATATGGCGATGTTCTCTTAAAAGCAATTTCCAACAGTTTGAAGAGAATTGAGGGAATTGAGAATACCTGTTACCGCGTAGGAGGGGATGAGTTTGTGATCATTATTCCCCCCAGGGAACAGGAACGGCGGGAAAAGATCATATCTTCGATCAGAGAAATATTTATGAAACCATGGTTTCTTAAGGATTCAGATTATTACTGTACCATGAGTATGGGAGTGGTGGATTATCCCGGCGAGGGAGATTCCGTTCACGATCTGATCAAAAAAGCGGATATTGCCATGTATGAAGCCAAAAAGAGAGGGAAAAACCGTGTAGCGAAGTATTCGGACAGCATGGGAATGAAATCCGGCAAACGGCTTGACATGGAAAAGAATATGCGCGATGCTACGGCAAGAGGATATCAGGAGTTTGAGGTATTTTATCAGCCGATCATTGATGTGAAGAAGAAAAACCTGCCCTGTACGGGAGCGGAAGCTTTGATTCGGTGGAATAATGCGGAATTGGGGTTTATCCCCCCTTCCGAGTTCATACCATTGGCGGAATATTTGGGGCTTATTAATCCTATAGGTAATTACGTGCTAAGAGAAGCCTGTAGGCATTGTAAAGCATGGAATGATAACGGACATCCGGATTTTAAGGTGAATGTTAACTTGTCGGTAGTTCAGCTTCTCCAGCCTGATATTGTAAAAATCATAGAACAAACGGTGAAGGAATCGGGAATACATCCTGGAAACCTGACACTGGAGGTAACGGAAAGCCTTGCCATCAATGACATGGAACGTATGAAGGAGATTTTAGCAAGTATCAAGAAGCTAGGGGTCAGGATTGCATTGGATGATTTTGGAACAGGTTATTCTTCGCTGAATCATATCAGGGAAATCCCCTTTGATGTAATCAAGGTGGATCAGAGTTTTGTCAGAGATTTAGAGAGAGATGCTTATGCGAAGTCCTTTATCAAAATGGTAGGTGATCTTGCAGAAGCAATCGGAGTAAATCTATGTATAGAAGGAGTAGAGACTAGAAATCAGTATGAGATCTTGTCAGATATGAATATCGGATTGATACAGGGATATTATTTTGACCGGCCTATGCCGCGTGAGGTTTTTGAAAGTAAGTATGTTCCAGAACTGGGGCAAGAAGTAATAAGTATCATTTGAAAGAATAAGTATTTCTTCTTTATAATTTTAGGTCAATGTGCTATGATAACTAGTGATGTTATGCAAAAAGAAGCTCCTAAGGGATGAACCGGAGCGGCGGAGGTTGATGGTAAGATGAGCGAAATAGAATTAACGAAAGAAAATGAAGAGCTCGCAGGTGCAGAAGAAAAGATGGTAGTTTCCAGAAACTTTATTGAGCAGATTATAGACAAAGATCTGGAAGAGGGCGTGTACGAGACTGTGCATACCCGATTCCCGCCGGAACCGAACGGATATCTTCATATCGGGCATGCAAAGAGTATTCTCCTTAATTACGGGCTTGCTAAGCAATATGACGGTAAATTTAATATGCGTTTTGATGACACAAACCCGACCAAAGAGAAAACAGAGTTTGTTGAGTCTATTTTGGCAGATATTCAGTGGCTCGGTGCTGACTGGGAGGATCGGTTGTTCTTTGCATCCAATTATTTTGAGCAGATGTATGAAGGAGCAGTAAAACTGATCAAAAAAGGAAAGGCATATGTATCGGATCTGACAGCGGAGGAGATGCGCGAATATCGTGGAACTCTCACAGAGCCGGGAAAGAATGATCCCAACAGAGATCGAAGCGTGGAAGAAAATCTGGAACTGTTTGATAAGATGAAAAACGGCGAGTTTGCAGACGGTGAGAAGACTCTTCGTGCCAAAATTGATATGGCCTCTCCCAACATCAATATGAGGGATCCGATCATTTACCGTGTGGCACATATGAGCCACCACAATACGGGGGATCAATGGTGTATCTATCCTATGTATGATTTTGCGCATCCTATTGAAGATGCGATAGAGGGAATTACGCATTCGATCTGTACACTGGAGTTTGAGGATCACAGACCCTTATATGACTGGGTGGTAAGAGAACTGGAGTATCCACATCCGCCGAAACAGATCGAATTTGCCAAGATGTATTTGACCAATGTGGTTACAGGCAAGAGATATATTAAGAAGTTGGTGGAGGAAGGTATTGTAGATGGATGGGATGATCCCAGACTGGTTTCCATTGCTGCCC
The DNA here is from genome assembly GCA_947174495.1 of uncultured Lachnospiraceae bacterium. Lineage (GTDB taxonomy): Bacteria > Bacillota > Clostridia > Lachnospirales > Lachnospiraceae > Suilimivivens. Next base: position 21,847 of record CAMWJC010000027.1, on the reverse strand, counting down.
TTCGCAGAAGAGGCTTCACACCGGAGTCCATCAAAATGTTTGTGGAGCTGTGTGGTGTCTCAAAGAGCAACTCATCGGCAGATTATGCAATGTTGGAGTATTGTATCCGTGAGGATCTGAAATTAAAACGTCCTCGAATGATGGCGGCGCTTGATCCCGTAAAATTGATTATTGATAATTATCCGGAAGATCAGACAGAAATGCTTGAGGTGGCGAACAATTTAGAGAATGAGGCGATGGGATACCGTCAGGTTCCTTTTGGCAGGGAGCTTTATATTGACCGCGAGGACTTTATGGAAGAACCGCCAAAGAAGTATTTCCGGTTGTTCCCGGGGAATGAAGTGCGTCTGATGAATGCTTACTTTGTCACCTGCACCGGTTGTGTGAAGGATGAAAGCGGAAAGGTCATTGAGGTTCATTGCACTTATGATCCGGAAACCAAATGCGGTACCGGCTTTACGGGGCGTAAGGTGAAGGGAACCATCCATTGGGTTCCGGCAAAGGAAGCCATAAGGGCGGAAGTAAGATTATATGAGAATATTATAGATGAAGAAAAGGGCGTTTATAATGAAGACGGAAGTCTGAATTTGAATCCCAATTCTTTAACAGTACTGAAAGAGTGCTATCTGGAACCAGCACTTGCTGATGCCAAAGCTTACGACAGCTTCCAGTTTGTAAGGCAGGGATATTTTTGTGTGGATGCAAAGGATTCCAAAGAGGGAGCACTTGTATTTAATCGAATTGTATCTTTGAAGAGTTCATATGTATTACCGAAGGTTTAAGGAGATGGAGGTTTTAAAATGGCAGGTTTATTAGATGGTTTAGGAGAGATGGGGTTAAAGAATCTGGAGGGAATGGATCTGTATGAGAAACCCGCAGCAAAAGAAGCCGAGAAAAAGCAGGCTGCGGCTCCGGTCGTAAAAGAAACAGATTTTTTGTTTGACAAGGGATTTGACTGTCCTGTGTGCGGTAATAAAATCAAGGCAAGAACTTTAAGATCGGGACGTGCAAGAGTGATACGCACGGATACAGATCTTCGTCCGGTGTATGAAAACATCGAGCCGCTTAAGTATGATCCTGTGGTCTGCTCGAAGTGTGGATATTCCGCACTTGCAAGATTTTTCCCTTCACTAACTCAGAGTCAGGTCAAGGAAATTCAGGAAAAGATTTCCAAGGCATTTCAGGCTAATATTGCAGAACAGGAGGTATATAGTTACGAGGAGGCTATGTATCGCTATAAGCTTTGCCTCGCCAATGCAATTGTAAAGAATGCAAAAGCAAGTGAGAAAGCTTACATATGCCTGAAAGCAGGTTGGCTGACCAGGAGCTGGCAGGAAAGGCTTGCGGCGGATAAGACACCGGAAAATGAAAAAAAATGCGAGGAACTGAAGGCACAGGAGACAGAATATCTCAAAAATGCTATGGAGGGATTCCTTACAGCAAGGCAAACGGAAGATTATCCTATGTGTGGAATGGATGAGACTACGGTAGAGTTTCTGCTTTCAGTTTTATCGATGGAGTATGGAAATTTGGATACAGCTTCCAGACTTATCTCCACAATTATTACCTCTCCTGCGGCTAGTTCCCGTATGAAAGATAAAGCGCGGGATGTGAAAGACATGATCTTGGCCAAAATGAAGGAAAAGAAATAATAATGACGGATCTTACCATTCAGTTGACGAATGAAAGGAATAAATGTCTCTATCTTCAGATTTACGAATATATTAGAGATGAGATCAGATCAGGGAAGCTTCTTACAGGTGAGAAGCTTCCCTCAACTCGTTCTCTGGCAGAATATTTGCAGGTAGCACGAAGCACGGTAGACTTTGCATACGGTCAGTTGGTGGCCGAAGGATATCTGGAGGCAAAACCTCATAAGGGATATTTTGTAAGCTCTGTGGAGGAACTATTGGATATTTCTTCATTGACTGAAAACACTGTTGACAAATCGTTCCCAGATGAAAGATGCGAAGAAAATATATCAACCTTTTTGGAGAATAGTAAAGAGCAAAAGCCAATATATGATTTCTCACCTCATGCAATAAGTCTTAAGGATTTCCCATTTGCAACCTGGAAGAAGATTACCAGGAATATTCTGGTAGATGCCAACAGCGAAATGTTTGCCAGAGGAGATGCACAGGGAGATTTATCTTTAAGAGAGACGATCGCCAGGTATCTGCATTCTTCCAGAGGAGTAAATTGCAGGCCGGATCAAATCGTAGTAGGGGCAGGAACCGACTATTTGTTTATGCTTCTTGAAAAAATACTGGGACGGCATATCCCCATTGCAATGGAGGAGCCCACTTATGAGAGAGCTTATCGGATCTTTCAATCCTTTGCTTATGAGATTACAGCGATTCCAGTAGATGGCAGTGGAATGAATGTGGAAAAACTACGGAAGAGTGGAGCAAGATTGGCTTATGTGATGCCTTCTCACCAATATCCAACTGGAATTGTCATGCCAATAGGAAGGCGAATGGAGCTTCTCAGGTGGGCAATGGAGGAGCCGGATCGTTATCTGATCGAAGATGATTATGACAGTGAGTTTCGTTACCGCGGAAAGCCTATTCCTTCTCTTCAGGCATCTGACAGCGTTGGAAAAGTTATTTACATGGGAACTTTTTCCAAGTCCATAGCACCTGCTATTCGTGTGGGTTACATGGTGCTTCCTGACCGTTTGTTGGTAAGTTACAGAAACAATTGCGGGTGTTATGCATCAACAGTTTCACGTATTGATCAGCGTATTCTGGATGAGTTTATCAGAGACGGTTACTTTGAACGATATCTAAATAAGATGAGGAAAATTTACAAAGAAAAGCATGATTATCTGTTAACACTTTTACATCCATTTGAAAAAAGTTTTCGGATTTCGGGAGAAAACGCCGGCCTTCATCTGCTCCTTGCCAGCAAAAAAAATGTGACGGAGGAAGAACTTCTTCTGGCGGCGGAAAAAGAAGGAATTCGTATTTATGGAATGTCGCAGGCCTGCATGGAAGGACAAGAGATAGAGAAATCATTCCGTAATACAGTTTTACTGGGATATGGAGCTTTGGAAGAGACAGAACTGAAAGCCGGGATTGAACTACTAAAAAAAGCCTGGAGCGCTTATCTTTAGGCGCTTCAGGCTTTAAAATTAAAATCAGAGAGAATCTTTGTCATCGTCAAAGAATTCTTCTACCATTTCGGAGGAGGCAGGACTTTCAGCCTGAACTGGCTCAGTATTTTCAAAAAAAGTCTCTTCCGGTACTGTGGCATTAGAAATAACCTCTGATTCTGCAGAAGACGAATTTACCGTTGCTTCCGGTGCTGCTTCCGGCACTGCGTTCTCTTGGGTTTGAGAAGTCTCTTTCTCAGAAGCATCCGAAGTAAAGAAGTCTTCCGTTACAGCTTTTGCAGCGTCAGTTGCTGTCTTTACGGCTTCATCTTTTAACTCCTCGGATTCCCTTTTCAGGGCGGTCAGATCTGTAAAATTCGTCTCAAAGGAACCTTGACCTTCTGCCACTGATTTTACGGTATCACGAACCTGCTGCACGGAGTCCGCAATGACTTCCTTTGCCTTGTGAAAGGATTCGCTGGCAATTGCAGCCGCTTTATCAAGATTTAAGGAAACATAGGAGCGCTCCTTCTCGGCAGCAGGCTCCTCATCAAGATCTTCATTGAAATCGTCAAAGTCATCATCTGCATCGTCTGTATCTACAGGGGAAGCGTTTTGCTCTTTGGTTTGCAGATACTGGTATGCACCATAGGCAGTAACACCTGCAATAGCAGAGAAAAGTAAAAATTTTCCAAACTTTTTGGACATAGATAAACTCCTTTCAGTTATTCATCATTTAGTAATATCTTAATACTATTTTTTGAAATTGAAAAGGGAATATGTATAAAAAATACATAAATTTATTGCCTGATTATGAAAAATATGGTATATTAGATTTCGACTCACAAGGTCAACGAAAGGCGCAAAAAGAAAAGAGAGGGATATGAACGAGAAATTTTTTGATTTGAAGAAGGAAAAACAGGATAGAATGATTAATGCGGCACTGAAAGTGTTTGCTGAAAACGGGTATGGACATGCCAGCACGGATGAAATTGTCAGAGAAGCAGGTATCAGTAAGGGACTTTTGTTCCATTATTTTATCAGTAAGCTGGGGCTTTACTCTTTTACATATGATTATAGTGTCAGGTATATGATGTTGGAGCTTATGTCTGGAGTTTCCAAAGATGAGACAGACTTCTTCACACTAATTGATCAGATCCGCTTTTCACAGCTTCAGGTAATGAAGAATTATCCATATATGCTTTTGTTTCTGGACAAGAGCAAATATGAGGATGTCAGTGAGGCATTGGTTGAGACGGAGGATAAGAGGAGCATTCTGCCCGGCTGGTATGACGAAACATTAAGCCGTGCAGATGATACTGCCTTTCGAAATGAAATAGATGTAATGAAGCTGCGGCAGATCATTGACTTTACGGCTTCCGGACTGATGGCTGAGCATTTTGCGGATAGTTCTTTCCAGCCGGAAATCTACTATGAAGAGATGGGACAGTATTTGCAGATGCTTAAAAAGATTACCTGTAAAAAGTAAAGGAGATGCCATGAAAGAGACACTTTATACGATACCTTTAAATGATGCGGTGAATGCGGACGATGAATGCCCTTTTTGCTATATTGAGCGTGAGGTAGAGCAGGATCTGATGGATTTTGTTCTGGGATCCGGTTCTTCTTACATGGAAAGCGATGTGAGAGAAGCTACGGATAAGGCGGGATTTTGCAGAGCACATTTTAAAAAGATGTTTGACTACGGAAATACGCTGGGAAACGGCTGGATTTTAAAGACACATTATATGAAGATGAGAAAGGAAATGAAGGAGCAGTTCGATAAGTATGCCCCCTCCAAATCCTCTCTTATGGGAAAGCTGAAGAAAAACACGGAAAGGACGAATCCTATTGGTGTCTGGATGCAGGAAAAGGAGAATTCCTGCTATATCTGTAATCGCTTTACAGATACTTATGATCGGTATATGGATACCTTTTTCTTTATGTATAAAAAGGATGAGGATTTTAAGAGACGGATTCTTTCAGGCAAAGGCTTTTGCCTTCATCATTTTGGAGATTTGTGCGAATATGGGGAAAACCGCTTGTCGGATAAGGAAAAGAAGGAATTCTATCCGGCCATGTTTGAGCTGATGGAAAGGAATATGGAAAGGCTGCAGGAGGATGTTACCTGGCTGGTGGATAAGTTTGACTACAGGAATAAGGATGCAGACTGGAAGAACTCCAAAGATGCCATTCAGCGCGGAATGCAGAAGCTTAAAGGCGGTTATCCTGCCGATCCGGTATACAAGATGAATAAATAACAGGAAATGGCCCGCTATGCGGGCCATTTGTATTACAATAAGCTGGCTCGCAAAGCGTGACAGCGTTTGTTAATATGGGCAAGGATTAAATAACTCCTGCAATTTTAAGAAGCCAATAACCCAGACCAAGCACCCAGCTGGTAAAGATTCCATATAATATTACCGGACCGGCAATGGTAAAAATTTTACAGCCGATTCCAAAAACCTGACCTTCTTTTTTGAATTCCACAGCGGGAGCTGCCACAGAGTTGGCAAATCCGGTGATTGGAACCAAAGCGCCTGCTCCGCCGAATTTTACGATAGACGGATAAATATTAAAACCGGTGAGAAGGACGCTGATGAGTACAAGGATCAGGGAGCAGAAGCTGCCCGCCATGTCCTGATCCATGCCAAGGGTATTTTTTGCTAGGTTGAGGAGAGACTGCCCGATAACACAAATGATACCGCCAGTGATAAAAGCTTTCAGCATTTGCAGAAGCAAATTGTGTGTGGGAGTAATCCGCTTTACATATTCTTCATAGTCTTTTTCAAGAGAAAGTTGTTCTTCGCTTTTTTGTCCGCTCATAATTTCCTCTTTTCTGCCCGCAGGCATTTTTCTTTTAGTCTGCGTAGATTAGGAAAAAATATACAAAAAATTTATAGTTAAAAAATCAAATGAAAGGTTGTCGTATCTTGTAGATTTTTGAAAGGGGTGATAAACTATAAATGGGAAAATCGTTTGAATAAAGCAAAGAGGATAAGAATATGGTCAGCTTTTCCAGTTTATATTTTTTGTTCCGGTTCCTGCCGGTTTTTTTAGTTTTATATTTTATAACGCCTTCCAAACATCGGGAGATTACGCTGCTGGTGGGCAGTATTATTTTCTATGCGGTGGGAGAACCGATTTTTATTCTGGTGCTGGTGCTGGCAACGTTGCTGAATCACTTTCTGGCGATTCAGTCGTGGAAGGTGGGTGAGGGATTTTCTCTTCATGAGTGGCAGACAAGGCGGCGAAAACACTATATGATACGTGCAGTGGTGCTTGATGCGGCTCTTCTGTGTACATTTAAATTGCTCAGCAGCTTTGTGGACAGCGCATTGCTTCCGCTGGGAATCAGTTTTTATGTTTTTAAGATGATCTCTTTTCAAGTAGATTTGTATCGGAGGGAAGTTTGGAGCAGACCCCGATTGAGATACACGACACTTTACTTTATGATGTTTCCTCAGGTGGTGTCCGGACCGATCATGCGGTATCATGAGGCCGAATTTGATTTGACGAGAAGCTACAGTGCAGAGCAGTTTGAGGATGGTCTTAAGTATTTTGTCCTGGGATTGGGAATGAAGGTGCTTTTGGCAGACCGGCTTGCTATTTTATGGAATGATCTTCAGATGATTGGTTTTCAAAGTATTTCAACGCCGCTTGCATGGCTTGGAGCTGCGGGCTATTCCTTGCAGCTTTACTTTGATTTCTGGGGCTATTCCTTGATGGCTTCGGGACTTATGGTTATGCTCGGATACAATTTTATCGAGAACTTTCATCATCCCTATGCGTCCAAAAGTATTTCGGATTTTTACCGAAGATGGCATATGACCCTGGGAAGCTGGTTTCGGGATTATGTCTACATTCCTCTTGGCGGAAGCAGATGCTCCGGTATCCGGCTGGTTTTTAATCTTGCGGTGGTTTGGATCCTGACGGGGATCTGGCATGGAAATGGAGTCAATTTCATTATTTGGGGTGCCGTGCTGGGAATTTTCATTATTTTGGAAAAGCTGCTTTACGGGAAGCTTTTGGAGAAAATACCCTTTTTGGGACATTTGTATGTGCTTTTGATTATTCCTCTTACATGGGTGGTTTTTGCTATTACGGATCTTCCAAGACTGGGGATTTATTTTGGACGATTGTTTCCTTTTTTGGGTGGCCCGGGGATTGCAGTAAATCAGAATGATATTGTGAGATATGCACAGAACTACGGACTTTATTTTGCGGCAGGTATTGTGCTGTGTATCCCGGCAGTATTCGGATTTTATGAAAAGCATAAGAAAAATCCGTTCATAATATTGCTTCTTGTAGTTGTATTTTGGGTTTCCGTTTACTTTTTATCAACCAGCGCAGGAAATCCGTTTATGTATTTGAAATTTTAGTGTTGCTCTTTATAACCATGTGTAAGATAAAACAGCGGTGAAGAGTGACGTTTTGTATAGAAATAGAAAAGAGGAAGAGTATGAAATTTATCAGGAAGTGTCCCTTATTTGTCATTTTGTTAAGCACGGGACTTCTTTTCACTATAATTGCAGCAGGCGGAAAACAGACGATTTATGCACAGCAGGAGTATTCTCCGTTTAAAGAGCCGCTTTTGTCGGTGATGTTCACTGCGTTAAATGATGATATTTATCCATGGCAGATTTTAAGCATTGAAAGCATACCGGTCAGTGATTTTACAACTGAACCGGATATTCAGGAGGCAGCCGGTGATTTGGAGCTTTCTGCGCCGGAGGATGAGTCCCCGCAGCCGGAAGATGTGCCTCCGGCACAGGTTCCTTCATTGGATGAAAGTGCTTTAGCAGATTCGGATGGCGGGCAGCAGGAGGATCAACAGGACTCTGGCAATGAGATTTCCGAAGCGGATGGAGCCGATATCCCGAAAGGAAGACTGGAACCGTTAAGAGAGAGCACCCGCGAGGAATATCTCAACCATATTTCTGCAGATATTTACGGAGATGCGGGAGTGATACGGGCAGCCATGTATGAATTCTCCCAGGTGGATGAAAGTTATTTTGACGACGCATTGTTTATCGGCGATTCCCGTACCGTGGGCCTTCGGGATTATACAAATCTTTCAGAGCATGCTGACTTTTACTGTGAGACTTCCCTTACTATTTATAAGGTTATGGAAGAGAATTTTAAGGGACTTGGAACCATTCCGGATGCATTGGCGGCCAAGGATTACGGAAAGATTTATATTATGGTAGGCATCAATGAGCTTGGGCGCGGCACCACAGAGAACTATATGGAGAAATATACGGAAGTGATTGATACACTCCGCGAACTGGAACCGGAAGCAAAAATTATTATTCAGGCTGTTATGCGGGTATCCGGCAAGAAAGACAGCGAAGATGCTATTTTTAATAACAGCAATATTAATGCGAGAAATAATGCCGTAGCAACTCTGGCAGATAATGAACATATTTTTTACATTGATGTAAATGAGGTGATCTGTGACGAAGACGGAAATTTGAACGCGGATTACACCTTTGATCAGATCCATCTGCTGGGATCATGTGATGAGTTGTGGAAGGAATTTTTGCTTGCGCATGGCGTGTAGAATTTGATTCTATCCGGGTTTTAAATCTTTCTTTAAAAACCAACTAAACATTAACATTTTGAATAAAAATCTCCAGATGAGAAAAACTAACCAAAAGTAAATCATCTGGAGGTTTTTTATGGAAGCGACAGTTGGAGCAATTTTTGAGCAGGGGCAGCACAGTATCAAGGTGCCTGTACCCGTTTATATAAGAGCCAGCGCATCTGTGGTTGGAACGAAAGAGGGGGAAGGACCCTTCGGTGACAGCTTTGATGTGGTAGGAAAAGATGACAAGTTTGGCTGTGATACCTGGGAGGAAGCGGAGAGTACATTACAGAAAGAGGCATTGCAGCTTGCTATAGGAAAAGCCGGTATCAAAAAAGATGAAGTGAGGTACTTATTTGCGGGTGACCTTCTTGGCCAATCTATCGCCAGCAGCTTTGGCGTGGGATCTTTTCAGATTCCACTGCTGGGAATGTACGGAGCCTGTTCCACCTGCGGGCTAACCATGTCCATGGCAACGGTAATGATTGCGGGAGGAATGGCGGAGCATGCGGCATGTGTGACATCCAGCCATTTTGCCAGTGCAGAAAAGGAATTCCGGTTTCCGCTGGGTTACGGAAATCAAAGACCTCTCTCTGCAACCTGGACAGTGACGGGAAGCGGCGCCTTTGTCTTAAGCAGCACTAGAAGTGATCATGACAGAGCCATGGTAGCAGGACTTACCATTGGAAAGGTTGTTGATTATGGATTGAAGGACTCTATGAATATGGGGGCATGTATGGCACCCGCTGCTTGTGATACGATTTATCAGAATTTGATAGATTTTGGAAGACAGCCTTCTGATTATGACAAGATCATTACCGGAGATCTTGGAAGTGTAGGACAGAAGGTGCTTTGGGATATGATGCGGGAGAAGGGGATGGATATCTCTAAGGTTCATATGGATTGCGGCATGGAGATCTATGATCAAAGTCAGGATGCCCATGCAGGCGGCAGCGGCTGTGGATGCTCGGCGGTGGTACTATCCGCTTATATCTTGAAACAGCTTGAGGAAGGTAAATGGAAACGGGTGTTATTTGTCCCTACTGGAGCGTTGCTTTCCAAGACCAGCTTTAATGAAGGGCAGAGCATACCGGGAATAGCTCACGCGGTGGAGCTGGTGAGCTGCAAGTAATACCAAATAATGAAAAGAGAAAAATACAATAAATATATAAAACCATCATAGAATAAATCCTGCATCAGTGTTATTCTAAGCTTACGGAGAAGTAAGGGGTGTGACACAAGTGTCATAAAACTTGAAGGCAGCAGGAGGATTACAGCTTATGGAGAAAATGAGAAACAAAAGTATAGCGGAGAGACTTGCCAAAACCAGCTATCAGAATTTTAATGTGGCAATTTACTGTCCGGCGGATGTGATCAAAAATATTACAGATTTTGACGATTTTGACAGACGGTTCAAACTGGTTAGCAATCATGTGAAGATCGGGCGGGCATATATAGAATGTTACCGGGCAATGGACTGGTGTGAAAAGGAACAGATCCTTCGGGTAAAGGAGTATTTTGAGAGCAAAGGGATTGCAACATCCGGAGGGATTATGACCTGCGGGGACTGCACGGATGGCGGCTGGATCTCCCTTTGCTATTCCAAACCGGAAGGGCGTGAGACATTAAGGAAATCAGTCGCCCTGAATGCGGAGATCTTTGATGAATTTATCTTTGATGACTTTTTGTTTTTAAACTGCCGCTGTGAGGAATGTGTGAAGCAAAAAGGAGACCGGAGCTGGCCTCAGTTCCGTTTAGACCAGAAAAAAGAGATTGCGGAAGAGATTATTATGAAGACGGCTAAGGAAATCAATCCGGATGTCAATGTAATCTTGAAATATCCTCAGTGGTATGAGGTGTTTGATGAGGAGGGATTTGACCTTAAGCTGGAGCCGGAGCTGTTTGATTCCATTTATACAGGGACGGAGACCAGAAATCCCACTTATGCGCAGCAGCATATCCCCAAGTATTTAAGCTATTTTATCATGCGTTATCTGGAAAGCGCAGCGCCGGGGAGAAACTTAGGAGGCTGGTTTGATCCTTACGAATGTACTTACAGCCTGACTTCCTATCTGGAGCAGTGCTATCTCACTTTGTTTGCAAAGCCGAAAGAGGTGACACTATTTGGACTGGGAGTACTGGTGTTTGATTCCGAATACCGTCTTTTCGCACCGGCAGTAGGGGAGCTTTTTGCGGAAGTAGACGAGTATTTGGGCAAGCTGGGAGATCCAAGAGGGGTGGCGGCATATCGCCCGGCCTATGCAAGAGGAGAGGACAATATACATAACTACCTTGGAATGTGCGGGATTCCTTTTGAAGCTTATATTACTTATCCGGAGAAGGAAAAGGTAATCTTCCTGTGCGAAGGGGCAGCAGACGATGCCGATATTGTATCCAGGATGAAAAAGAGCATGCTGGAGGGAGCATCTATGATTGTGACCAGCGGTTTTGTGAGGAAGCTGGGAGATGCTTTCGGGGAGTTTGTAAATGTAAAATATTCTTCCAGAAAAGCCATCGTTAACGAATATGCGGTGAGTAAAAACAGCGGGGTGACTGTAGGCGGTAAATATACCGGTGCGGAGCCGGTGATGATCCCACAGCTTGATTATTGCACCAACGATATCTGGGAGCTTGCGGCCGGCTACGGCACTGACAATAATTTTCCCATTGTGCTGCGGTGCAAATATGGTGAGGGAAGTATCAGCATCATTACGATTCCTGACAGTCTGGGGGACATTTACCATTATCCGGTTCCGGTACTGAATGTGATTCGAAGTTTGTTTAGCAAAGAAATACCGGTAACCATCGAAGGACCGGCTCAGGTACAGCTTTTTGCATATCAAAAGAGCCAGGCTAACGGTAATGAAAATGACAATGATGAAATTAATAACAGCAGTAATTCTATTGACCACGTAATTGTGCGGTCAGATCTTCCCTATGCGGAAAGCTTTACATTGAAGCTGTCTGACAGGGTGAAGACGGTGAAGGATATTGTAAAGGGTATAGAACTGCCCATCGTGGAGGGCAAGATTACTTTGCAATTGGCGCCCTGCGTGAATTATGTGTTTGAACTGAAGTAAAAATTAAATTAAGATTTAAAATAACGGAAGATATATGATAAAAATGATAAATAAATTTCAGGAGGGTTACAACTTATGGAAAAGATGAAGAACAAAAGCATTGCCCAGAGACTTGCGAAGACCAGCTATGAGAACTTCAATGTGGCTGTTTACTGCCCGGTTGCAAATGTGAACAGAATTACTGATCTTGATGAATTCGATCAGAAGTTCCGGCTGCTTTCTGACAATGTGAAGATTGGCCGGGCCTATGTGGAGTGTTACCGGGGAATGAACTGGGCAACGAAAGAGCAGCTTCTTAAAGTGAAAGAATACTTTGAGAGTAAAGGAATCGCAGTATCCGGCGGAATTACAACCTGTGCCGGTGAGACTGATGAGGACGGATTTATTTCTCTTTGCTATTCCAAACCGGAAGGACGGGAGATTCTTCGGAAAGCGGTTGCGTTAAATGCAGAGGTTTTTGATGAGTTTATTTTTGACGATTTCTATTTTATGAATTGCCGCTGCAAGGAGTGCGTGGCGAAAAAGGGCAGCCGCACATGGTCTCAGTTCCGTCTTGACGAGAAGCGGGAGATCACGGAAGAAATTGTAATGAAGACTGCTAAGGAGATTAACCCGGATATCAATGTGATCGTGAAGTTCCCTCAGTGGTATGAGGTATTTAACGAGACCGGATATGATCTTAAGATGGAACCGGCGTTGTTTGATTCTATTTATACAGGGACAGAGACCAGAAACCCCACCTATTGTGCACAGCATCTTCCGAAATATTTAAGCTATTTTGTAATGCGTTACCTGGAAAGCGCAGCGCAGGGGCGGAACCTGGGAGGCTGGTTTGATCCTTACGAATGTACTTATAATCTGACCTCTTATTTGGAACAGGCCTACCTTACGCTGTTTGCCAAAGCAAAAGAAGCAACTTTATTCTGCCTTGGTTCCATTATTGATGATCCTTCCTTCCGACTGTTTGCGCCTGCAGTAGGTGAACTGTTTAAGGAAGTGGATGAGTATATAGGTAAGCTTGGCAATCCTGTTGGCGCAGCAGCCTACAGACCAGCTAACGCGAGGGGAGAGGATAATCTTCACAATTACTTGGGAATGTGTGGAATTCCCTTTGAACCTTATATTGATTATCCTGAAGGAGAGAAGGTAGTCTTCCTTGCCGAAGGGGCAGCAGACGATGCAGATATTGTATCCAAGATGAAAAAGAGTATGTTGGATGGTGCATCCGTGATCGTGACCAGCGGATTTGTGAGGAAGCTGGGCGATGCCTTCAAAGAATTCGTAAACGTGAAATATTCTTCCAGAAAAGCTCTTGTCAGCGAATATGCGGACAGTAAAAACAGCGGTGTGACTGTCGGCGGAAAGTATACCGGCGTAAAGCCGATTCTGATTCCCCAGCTTGATTACTGCACCAATGATATCTGGGAGCTTGCAGCCGGCTACGGGACAGACAATAACTTCCCCATTGTGCTCCGCTGCAGCTATGGCGAGGGAAGCATCAGTGTAGTGACAATCCCTGACAATATGGGCGATCTTTATAATTACCCGGCAGAGGTGCTTAATGTGATCAGAGGATTATTCAGTAAAGAAATGCCTGTTACCATTCAGGGACCTGCCCAGATACAGCTTTTTGTCTATGACAACGATAAAGTGATCGTACGGTCAGACCTTCCCTATGCGGAAAGGGTTACGCTGAAGGTCGTTGACGGAGTGAAAGCAGTGAAGGATCTGGTTAAAGGTATAGAATTTCCGGTGGTGGAAGGTAAGGTGACATTGGAGATGATGCCTGGTTATAATTATGTGTTTGAATTAGGGGCTTGAAATTCTTTAAATCTTTTGATATGATGTGATTTGTAAATATTGTAAGGCAATGATGGAAAGAAGTATGTCAGATTTCTTTTTACAGAGAGCAGACGGTGGGTGCGAGTCTGCAGAAGAACTGAACAGAATACATTCCGGAGCTGCTGCCTGAATTGCAAGTGCATAGTAGGGTCAGACGGGTGCGCCCGATAACGCGCTGAGTGTATGTTAGTACACAATAAGGAATGCTTCGTGAGAAGTATTTGAACCAGAGGTGGTACCACGGTTATTTATCGTCCTCTGTCCTGTTTATTCAGGACAGAGGATTTTTTTTGCGCGGAAGGCATAAGCAAAGCTGGAATTCTGTTATTGCCGCTTGGACAATCAAAAGGAGGAAAGAGTATGGAAATCTATGAAGAATTACAGGCAAGAGGCCTGATTGCTCAGGTGACGGATGAGCAGGAGATCAGAGAACTGATCAATAAGGGAGGAGCCAGATTTTATATCGGCTATGATCCCACAGCCGATTCCCTGCATATTGGCCATTTTATGACACTTTGCTTGATGAAGCGTCTGCAGATGGCGGGGAATAAACCGGTTGTTCTTTTGGGCGGAGGTACAGGATTTGTAGGAGATCCGTCCGGAAAAACGGATATGCGCACGATGATGACACCGGAAACGATCAAGCATAACTGTGCCTGCTTCCGAAGGCAGATAGGACGTTTTATAGATTTTGATGAGGATGAAGCTATTGTTGTGAATAATGCAGACTGGCTTCTGGATTTGAAATACGTGGAACTGCTTCGTGACGTCGGCGCCTGCTTTTCTGTCAATAACATGCTTCGGGCAGAGTGTTATAAGCAGCGTATGGAGAAGGGACTTAGCTTTTTGGAGTTTAATTACATGATCATGCAGTCCTACGATTTCCTTTACCTGCATGAACACTATGGCTGTAATATGCAGTTTGGAGGAGACGATCAGTGGAGCAATATGCTTGCGGGAACCGAATTGATTCGAAGAAAAACCGGAAAGAATGCTTATGCCATGACGATTAATCTTTTAATGAACAGTGAAGGAGATAAAATGGGAAAGACGGTCAAAGGGGCCGTGTGGCTTGATCCGGATAAAACATCGCCTTATGAATTTTACCAATATTGGAGAAATGTTGCGGATGCGGATGTGATGAAATTTATCCGTATGCTGACCTTCCTTCCTCTTGAGGAGATTGAGGAGATGGAGCATTGGGAGGATAGCCGGATCAATGAAAAGAAAGAGATTCTGGCTTACGATCTGACCGCGCTGGTTCATGGGGAGCAGGAAGCGGTGAAGGCAAGAGAGACGGCAAGGGCATTATTTTCTGGGCAAGGGAGAGATGAGAATATGCCTTCTACCGTAATTGAATTGCCGGCTGGTGCGCAGCAGGGAATGAATATACTGGATCTGTTAGTCTGCTGTAAGCTGGCAGGCAGCAGAAGCGAGGCGAGAAGACTGGTAGTTCAGGGCGGTGTAGGTGTAGACGAAGAAAAAGTCAGTTCTCCGGAATTTGAGGTCACGGTAAACAGGCTTTCAGAAGGCGTGGTAATCCGAAAGGGGAAAAAGGTATTTCACAGGGCGGTCTTGAACCCGGATAATGCTTGAAAAGCCTATGCGACTAAGGTATGATTAGGTCAGCAGACAAAAGATAATTGGATTTGTGAGCGATTCATGTTATGATAATTCAGATAGAGTAAAATATACATGTTATTAATGAAAATATGGATTGAAAGAGGAAGAAACATTGAAGAAAATATTAAAACGTGTTTTAATAATAACATCTGTTTTGATAGTGGTACTGGGAGCATATATATGGTATGTGTTTCATTCTTATTATCGTCTGCCAGACAATTTGACCCTTGAAGTTAACAGGAGCGGCGCGAACACTTACTTTGATGAGGATTTTAGCCTGAAAGAGGGCGGAGATTATTTGATTCTTACTTATAATATTGGGTTTGGTGCATATCGAAAGGATTTCAGTTTCTTTATGGATGGCGGAAAATCCTCATGGGCCAAGGATGAGGAGAGTGTCTTGGCAGGGGTTTCCGCTATGGGTGAGATCATTACCAATGTTAATCCGGATTTTATTCTGCTGCAGGAAGTGGATCGTGACAGCACCAGAAGCTATCATGTGGATGAACTGGAGCTTCTGAATCAGTTTGTAAGAGGTTATTATTATGACTATGCTCAGGCTTATGATTCTCCGTTTTTGTTTTATCCACCATGGCAGCCTCATGGAGCAAGTAAGAGCGGGCTGGTGACATATTCCAGAGAAGAGATCAAGGATTCTATGAGAAGAAGTCTTCCAGTCTCAGAGTCGTTCAGTAAAATTCTTGATCTGGACAGGTGTTATTCTATTTCCCGTATTTTGACGGAAAATGATAAGCAGTTGTGTATTTATAATATCCATATGTCAGCTTATGGAAGCAATGATGCGATCAGGGAAGGTCAGCTTGCTACATTGTATCAGGACATGGAAGCGGATTATGCGCGGGGCAATTATGTAATCTGTGGTGGTGATTTTAATCATAATCTGAAGTCGGACAATCAGGAGAATGCACCAGAGTGGGCATATCCTTTTCCAAAAGAGGGACTTCCGGAAGGATTTCATATGGCAATTGATTCAGCAAAGCCTCAGGATGTAGAGCACAATTCCTGTAGAAATGCCAATGAGCCATATGAAGAGGGGCACACTTATACAGTCACACTGGACGGATTCATTGTTTCGGATAATGTGGAGGTGAATTTTTATAATAATATGGATTGGGGATATGAGTTTTCGGATCATGACCCGGTTCTGATGCAGTTCATATTAAAATAAAGAATAGAAAACAAAAGTGCGGTCATACTAACCGGTAGAAAGCAAAAACCCGCAATAGCTGCGGGAATGAAGCAGAGGTGCAGGATGGCGAACACAATTGTTTACTTAAAAGCAGAACAAAACGCGGAGGTAATGCAGCCACAGGTGAGTGTGAAGGACATTGCCTCCGTTTATTGTGCAGATAAGAATATCAGTGCCAGAGTTAAAGCGGTCAGGGTGCATCATTTTCATGAAAATGAGCAGAAACGTCAGGTGATCAGCGTATTAAAGGTGATAGAGCTGATGGAAAAGGAATGTGCCGGAATTACGGTAATCAGTGTAGGAGAAAATGCTACATTAATAGAATTGATAAATGTAAACAAGCATAAAGGGCCGGTTCAGATACTGAAAATGATTTTTGTGGCGGCAATCAGCTTTTTTGGAACCGGCTTTACGATCATGGCATTTCATAATGATATCAGTATCAATAAGATTTTTTCCAAAGTCTATGAGCTGGTGATGGGGACTGCTTCTGACGGATACAGCATCTTGGAAATTTCCTATTCACTGGGACTTGCAATTGGAATTATCCTGTTTTTTAATCATATCGGCGGCAGACGGATTACGAAAGATCCTACGCCCATTGAGGTAGAAATGCGGGTTTATGAAACAGATGTAAATAAAGCGCTTATCGAAACGGCTGACAGGGAGGGAAAAAGCATTGATGCTTCTTAAACAGATTTTTTTGTGTGTCTGCGGTCTAAGCTTCGGCTTTCTGGCGTCAGCAGGCGTATTTACGGTGCTTGTATCCGTAGGATTGATTCCGCGGTTTGCAGGAAAAATGCACGTGGCCAAAAAGATATTTATGCTGGAAGAAGCAGTGGTACTGGGAACTCTGACAGGCGGCTTCTGCAGTGTGTTTTATGACTGGTTAAACATTGGAAGTGCCCTGCGCGAGAAACAGGTATTTGGCGGCTCTACTGAGGCGTTTATTCAGGTAGGCGGGAATTTGTTTTTCATTATTTTCGGTATTTTTGCAGGAATGTTTGTAGGATGTCTTGCACTTGCGATTGCAGAAATGCTAAATTCCATTCCTATTTTTGCAAGAAGAATCGGTTTCCGGCATGGGCTTGGAGTGGCGGTGACAGCGGCAGCGCTGGGAAAGCTGGCGGGAAGCCTGATATATTTTGCAAAGGGGATTTTTCTTACGGGGCAGTAAATTAACGTTTAGTTAGGGAATGCGTATGTGAAACGACCGCACAGAATAAAATAAATCCTACGTCACCACGCTTGATAAAGCGTGCGCGAATTGGTTCCTTAAGGATTTATTTTATTCTGTGCTGGGTTGTTGAATGACGCAAAGCCCAACTGGAAACTCAGCTAAACGTTAATTTAACAATGTAACAGTTGGAGAAATTTCTTCCGGGCGATTCTGAAAGATGTTGCGAAGGACCCTTTCACTGTACTATACTTAAACGGAAAGAAGACACTAATTATGAAAGAAGCAGATACGGAGGAAAAAATGGAAAATCAGGGAAACGAATGGTGGACAGGATATAGTGGAGATCCGTTTGATAACACGAGTTATGGTCTTTGTGAAAATTGTAAACGCAGAGCGATAGATCGTAGTGAGGATCCAAAGTCCGTTTATTGTAAGCAGTGCAGAGAAGAGTTGAATAGACAAAAGAAACGCAAAGTAGTTTGTATTGCCGGTACACTGGCATTGATTGTTTTTCTCGTTGCCGGAGTGTCATTCTTTGTGTTTATGAAAAAATCTAAAGTTGAGGATACTCAGGACATACAAACTGTTCAAAATACTTCCGATTTAGGAGAGGATCAAAATATGGAAGACAGTTTAGCGGAGGACGGATATATTCTCACCGAGATGAATGAACTACTTTCCGCATTGGAGGAGGATCCTGAGGATATCAGTACGGCATTTAAGCTTACGGACCTTGCTATGCAGTACGCTTATTATGATTATGCGGCCTATGCGATCAACCAGTACATAGCTGAAAAAGATATTTCTGATAAACAGTATCGAAGATTGAACAGATATGTGAATGAACTTAATATATATTATGATACCTGTGATTTAAATGATGAGACTATAAATCAGATATATGAGGATATAGGTGAGGATGGAGATCCATATGAAATAATGGATGAATATTGCCGGATTATGGCGGAATATCTTGGAAACAGTGATTATGATCAGGCGCTGCTCTATTATTGTATAGGGAGCATGACGGCAGATGATGAGACAAGAATTAATTACCTGAAGGAATGTATCGCCATTAATCCCTATTATTTTAATGCACAGGCGCAGATTGCCACCAACTGCCGCAGACAGGGGGATTTGGAGCAGGCAAGGCAAATACTTGAGGAAGTATATGCAGTAAATAAAGAGGATTATTCGATATTGCGCTCTTATGCTACTCTGGAGCTGGTAGAGGGCAATCTGGAAAAGGGACTTGATTATGCGACCCGGGCTTATGAAATGTATGAGGAGGGTGATTATGTAATCGATACTTATATTATTGCACTGGCAGCAAATGGCAGGGCAGATGAGGCAAAAGAGCTTGCTAAGGAGTATGAGGCTGAGGATTACCTGTTTGATGAAGATCTTTATGATTTCCTGGATGGGAAGATGACGCTTGAGGATTATTATGTAGGTGAGTAGAGGACGAAAAGATTGGACAATATGATGTTGTGGTTTTGGGTGTGTTACTTCCTGATGATAGGCTTTGTTTTACTATACTTGTTTATTGAATATAAAGAAAGCAGGAAATATTCGCAAGGAATAAATAACAGGATTTATTCAAAAGATGGTTTGCGTGTAACTTTTGTTTACAGTATACCTCATACCAAAGAACGGGTTGTGGAAATCTTAAGGCTCAAAAACGCACAGGATAGATTACCTTATGAATTTGATGAGAAAGCAATGGAGATAGGGTTTAAAGATTCCCGAGGCGAATTTCAGCATCAGGTTTTAACTGAAAGATACAGGCTGCATTTTGAACCAAAAGAGGACTCCTGTCTGTTATATTTGGAGCAAATTAATATCTCTTTTTCGAGAACTGATATATCATTGTTTATGAATGCGTTTTGGAGTATAAAGGTGGATGCTGTTCCATATGAAGTCCGAAAGGTTTCATAGCTGCAGATCTGCGCTTATCATATACAGATATTTGTGTAAAGGAGATGGAAAATGGCGGAATTGAAATTTCGTGCGGAAAGGGTAAGCGAGCATATTACTCGGATTTATGCATTTTCTTCTGAATTAATGTATTTGGTAGAAGGAGATAGGGAAGCGGTGCTGCTTGATAGCGGCAGTGGCATTGGTTTTGTCCGTCCGTTTGTAGAGAAATTGACATCAAAACCTATAAAAGTTCTTCTGACACACGGACATGTGGATCATGCCATGGGAGCCTCCGAATTTCCAACAGAATCTGTCTACATAAGTCAGAAGGACGCTTATATTTATAGGGAACATTGTACTCATGAGTTTCGAAGAGAAGCGTTTTTGTTGATGGGGGAAAAAGGGATAAATATTACGGAGAATGATTTCACCCCGGTTGTTCCAATTGAAAATTATCATGATTTGGCGGAAGGCGATATTTTTGATTTGGGAGGTATTTCCATTGAAATATATGCTTGCCCGGGGCACACCAAAGGAAGTTTGGTTATGTTGATGCCTGAAGAAAGAATATTGCTTTTGGGTGATGCATGTAATAGTTATACATTTATGTTTCAGAATTATTCCCTGACAATTGAAGACTATCATGCCAGCTTGATGGGGATTAAGAATAAGTTGGAGGGGAAATATGATCAGGTGCTGGCTTCACATGGGAATGGAGAACTTGCTCATGAAGTTATTAGCGAAAATATTCTTCTCTGCGAAAATCTCTTAAAGGGAGTTAGTGATAAGATTCCGATGGAATTCAGGGGAGATGCTGGATGGGTGGCTAGTGGTACTGCCAAACCTGGTCATGGGAATATTGTTTATCATCCTGACAGAATTTTCAGTAATAAATAAATGGGTACTATTTGGGACTCTCCGCTTACAAAAGAATGGATTGAAAAATGCGGATAAGCCTATTACAATAAGAAAGATGGAGGAATGCATATGCGTGAGATGGAATTTAAGATGGAGCGTCCGGGTCTTTTGAAAGAAGGGGATCGGATCACCGTAACCGAGGGAGTGCTTCCCAGCAATTATTACTACACCATCGATCCGTCCCTTGCCATGTCAGGGAATATTCCTTTTCGAGAGAGGCTTTCGGCAAAAGAGGGAGTTGTGGTCCGTGTGATCGAGAACGAGAGGGGATTTTACGTGACGGCGCAGTTTGAGGAATAGGATTTACAGTTATAGAAGAGAAATAGGAATAAGAGCGCTATAGCAATGAAAGAAAAGAATGGAGGAAAGTTATGTTAACTAAAGTATCTACATCCAAGGCACCTGCGGCAATCGGACCGTATTCACAAGGAATTATTGCAAATGGTATGCTGTTTGCATCCGGACAGATCCCTATTATTCCGGAGACAGGAGAAATCCAGGAAGGGGATATTACAGCACAGGCTAAGCAGGTAATGCTTAATGTGGGAGAAATCTTGAAGGAAGCGGGAACGACCTATGAAAATGTAGTAAAAACCACTTGTTATTTAGCGGACATGGAAGACTTTGCTGCATTTAACGGCGTGTACGAGCAGTATTTCACAGGGAAACCGGCTAGAAGCTGTGTGGCGGTAAAGCAGCTTCCGAAGAACGTTCTGTGTGAAGTAGAAGTGATTGCGGTTTTATGAAAAATAATGTAATTTTAATCGGAATGCCCGGATCGGGGAAAAGTACGGCAGGAGTGGTGCTTGCTAAGAAACTTGGGTATCGGTTTCTGGATTCTGATCTGGTCATTCAAGAGAAAACGGGGAAACTGCTTCACCAACTCATTGAGGAGTTTGGGGAAGCAGGTTTTCTTGCGCTTGAAAATGAGATTAACTCATCGATCTTAGCTCAGAGGACAGTAATTGCAACAGGCGGCAGTGCGGTTTATGGAAAGGAAGCCATGGAGCATTTTGGTGAAATGGGGCAGTTAGTCTATCTGATGCTGCCTTATGAAGAGCTGAAGGAAAGGCTTGGAGATCTGCATGAAAGGGGAGTCGTGTTAAAACCCGGCTTTACCTTAGGGGAGCTGTACGAAGAGAGGATTCATTTGTACGAAAACTATGCGGACATTACAGTGGATTGCAGTGGCAAGGAGGTACGCCAGATTATGGAGGAAATTGCGTATCAATATAAGAAGAAATGATAACTTCTGTTATTATTTTTAAAAATATACCAAAAGGATTGACAATGAGATGAGAAAGACAGCATTAAGGAGCAGTTTTTTATTATTTTTGGCCGCCTTTATCTGGGGTGTAGCGTTTGTGGCACAGAGTGTAGGTATGGACTACAT
>CAMWJC010000026.1 GCA_947174495.1 uncultured Lachnospiraceae bacterium | reverse complement strand
GAAGCATTGTCATCAATAACAGAAATTTTGTAATTCATATGTCACCTGCCTTGTAAATCTTTAAATCATGATGTTTTTGCTTTTATGACTCAATCAGTTCCTTTACCAGTTCAAGAACGAACTCACCAAAGTCCTCCGCAATCGTTTCTTCTACCTGATATTCAGAGCCATCGTAACCAGCAACAATAACACAGGGTTCCCCCTCCTCATTCAATGCCGAATAGTCTAAGTATGCCATATACCCGTCATCAAAATTATAGATGGGAATCCATTCCTTCGGCAGCCCATATTCCGCACGATCATGCAGAGCATACGCTACGGAATTCCCCTCTAATATACCAGAATCAGCATTAGGATCAATACCGAATATCTCATTCCCATAAAAAGAGAGATAGCCGTATTTCTCATAGAATTCCCTGCACTGCTTAGAAAACCTAACTTCCAGCAATTCCTCTGACTTACTTATTTCTTCGATACTTCTGCCCCCTGCCGTGGTATAGAACTGGCACTTAGGAGCCAGCTCCATTGCTTCTTTATAATTCTGATAACTCATATTGAAATCCTCCATCACCTTTTTACCATATAAAACAGTTACACAGTAAACCAAAATCTTCCACCTTAACCGGAAACACTTGTCTTTTCTAATATTTGTAATATTTCCTGCCTCGGTTCAAATTCAGAATCTGTATTTTGAAGTTCATCTAAATTCCACCATTTCAGACCATGAAAGGTATTTTTCTCACCGATTTCCATGCCATCCAGAATAAAGTCCGTGTCACTGGATAACCGCAGCAGATAGTATACCTCATGACTTACAAAATCCCCATTTTTTCCATGAAAAGGAATATCTAATGTCAATATACTTTCTTCCGTGATATTTACTGTTAATCCAAGCTCCTCAAATAATTCTCTTTCCAATGCCTGTTCAAAGCTTTCATCACCTTCAACACCGCCCCCAGGTGTAACCCAAAGAATCTTCCTGTGTCCTGTAAAATGAAATTCAAATCTTTCTAGAAGTATTTGATTTCGCTCATTTATGATAAATGCTCTGGCATTATTTCGAATATACATGATATCACCTTCTTTCCTGAATATTTATCTGTTCTTTACTATTAGAATCATTGTACCACAAGCAAATGACCTTTATAACATAAATAGCAGGCTGGATAAAATAGAGCCTGGAGTATCTGCCATACAAGCTAATCAAATCCCTCAGAATTTTCAAATGTCCTGTCCCATATAAACTTCCAAAAAAGGTTCTTTTATCGTTAGATGTTCAATTTCACACTTAGTTTCATTAAAAAGAGTTTAATTTTCAGTAGTATTTAAGAGGCACTTTTTTCCCATACATTCCAGATCCATTGACATTGTATTGCCTCGCTAATCATGCTATTATTTGTACAAATTTACTATTAACATAGCATATATACAAAAAGTAGAAAAGAAGAAATATAAATCTTTCTATTGCAAAGCGCAACTTCCGGTTGCCAAAATTCCAAGAATAATTGGTAGATGATTTACTTACGAACAGATACAATAAAATTGACACAAATGCTACAAAACTTCAAGGAGGAAAAGTCATGAGTATTGGAAAACGGATTCAGCAATTGCGCATAGACAACAGTCTTACACAGGAGCAGTTAGCTGAAAAACTCGCCGTATCCAGACAGTCTATCTCCAAGTGGGAAATGGATCAATCGCTGCCGGAGATTGATAAGGTGGTACAGATGAGTCGTTTATTTTCCGTGGGGACGGACGAAATCCTGTTGGAGGAAGCAGATGCCAAAAAGCTTCGCCCACAACAGGTTCATTTGGGTAGTGTATACTTAATTGCAAGGGATTTTGAGGCATCCATAGCATTTTATGAAAAGCTGCTGTCCATGGCGGTGTCTACCAGGAACTGTGGCAATAAGTTTGCGGAATTTTTCTTTGACAACAAATGTCTGGCCATCATGAATGAGGAAAACCTGCCAGGACATCACTATGGGGAAGGCGATCATAAGTTTGTGCTAAATTTCTGGGTGGAGGATCTGAAAAGGGAATACCAGCGCCTGAGAGAATTGGGCATAGGCAGGATGACCGAGATTGAAAAAGTTCACGAGGGATATTATCATTTTGACATTTATGATCCGGATCAGAACGTATGTGAGATTACCGGCGGGTATGAGGAAATATAAGCGATAAGGTTCGGACAATGCCGGACGAAATTTTTATGGAGGATATGCAATGAATACAATATGTCAAAGCTGCAGTATGAAGATGGGAAAAGATGATTATGGGCACAATAGCGACGGGAGCAAAAATACCGACTATTGCAAGTACTGCTTTCCCAATGGCAACTTCGGGAAAGATGAAACCATGGAGGAAATGATAGAAAGCTGTATTCCATTTTGGGTGGGAGATGGAGAGTGTAAGACTCCGGAGGAAGCAAGAGAACGGATGAGGAAGTTATTTCCAACACTGAAAAGATGGAGTAATCAGCCAAACGGAGCGGGGGACAGTTAATGGGCAGAATTAATTGTACAATTTGTACATGGGAGTTTACTCACTAAGGACAAATTGTGCAATTAATTCTATAGGACGAACGCCCGACATGAAATAAGTTGCCGGCAGTATTGTTCAATTGTTAGAGAGAACACATATTCCGACAACTTATGAAGGGCATGACTGAACCGCTACCAAAACTATAGCAGCGAATCAACAGCTCCGCCGTAAATCTGCCGTCCTCGCTGTCCGCTGAGAAAAGGCCTCCGTACTTTTTCACAAGGCTTTCTACCCGAACAAGACCAAGACCATGCTGTGCCCCCTTGGCGGATGGAAAAATGCTTCTGCGCTTATCGCGCTTCTTCCCGGCTTCGTTGGTAAATACAAGATAAAACTGGGTATTCTTCTGTCCGATATAAATGTGGAGGAATCGACTCTCCTTCGGGAGCCTCTTATTCTCCTCAATGGCATTGTCCAGCAGATTCCCGATAATAGCGTACAAATATACCTTTAAATCATGACATTATTCCTCTATTTCATTAGCCTTCTGCTCAAGAAAATCTAAATAAACTTTTGTTAATGGCATCGCATTGACAGCAAACTGAAGCAATTCTTTTTCATCCCACCCATTTATAGTTTTATAACGCTCCACTAGTTGCTCAAGTTGTTTTTCCAGTTCCTTATTATCAATGATATGTTCTAATTCAAAATGTTTCATAAAACAATGCACCTCATGCTTTGCTATTTATAAAATAACATTTTAGTCTCTCATTTCCTGACAAAATGACAATCTCATATTTTATCTGATAGGATATAGTTTTCCTCTTTATTCAGAATCAATACATATATACTAATTAGCATATGATCTAAATATGGCTGTTTCTGAATTATTAGATTTTCCTAAAATGAATGAAACAATTTTTGAAGATAAATAAGAAAGATCATAACAAACAACACGCAAAAAGCACCTCCCGATGATTAACTCAATCCGTTGGTGCTTTCCTTATATCTCCACAGTATCATGATCTTTGCCTTTATGACTCAATCTGCTCCTTTACCAGTTCAAGAACGAATTTCCAATAATATAAAGTGATAATTGCATAGACTTTCTTCTTCTACTGTGCTATACTTATGACACTTAATAAGGAGGTCCATATGGCATTAACGAACAATGATATACAAACATTAGCAAATTTGATTGATACAAAGCTTGATCAAAAATTGCAGCCGATTAATAATGAACTTGTTAACATAAACAGCAGGCTGGATAAGATGGACAGCCGACTGGATGGAATGGATAGCCGACTGGATGGAATGGACAACCGACTGGATGGAATGGATAGCCGACTGGATAAAATGGATATCAGACTGGATAAAATGGATATCAGACTGGATAAAATAGAGTCTGAAGTATCTGCCTTACATGCTAATCAAATAGAATTCAATAAAGAACTTAAAAAACTGGATTGCAAAGTTTCCGATACTTATGAATTAGCACTTGAAGCATGGGGAACAAGCACAGAGAACAGAATGTGGCTTGAAAGCGACAAACTGAAAGTATAACAGTAACCCTCATTAGATGTTTGTAACTTAATCAAACATCTAATAAGGGTATTCCCACACTGCATCTGAATCCCGTAAAGTTCCGTTTCCTATACTGGCATAACTCTGATAAGCTTCTTTTACTGTACCGTTTTTCTGTTTTTCATAGTAAAAATTCCCACCAATATAAAGCCAACATCCTCTGTAATCTCCAGCTACTCCGACAATATCTCCGCCCGTTTCCTTGGTCAAAATCCAGATTAAAATCCCATCCTCGCTCGTCAGGTATAATCTGCCGCCTGCTCCATGGATTTTTTCACACTGACCAACTATTTCTCCTGTAGCAGAATCGATCATAAAGAGGTAAAATTCCTGACTTTTACCTCTTTCCATATTTTCTATTATTAACCACCTGATTCCGTCACTTTCAGTCAATGAATACCAGATATCCTCCGGTAGCCCTCTCTCTATTTCATAGCTGTAAAGTATATCCTCACTGTCCTTCTTCCTGTAACTTTCCTTTTCTTCCTCTGTCAGAATCCTTGGCTGTAAAAGCTCTTTCAGCCAGTCTTCCACCGTTCCCTCTTTAAGTGCCCTTAACGCTTCTTTCTCAACTTTTTCCGGATATTCATCCCTCTTTGGCGTTTCGTCATTATAATGAACATATCCCCACTTAAGCCACTCAAAATTGGTTTCCTTCCGTTCTTCTGTCATAAATCGTTCATCCGCATTTTCTGGAAATTCCCAGCTCGAAATTTCCAGCTTCCATCCCGGATAAATCAACGCAGGATCAAATATATGACGGTTGGCAACGTACAGCTGTTCCCAATTACTGCCATCTCCGTACAGTTCTTCACTGATTTTCCACAAATTATCTCCGGGCTGTACAATATAATAATATACCGTTTCCATCTCTTCATTTCCCAGAACTACATTCCCGCTGCACAGGAAAATAAATACAAATAATACAATCTCCGCTAACCATGTATGCTTACGATACCACATACTTCCCACCTTTCAGTTCATGTTTTTCAAGGTTTAAAAGTGCTCTTTTCCACTACAATATAAATATCCTTCCCCATCTTTTCCTCAAAATGCCTTTTCAGCTTTAAATTGGCGTCCCACTTTTCCTGAGGATAGGAACCGTAACGCTGCTTTACATCGTTCATCCGCTCTTCGATATCCAATACGCCTTCCGCACCCCCCATAGCATCACACAACTGGATCAGCCTGTCATACTCATCCATGACCACTGTCTTCAAAGTGTCCTGAATCAGCTGTAATTCATCCTTCGTGGTATCAAAATTTCCTATATAGTCATCGGTAGTCTGATTATGAAAAGAATGCGTCAAGCATATTTGGGCAGCTTCGTCATATCCCAAGGACATCATGTAGGAATAACCATCTGACACATGTCCCAGATGTCTTACTCCAAATTTTCGACCGATGTCATGCAGTAATCCTAATATATATGCCTTGTTTGAATCCATATCATCACATTCCTGCGCGATCTTTTCTGCGCAGTGCGCAACAACACGACTATGATTTCCCCACGCACCCGGATTGCACTTTTCCGCCTCTTTTAAAAGATTTTCGGCTATTTCTCTTGTAGGTAACATGATACAGTTTCCTCCCTTTCAACGATAAATTATAGTACTGAAGTCAGTCCACCAGAAATACATACCTTTTCTCGTCAGACAGTTCCTCTCGATAACGAAATCCCATCTCCCGGAATTCTTTGATCTTTTCCAAGTCTTCTACCTGATTTTCCGCCAGGAAACGCACCATCGCGCCTCTCGCCATCTTCGCCAAAGTGCCCTTTTGCTTTACTTTTCCGCCTATCCATTCCCCAAATTCAATAGTAAGAAATCTGTCGGCAGGCGTAATATATTTCTCAATGCATTGCGAATATTCCTTTGACGCCAGATTGAGAATGATACGGTCATAATCCAAAAGACTTTTATACAGACGATCTCCCCAAAAATCATACAGATCCCTGTTGCCGTTTACAGATAATTTGGCCTGCATTTCCAGCCGATAAGGCGTCACCCTGTCAAAAGGTCTTAAAAGACCATATAATCCTGACAGAATACAAAGGCGCTCCTTAATATAAGAAAGCGCCTGCTCCGTGAAAACTCCCGGTGCCATATGTTGATACTGCAGCCCTTCATACGCCATGATTGCAGGCGTCAATGCCCGCTGCAGATTCATGTCCCTGAAACGTTCAAAATTTAATGTTGCAAGATGGTCATTGCACTTCCACAATGCTTTTGCCTCCGCATAAGTCAATGCTTTTACCGCATTCATCAAAATTTCGGCATCTGCTATAAACTCCGGCATTTTATCCGCCTCAAAAGTATCCGTATCCACATTCATTTTCTTAGCCGGCGAAATAATGATTTTCATAGCTGCCACCTACTTCTTGCTCCTTCTTTCCTCTGCCGCCTTTTTCAGTTCCTCCAAAGCTTCGCCGAAACGTTTGGAATACATGCCGGGATTGCCTTTGATCATATTTCTCTGATAGAAATCCTTAAGGTGACGGAACTGCAACCGATGTTCTTTTTCAATCGTATACCGGCTGCGCAGTTCGGAAATTTCTTCACGGACTTCTTCCATAAACTCGGAAGGATTAAGCCTCATACGTTCTTTTACTGTATTAAACCGCCTCTCAATATGCTCCATCAGTTCATCCATGCGCATGCTGTTCTCCTGCTTGCGATGTTCAATTTCATCGTTTGCTACAGCTACGATCACATCAAGCCGCTTCTGGATACGCTCCATCTCTACCTTCGCCTTTTCCAGACCAATAAGAACATCTCTCAGATCCAGAGCAGTCTTGAAGGAAAGTGTAAAATCCACAATTATGTAAACCGACACTACAGCCGTAAGAGCTGTTACAATTCCGTATGGAACAGCCAGAATCAGCCTCTCCACACCTTTATGGAGAAATTCTGTCATAAGTATGGTTAGAAATCCCCATGCAATCGTCGAGGACAAACAGATATGCCCTTTATAATTAAACCTTTGATTGGAGTAGTCCCAATAGCGCACCTTAAAGAGCGATTCCATTGCTATTCCCGTAACCAGTTCCAGCGCCGTAGCACCCACACAGCCGGCAAAATAGGTCAGAATCAGATAATCCTGAAATGGCATGGATACCACCAACATCATGATTGCACCACTTCCGTAAATCGGGAGAAACGGTCCCCGCATAAAGCCTCTGTTTACAAACTTTCTGCTTTTGATCGATACATAAGTGGATTCAAAAATCCAACCAAAAAAGCAGTAAAAGTAAAAGAAAAACAGCCATTGCGTTATGGTATAGTCGTACATCCTTCTTTCCTCTTTAAGTAAAACTGATGATTTCTTCTTTCGGTGCTTTGGTCTGCTCTACGCTCACTGCTTTCAACACCGGCCCTTCTCCTCCGTAATCAGCAAAATATTCCTTTGCTACCTTTGCCGTGACTTTCACCCACTGCCTGTCACGCAGGGTATCCGCTTTATCATACTCACATGCAAAGCCCAAAAAGGCCATATCCTCTGCGCAGCAGGTCATCGCCATACGCCCGGGTACAAAATAACCGGACGGAAATCCGGAGGGCTTTAAAACCATAGCCGTAAACTGTATCGTTTTGTCAATATAGCGCTCCAGATTATCCAGACTGTCCAGATACCAGATTCCATAACCATCGTTATTTAACTCAATAACCGGTGCATCCAGACTGTAGGGAAGGTCATCCTCAAAAATCTGATTTACTTCTCCTTCAGAATCTTCAAAAATAATATCCGCTTTCTGATTGATTGCCTTAACATTTCTCTTATAAACGCTCAGATCTTCCACATCATCACAGCGGTTAAAAATAATCATTTCCGATTTCCGGAGCATCTCCGCCAAAAGAGATTTCATGTTGGTAAAATACATAGGAAAGGTCGAAGCGTCAATGGTAGTGATCTGCTGCTCTATCCTCCAATGAAAAGGAAGCTTCATATTTTTAAAATTCCACATACCATTATATTCAATAATGATACGCTCCGGCTTGTATTTCTTTTCCAGCTCAATCAGATGAGCCGGATTAAACTCCTCCTCATCTTCAATCAACACCATATCCGTGCGGCTCATTTTGAGAAGTCTCTCGTCATATTCCACTTCTCCCTCCTCACAGACGATCAAGAGGGTTCTCCCTTTGATCTGAAAATAGGGTTGTTCAATTGTATAACAGATAAATTCCGTTTTTCCGCTTTCCAAAAAGCCGTTGATCATATAAACCGGTTTCATTTCATACCTTCTTTCTGCTTTACCTGTATTAAGTCAAATGTTTACTATCTGGCAAACAGCTGCTCCAGCGCATCCTCTTTCAGTTCCGAACCGATCACGCAGAATTTTCCGGTCACATCCGGCTTACCCTCACGCACGTTGCTCTCTCCGGGAACATAATCAAAATAGATCCAGCCCCCATCCACACCGGGAACCATTCCCTTTGCGCGAAGGACAAAACCATATTTCCCTTCTTCTTCAAGCTCTTCCAAAATATTCTCCACTTCATCTCTGCTGTATGCCTTCGGAGTCTCCATGCCCCAGCTGGTAAATATCTCATCTGCATGATGATGTCCGTGCTCGTGGTCATGACATCCGCAAGTACACTCCGGTCCATGATCATGATGATGTTCATGTTCCTCACCCTCGTGATGATGATGGTGTTCATGCTCCTCACCCTCGTGATGATGGTGATGATGATGCTCTTCCTCCTCATGACGGTGTGCCCGGAGCTCTTCCATCAACTCTGCCTCCAGATCCTTGGCTCCCTCAATTGTCGCAAGAATATCTGCCCCCTCAATTTGCTCCCAGGGTGTTGTGATGATTACTGCTTTCTCATTATGCTCTCTGATCAATTCAATCGCCTTATTCAATTTCTCTTCGGAAATATCTCCGGTACGGCTGAGAACAATAGTTCCCGCATATTCAATCTGATTGATAAAGAACTCTCCAAAATTCTTAATATACATTTTGCATTTAGATGCATCCACTACCGCTACCGCACTGTTTAGAACCACATCCTTACTGTCGATCACATCCTGAACGGCTTTCATCACATCCGAAAGCTTACCGACTCCGGAAGGCTCGATCAGAATACGCTCCGGTTCATAAGTATGCAGAACTTCCTTCAGTGATGTTCCAAAATCACCAACCAAAGAACAACAGATGCAGCCGGAATTCATCTCTTTGATCTCAATTCCCGCTTCCTTTAAAAACCCTCCATCGATCCCGATTTCACCGAATTCGTTCTCGATCAGTACTACCTTTGTATCCGCAAGTGTCTCCGCTAAAAGCTTTTTAATCAGTGTCGTTTTTCCCGCGCCCAAAAAACCGGACACAATATCAATTTTTGTCATTTCAATTCCTTCTTTCCAAATATGCATGCAAGCTGCATTTTTATTTCTTTTATCAACCTTTTATTATAATAATCCCACTTCTAAAAGTCAAATATTCGCTTTCCAGTCCGCCTCTTTAAATCCGGGACAGACATAGTTATCGCTAACCAGAAGGGGACGCTTTACAAGCATACCATCGGTAGCAAGAAGAGAAAGCTGTTCTTCCTCTGTCATATCAGGAAGTTTATCCTTAAGCTGCAATTCTTTATAAAGATTTCCGCTGGTATTAAAAAAACGTTTGAGCGGCAGACCGCTTTTTTGATACCACTTCTTTAATTCCTCCGCTGTCGGATTGTTTTCCTTGATCGGTCTCAGTTCATAAGCAATTCCCTGCTCATCAAGCCACTTTAACGCTTTCTGACAGGTGCTGCATTTTGCGTAACTTAATACAGTAATCTTTCCCATTATTATCATCCTTTCTTTCATATTCTATCTTTAGTTTACAGACACCGAATCAATCGGATATAGAACGCAACGGTCTTATACATTGTTTCAATCGGAACTCTTTCGTTGTTTCCGTGAATCATGCCTCTTTCTTCTTTTGACAAAGCCATTGCTGAAAACTTGTAGATCCGATCTGTGATCCGGCTGTAATGTCTGGAATCCGAGCACGCCATCATCAGATAAGGCGATACGATAGCATCCGGCCATGTGGTATGGATCACCTTTTTCAAAAGCTGCCATTCCTCACATGCTGTATCCGAATATCCGGAAGCTTCCATCGCATGCTGAATCCGAACATCAATTTTATCATTACCGATTATCTTCTTTAAATAATCCACTGCACTATCCGGTGTGTCTTCTCCTAAAAGTCTGATGTTCATCCCAACAGAAGCTGCCGGCGGCAGCACATTAAATGCCTTGCTGCCCTCCATCTTTGTCACTGCGCAGGTGGTACGCATCATAGCATTGAGCTCACCTCCCGCCTTTTTACAGAATGCATTCAGTATCGGCAAAAAACACCACAAATTAGCAAATATCATTCTCATTCCAAAACCGGAATGTCTCCCCAACGTATCAAACATTTCCTTCACCGGTTTGGTAAACTGCGCCTTAAAAGGATGCTTTTCGATCTCCACAACAGCTTTGGAAAGCTGTCCCAAAATCGTATGCGGAGGAGGTGTTGAGGCATGTCCTCCCTCACTTTTCATGGTAAGTTCCACATTCATTCCCACTTTTTCACCGATTCCCACTACGGCACAGGGTCTCGTAACGCCCGGGAACACCTTTTCCACTACCGCTCCGCCTTCATCCAGCACAAAAGCCGGTTTAATCCCCTTCTTTTCCAGATAAGATACAATTGCCGGGCAGCTCCTGCCCTCCACTTCTTCATCTCCCGAAAAAGAAAGATACAGATCATGCTCCGGGCAAAAGCCCTCAGATAAAAGCTGCTCCATCGCTTCAAACACACCGCAAAGCGTTCCTTTAGTATCCAGGGTTCCTCTTCCCCAGATAAAGCCGCCTTCCACAAGACCGTCAAATGCCGGTTTGTCCCAGTCCTTTTCCTCCACCGGAACCACATCATAATGAGCCATCAACACTCTGGGAGCATCGCTGTTCTTTCCTTTTAAATAATACAAAAGACCGGTATCTCCAATCTTTTCAAGACTGCATGCTTCATGAACCTTTGGGAAACGCTCCTTCAAAAGAAGCTGAAACCTTTCAAATT
Organism: uncultured Lachnospiraceae bacterium; assembly: GCA_947174495.1. Lineage (GTDB taxonomy): Bacteria > Bacillota > Clostridia > Lachnospirales > Lachnospiraceae > Suilimivivens. The sequence goes on along the minus strand of CAMWJC010000026.1, from coordinate 26,991 downwards.
CCTTCCAATCAATCAGAGACTTATCCTGATAAGAAACGGTTTTGCACCGGATCATATCGGACATATCCCGCACAATTTTGTCTTCATCAAGATTCACCTTTTCCTCCACCATTTCCGGTTCCGGATATGGCTTAAAAATTGCCGTGCGGATCAGAACCACTGCAATCCACACTACAATTAATCCTAATACCAAATATCCTATCATTTTAATCTCTCCCTCTCTTACACAATTTATTGATTAAATCCAGTTCTTCTTGTACATGATCCTTGCTGCCGCAAGTGAAATCAAAGCGCCCACCGGCACCAGAATTCCCACGGAACTGGAAAGAGAAGGAACAAGTAAAAATAGTACGATCATAAAAAGTAAAGGGGTCAGAGACAACTTCCAGTTTTTACTTATGTAAACCACTGCCAACCCTCCGAACAGTGCCGGAAGGATATTGTCAAATGCAGGCTTTAATGCCGGTGAATTGAGAACCGGTGTAAGCGCCGACAAAAGCAGTACTCCTAACGCAATCACCAGCGTAGTCACAATAGAACTGGTAGCAATGGCCAGTGTAGAGACCACTTCCCCTTCTTCCGAACCCGGCTTGACTCCTGCATTTTCCATTGCGCTAAGAGCAGCAGGCGCCTTGATGTTTGTAATATTTCCGGTCACAAACGCAAGATAAGAACCACCTGTCCCAAGCATCGGTCCATAGGTAAACACTTCGATCACTGCAACTGTCCAGTAAATCGGCGCTACTCCCAAAAGCCCTTTCAGCACAGCGCTTCCTGCCGGCCATGCCTGATAATACAGACAGATTGCTGCCGGAACCGAAAGCAGGATAAACAGTGCCGTCAATATCCAGATCCTTCCATAAAAATGTGATTTATCATTATATGCTGTATTCATAAAGCCCTCCGTTTTTGTCTAAATACCTCTGAATCATCCGATAATTACAGGTGTTATTATTGTTGCAAAAATCATTGCCAGTATCATACTGATGGCTAAAGCATAGGTCTCCAGCCACTTCATTTTGCAGACCTTGATTAAGATACCGCAGATTCCCATCATAAGAGCGGAGAAAAGCAGTACAAAAATAGGAATCCAACCCTGAAGGCCACTTCTGACATCTGTAAAAACCATTCCCAAAAAGGCGGAAATCATACCCAAAAACAGCGAGGTCATAAACAGATCTCCCCATTTGCTGTCCTTATTTTTAATCTTCATAATTCCTCCCTGAATCTTTTTCAGACACAGCGGAATGATAATCATGCCCGGAATAATTCCAAGCGTCATCACCCATGCAATCGCCGTATATGCTTTGGGGTCTGTAATGGTATCCGACAGAGAAAGTCCCAGTGCCTGAGCCGTAGATGTTGCTGCCGGCAGTTCATATGTAATCGCTCCCACCACACTTAATCGTATCCATGGAAGCGGAATTCCGAGAAACTTAGACAAAGTTAAAATCCCCAACAAAATGGAAACCGCCGGTGCAATCGTAAAAACTGCCGTGGAAAGAACCGTCTTTTGCAGCTTTGCCCTCTCCATACCGATAGCGATCCCATGGCGATAGGCACGTACCAAAAAGAAAACAGACTGTGCCACCACAAATACAATGACCAGCGCTGCCAGAATAAATAGGAAACTGCTGTTTGGATTAAAATTCATAAAAACCTCCTTATATGTAATGAATAGCTTCTATTGCTTCATTATAACAGACACTCTAAGAAATATCTGCTTATTTACATCTTTCTAATATATTCTTCCAGTTCCGCAAAGCCTCCATGGGGATATGCTGACAGATCCTTCTGTTCCTTATTGATCAGACAGTCTGTCAACAGAAAAACCTTCATACCAACACTCTCTGCAATCATATCCTCTGTCACATCATTGCCGATCATCAGGCACTCCTTGGGATCACATCTCAATTTTTCTGTTACTTCTACGTAATAATCCGTGTTCGGTTTGCAATAACGGCTGTTCTCATATGTGGTAATCCACTCAAAATCCTCCGGTTCAAGCCCCGCCCAACGGATACGGCTTCTGGTAGCCTCTTTCGGAAAAATGGGGTTGGTTGCCAACGCTCTTCGGAGTCCTTTTGTTTTCAGCATAGAGATCAGCTCGGCTGCTTTCGGCTGATATCCGCAAACCTGTGCTACTTTCTGAAATTCCTTTCGATAAAATTCGTCAAACAACGGCTCGTCCTTCCGTGCCTGCTCCCCGTATACTTGGGCAAAAGAATTCCAAAAAGCTTCTTCATTCGTACAGCTACCATCGTTTAACACCATCGCTTCTGTCCCCTGCCAGATACTTTTCATCAGCTTTTTCGGCTCATAGCCGTAAGGTCCCAGTTTCCCGGCAAGGCACCGAAAATAAGCATCGATAAATTTATCCTGATCCATGGGCAATAAAGTACCGTCCAGATCAAATAAGACCATCCTTATCAATCATTTATCCTCCTGCTGCTCTTACTTAAGTCGTAGAAAAAAATATATTGCTGCAAGCTTCCAGAATAGCCCGGGTAGCGTTCAAAAGGAAATCCTTCCGGATACTGTGTCTTTAATACTTTATTGATATGTGTATCCACAGGGAACGCATCGGTATGGTGCAATGCAAACAGGCTGACGCAGTTAGCCACCTTTATACCGACACCGCAAAGCTTCTGTAGTTCCTTTACCGCATCCTCCGCTTTCATAGTCATGACTGCTTTCAACTCTACTTCCCCACGGCAGATACTTGCCGCGGTTTCTCTCACATATCGGCTTCGGTAGCCCAGATTACAGGCGTACAAATCCTCTTCGCCTGCTTCCGCTAGCGCCTCCGGAAGGGGAAATGTATAATAAGTTGTTCCTTCCTCCGTCTGGCGCTGATCCCCATATCTTTTGCACAGCAGATCTATGCATCTGCGGATTCTTGTAATATTATTCTGCTGGGAGATAATAAAAGAAATAATCATCTCCCACAAATCTTGCCGCAAAATCCTGATTCCGCTTCCGAAGGCTGCCGCCTGGTTCAAATAAGAATCCTCCGGATCAATGGAAGCAATAATCTTTCCATAATCCTCCTGCAGGTCAAAATAATTCTTCCAGATAAGCTCAAACTCTTCCTCTGAGCAAAATAAATTCACCTTATTCCCACATTGTTCTGTTACTAGATATCTCCCAAAAGCAGGGAGTCCGTATTTCTCCCATGTTCTTCCCTCCGGATCCTCCCACTCTTTTAACATTTCCAATCGAAAGCATTGCCCTGATTCACAGATCTGCTTCAGTGAAAAATGCTCGTTCTCTATTGTAACCATTTTTTTCTCCTGTCCCTAAGCTTTTTCCTCTCTGCGCTGCTTAAGCATTTCCTTTATTTTACTGATTTCTTCTTTATGGCCCCGATCATCTAAGGGTGTTTCCAGATAAAAAGGAATATCCGAAAGAAGTGGATGCTCCATCACGCGAAGCAATGCTTCCATACCGATCTGCCCCTCCCCGATCGCTGCATGACGATCCTTGTGGGAATTATAAGGCATCATACTGTCATTTAAATGAATTGCACGGAGCAATGGCAATCCCAAAATACGGTCAAATTCCTCAAGCACGCCATCTAAATCATTGATAATATCATATCCGGCGGCAAACACATGACAGGTATCCAGACAAATTCCAATCCGCTCCGGATAGTTTACTCCATCCCGAATCGCCCTCAGTTCTTCAAACCGATCTCCAATCTCTGTTCCTTTTCCCGACATTGTTTCCAAAAGTACTGTGATATTCTCCTGCCCGGTAAGAGCCATATTCAGCCCTTTGACTATATTTTGAATGCCCGCTTCCTTACCGATTCCGGTATGGCTGCCCGGGTGGAAAACCAGGTTTTCTATCCCCAGCTGATCCATCCGCATGATATCCTCTCGGATGACCATGCAGGCGAACTCATAGGTTTTCTCCGTTCCGCTGGCAAGATTTAAAGTATACGGCGCATGGGCAAGTAAGGGACCAAATTTGTTTTCCCTGCGTATTTGCTGAAAATTCTCTATTTCTTCCTCCCCATAAACCCGATAGCCGGATCCCCTCGGATTACGACTGAATATCTGCATGGTATTTGCTTCCATCTTGACAACATTTTCCGCTGTCTGGGCAATTCCTCCCGCAATGGACATATGGGTTCCTATGGTCAGCATTATGCTTTTCCTCCTATACGTTCCTGATTTGCACATCATTATACCTTACTTATCAAAAGGCAACAAGGGAATAAAGACTTAGCTTTCACTCAGCCCGCTTCTTACGTATTGAAGAAGCGGCGCAAGATACTCCTTTGAAGCCTTATCATAAGAGGATGATACCGCCTCAAGCATTTCTGTCTTTTTCAATATTTTCAATGCTTTTCGCAAGACAGACATCATTAATTTATCTCTGGAATCCATTTTTTCATAACAAAGACCGCCCCATAAATAGAAGGTTTTCACCTGATTCCACTGTGCCTGCGTAAAATTCGCCTTCATTGTCGTTTCCACCTCCGCAGCTTCCGGCGGCATCGAGCCCGTTGCAAACACAATAATCTTCTTCCCCGCCAATTCGGGAAGTTTTGCCTTAAACCACTTCAATCCGTTAATTTTTCCGGCATGAAAGCCTCCGCCAAAAAGAATGACATCATATTGATCCCACTTGATACTTCCTCTGTCCTCATAAGAAACTGCCTTGCAAGCAAGCTCCTCGCTGATCCACTCTGCATACCTTTTGCTAAATCCTGTTTTACTGTAATATACCACTACTGCTTTCATTTTTTCTCCTCTCATCTGATACTGATAATCTGCCTCCTTATTTACAGATAATCTCTTATATAATCTGATTATATAAATTAATTTTATTTGTATTTTGTCTCGTGTCAACACTGATTTACACGCCATTACAAATAAATTACATATGTATTTAAAAACATGTGTAATTTCTATAATTTTCCTATAATATCTTTGCCTTGACACCACTATCAGTGACATAATAAAATTGATGCAGCAAACAAGACATTCAAAAAATATACTTGGAGGACAAGATGGCGGAACAGGACTATTTCAAAAATGCACTTTCCGGCTTTACCTTTGAAAACGCCTCCGGCGGAGCAATCCGCCACCTGGCGGACTTGGGCTATTCGGTTAAGCAGATTATGGAGCAGCTTGCTTTTCCTACTCCCTATGCAAAGGTTCAACAAGCAGTATGGAAACATCTGCTTGATACCGGAGTTATACGCCTTTCGGAACCCGGTAACGGTGGCAGCGCAGAAAAATCCATGTTCGTAAAAGAATATGACAAATATGGAAAAGCCAGCTTTCGGAAGGTAACACTTTCTTCCGATGAGCATGATGTTATTTACTGGAAAGAAATCACTTTCAATCCCTCAGACAGCTTTTCCGGCTTTTTGAACCGAAAGATTGAGACAAATCCCTCTTCTGCCTATGTTTCTTGCAGTTTTGGTCTTATGGAGCCTGCCGCTTTTGAATGCCTTCTGGGAGAATTGAACGATAAACAAAAGGACTATATTCAGGGAATTCCCTGGGCAAAGCAGATCTGCTATCACATTCTGAACCAGCGTATGCAGGAAATTCTGGTTCGTCTGTATGACAGGGAGCTTTATCATGGTGTCTGCTTCTTTATGCAGTCAGGCGAAAAGATAAAATTTTGATTTAACTTTTTAAAATTTACAATAAATTCAGTATTTATCAGCAAAATACTGCCCTTTGTCTTTCATTGACAAAGGGCAGTTCCATTCAACAATTATTCAATAATGCATTCTATCAAATCTAGATTTAGCTAAGAAACTCAACTTCTCCACTTCCAATATGGTAAAAAGCACCACATACCTTAAGATCATCGTCTTCGGAAATCTCAAGACTTTCTTTGATTACGGATACTCCATTTTCAACATTCAGGCAGCATGCACGATATTCATCCTTCTCATCACCGATTGCCTTACGAATTTCATCTGTTATGTATTTCACGAACCCATCCGGCTCTCCCTGCATTGCCGCGCCTACTGCTCCGCAGTGCTCATGTCCTAACACAACCACCAGTTTTGATCCCAAATGTCCTGCAGCATATTCAATACTGCCAAGCTGATGCTTATCCATCACATTTCCGGCTACACGGATCACAAATAATTCGCCAATTCCTGCGCTGAAGATACTTTCCGGAATCACTCTGGAATCAGAACAGGTCACGATAATTGCATAAGGGCTCTGCCCTTCATCGCAGGTCTTCTGTCTAATCTTGGGTGATACATCCCCGGGATTTGTCATTGCAGTTAAGTAACGCTGGTTCCCCTCTTTTAATTTTTGCAGTGCCTCTGCTGCTGATAAATTTCCCTTTTGCATACCTTCCTCCATTTCTGCCTAATAATTTGTGCGGCTCTCATTCGTTCTGTATGAAGTATAGCATACTTTATGTAAAAATTCATCCCAAATAAGCCGATACACTGCTAAAAATTTATTCTGCAGAATTCATTCTGCTTCTTTCCGTTGTGGCAGAGGAATTATGCGGAAGTTTTCGCAAACTTTGAAAATATTCCTAGCAATCCTTTGCCATCTAAGGATTGTTTATATAATCCTGCCTCTATATAATCCTTGATCATTGTTTGAACCATTGCCATCCAGTCCTGTCTCACGCTATCAAATGAATCCGTTCCATTTGTCTGTTTGAAATATCCATTATGCGCAGCATTATCACGATAGTAATTTAATGTCTGCCAACTTCCAAACGTGCCTCCCGTTCCTATCCCTTTTGCATCAGCATAGTTGCACAGTGCAAACATTTCTATTTCTGTTGCATTCCTCGGATCAATATCATTAATATTTATATTATATTCTTCTTTTCCGTTTGACCTTCGTACTACCACCTTAATAACGGGAGTAGCCTCTGAATAATTATCTGCATACTCAGCCCGCATCCCGTAAGATATATTGCTATTTTTTTCATGTAAAAATCCAATTCCTAAAATCCTGTCATTTGTTTCTGGCGTATCCGTTTTCATCGAATATTCATTTGTCTGCTTCGTCACATTTTTACTTTTATACTCGTTTGAACAAACACCAGAAACCGCATTATTCACAATTTCCATATATCATTTCCCCTTCAAAAATTTCCTCTTATTTTTGTCTAACTCTCCAAATTTTTTAATATATAAGTGTTTGTATATAATAGGTCTTTCTATCGCTACGAAGAAAGACCTATCTTTATCCCAAATATATATTTTTTAAGGCAACTCAAAAGTTCTAGATGCATTCAATATATTCCATGGATTTGATGCATTTGTTGATTTAGCAGTTACCCTTACTACCATTCCACTTACCGATTCGGAATAATATACCCCTGTGTGAAAGTAATGAATAGAACCATATATAATATGATCTGCACCCACTAAATGCTGTACTTCATAAATATTCTCAGGACAAAGGGAATTATTCCAATACACAAAACGCATTTTCTCTTTGCTTGTTCCGATTTCTCTTGTAACCACATGGATTTCATTATTCTCATCTACTGCAAGATCAATAATTTCCAACGAAGTCAGTGGAGGGGCTGGTGCTTTAGGTTGTATGGTTTCATCTACACCATATATAGCTGCACTAATTGCAGATATTTCCTCGCCTGTCAATATATTTGTTTCAATTCTCGTCCAGCCCTCAGGCAAGTAGTCATCTACAATCTCTTTTGCCTGAACATCAATTGAAAATAAACCAAACAAACCCATCATAAATACTAATAAAAGAGTCGCATTAATCATCTTTTTTACTTTCTGCAATATTGCTGCTTTACTCTTACATTTCATTTGTTATCCTCCTTAAACATTCCACTTTAAAATTATACAAAATAGATTTTTCATTTTTCTTACTCCTTTCGTGTAAACATTTCTCTTGTTGACCATACTATGTATCCATGTATAGCTTAGCATGTCACATTATGTAGTCAACTTCACAAAAGGAATACACTGCAAAATTTATTCTGCTTCTTTCCGTTGTGACAGAGGAATATACAGCATTTCCTCATACCGCTTCAAGGCATTATTGTAAATGGAGCTTGGCACTACATGAGTGTTGCCCACTTCTCTTATTCTTCCGTTCACGACCTCACATTTCGTCTCATTGATCGTAAACTCTCTGCCGGTATCCACTCCCATCTGTTTTAAAAGCTCCAGAAGCATCGGTGTGCTTTCTTTATCGATTATGTCGGCAAACGACTGTTGATCTGCAAAATGAATCAGCGCACTTAAAGCCCATACTAACTGATTTAATTTTCTGTCGTTTTCATCACTTTTCCCGTAGCCCTCTCCATAAATATGATCTTCTTTTACCGTCAATTTGCACCCATTACCTAAATTAATCACATCTCCAACTGCAATATTAATGCTGTTGATTTCCGGATCGTAACCTTTGGACTGCCGTGTTTTGTAGGGCTGGAAAAACGATCCAAATTGCATGATCTCATCATAAGTGTAGTACACTGCACTGTAAGCCGTTAAAACCTTTTCTCCATTTACGGAATAGTTGGAAGTCGCCGCATCAACAATCTCACCGGTAATCTCATAATTATCTCCATCAGCGCCATGAAAAATATCTTTTCCCATCCCTGATGAAAAACATCTGATCATGTCCTCAATATTATGCTTTTCCTTTACATCAAAGCCATTCAGAGAATTGGACGATTCCCCCTGTAAATCTCCATTAAAAAAATCCACGAATTCATCGGCAGAACCGTCTTTTGTTGATAGTTTTCCTGTTGTAGAATTGTAAACATATGTGTAAGTGCTCCCTACTCCGCTGATACTCATGCTTTCTTAGCCTCCCCATTTAAAAAGATACTTCGTTTCCCGGATATGGTGCCATAATACAGGCGAATCTTCCATTTAGATTTCCACTCCAATAGGTATAGTGTGTTCCTTTTGAACACTTTCCACCTATAGTCCATACTTGCCCCAATGATACATCAGTAATGTTATTAATAACATTTGATTTACTTCCAATAGTACTATAATATGTCTTTCCGTCAGCTCTCATATACTTATCAACTTCGGGACATACGGTTCCCTCACCAAAATTATCACTCATAGATAAATTTATAATTGCAGTATGCGCAGGTACTGCCAAACCGCTCAAATCACAAGTATACGTCCTATAATCATCCCCCAAAAGATTCACTCCGCCATAAGTAGGCATACCCACTATATCAAAACTTTGAATAGAAGGACCTACATAAAAGTAATAATACATTTCGTCTGACCAATCTCCACCATTAGCAACCCTTATATAATATGTTCCCGTATCCTCGGCTGTAAAATAGAAGTATTTCTCCGATTTATTTGTAAAAACCGGCATATTCTCTGAATCAGTAGAATAGAAATACCCAGTACCGTCTGATCTTAAAAAGTATAGCTGAATAAACCAATTATTTCTGGCAAGATTTCTTATATCAACAAAATAATTCTTCCCAGCTGTCAGACTAACTGAATACCAATCCTCATCTTCTTCAGAATGAAGACCTGCATACCGCATGCCTAAAGTAAATAAATCATATCTACTCGTTAGCTGCGGTGTCATTATAGGCATCTGATCATAGGGATATGCCGTATCGAACGTATCGTTTGGCTCACAGTCATCCGGTTCTGTTACATAAGGTTGTATACCTCCATCTCCTGAAAATAAAGCTGCAACCTCGTCCTCATCCATATATATCGGATCGATTTTATCCAATTTGAAGGATTCCAAATACTCAATAGCTTCATCTTCACTTCCACTATAATCAGAGGTTTCCTCCGGTGCCGCGAATGCTGTCATAGAAAAGAGCATTCCGCCTGCTAATACCATACACAACAGTTTCTTCATTTTCATAGTTTTCTCCTTTCATGTAAACATGTTTTTAGACTACATTTTGTAATCATTTCTATCTTATCATGAAGACGCAGTGTAGTCAATGTTATAAAAGGGAAATCCATGAATTAGATTTTTAATGCGGACATGGTTGAAAATTTATCCTGCTTTGTTCCTTACCAATCTGCACTATACCACACTTTGCACATCTTTCCGCATAATATAAAATCAGCACACAGCTTCCGTCTGAATGCTTTTCATGTTCCTTATACGTCCCCGCGACAAAATTGTGTTCACACACCGCATAACTTTCTGCTTCATTTTCATATACCGGATAAATGTTTCCCTCTACATCTGTAAATTGTGATTCATAAATAATTTCATCTTTTATAAAATCAACTAATTTAGAATATTTTTGAACTTCCTCTTCTCCGCCCGGTATAAATTCAACATCATTCTTAAGCACACTTTCCAAATACCTTTCATTATCCTTTTCAGCATTTGCAAATTGCACATCCTCATACGCGAATACCGTCAGCGAATTCAAAAGTACCATCGCCCCTACAATACACGCAGAAACCAATTTTCCAAAACACCTTTTTCCGTCTCTCATCACATTATCAATCCTTTCCTTTAATTGTTCTCCGCTTTTACTCAACCCCAAAATATATGGTTTCCTCTTCTCTTCTCCCATCGCCATGGCGATCAGTAGTTTTCCATATCTTCCTTTTAACTCGTTACTTTCTCCCTGCAGCACCCGCTCATCACATGACATTTCACAAACCTTGTCAAATTCACGGGATAACAGCCAGACTAGCGGATTATACCAATGGGCGATCTGTACGCCAAACATCAGCACTCTCCACAAAACATCCCACCGCTTGATATGTATGATCTCATGCCTTAAAATCATCTCCTTTTCCCAGCTCCCTGCTTCCGTAAAGCAAAAAATAGTCGGTCTGAAGAATCCAGTGGTAAAAACAGCATTGTTTTGGGAATTCTTGTTGCTGCTACCTATATATTCAATCTTGCGTTGTATCGCATATTGCTCCCTAAACTGTTCAATCTGTTTCACATCAGCAGCCACTTTTATTCCTTGTCTGTACTGACTCAATCTTTGCCGGTTTATCAGGTACCGAACGCTTTGCCATAATATAACGCACGTTGTTATAACCGCCCAAATCAATAACGCGTGAAATTGTATTTTAAAGCTCTCATTGAAGATAAGCTTTCCCTCTTGAAAAACAATCAGACTCTTATCCTGATAAATCTGCAAAATCCCCTGCACCGGCTGCTCTTTTCTCATAATCCTATTAAGAGCAGCCACATAAAACTTCTTTAAGAATGGCAACGGCAGTAAATAAAAAATAATGACTCCCTTGATCATTCGATACTGCCACTCTGCGGACAAACGGCTGCTAGCCATATGCTTTATAGCAAAATACATAAGCCCCATCACACTACCGGACAAGCATAATGTCAAAATATAATTCATTCATTTTCTCCATCTGTCATAAGCTTTATTTCTACTTCTTTTTCAGTGTCTTTAAATATTGATTTAATTCTTCGGCATCCTCTTTGCTTACGGCCTCCTTCTTGATAAATGCTGCTATAAAACTACTAAGTTTTCCTCCATACAGATTATCAATAGCACTTTTTACCTGCGCAAAATTGTATTCCTCTTCGTCACACACTACGGAAACCATCCCTTTTTCCCTTTTGATCAGTCCCTTTCCCTCCAGTCTGGAAAGGAATGTATTTAATGTTTGCCTTTTCCATTCCTTCCCCTCATTTTCAAACAATTGAAACAGTTGGGACTGCTTTATACTTTCTTTCTGCTGCCAAAGCATTTTCATTACTTCCAATTCAGAATCGGATATTTGATATTCACTTTTCATCGCTTTCCTCCTTTCGTGATTACTGCATTTTCTGACTACTTATTGTCTTCACTATTATATACAATTGCCGTTTTTCTGTCAACACTACGTAAATTGACTAACTCCATACCCACTTGCCTCGGTCAGAACTGTTCTACCACCTATTACTATGGGTAAAAGATTAATTACAGACATCTTCATCTGTGCTATAATATACCTAACCAAAAGCGGAGGGATTCAAAAATGATTATCACTGCATTAGTAGAAAATACATCAAACTGTGAACTGAAAACAGCCCACGGACTGTCCCTGTATATTCAGACAAAGAATCATCATATATTATTTGATCTTGGTCCCGATCATACCCTGTTTGCCAACGCTGCCAAACGAGGCATTGATCTCTCGGAAATAGATACGGTTATCATATCCCATGGACATGCAGACCATGGCGGAGCCTTGTTCGAATTTATGACCGTCAACCCCACTGCAAATATTTACATACAAAAAAGGGCCTTTGAGCCCCATTTAAACAAAACCTTTGGCAGAGATAAATTTATCGGTCTGGATCAAAGTCTTATAGATGATCCCCAAATCATTTTAATTGACGGTGATTATAAAATTGATGAAGAATTATCTCTGTTTACCGTAACCCAAACCGACAAATGCCATTCCCCCGCAAATGACGTCCTCTATGGTCCCTCTGGCAGAGACAATTTTTCTCATGAGCAGAATCTGCTCATTACCGAAAACACTACTGCTTTGGTCATGGGATGCGGTCACTGCGGCATCATCAATATTCTGGACAAAGCCAAATCCTTTCAGCCCGAAGTATGCATAGGCGGTTTCCATCTGTTTAATCCCACCAGCAAGGAATCTGCTCCCACGTCATTACTTGACGAAATTCTACAGGAATTACAAGCCTATCAGGAAACCCGGTTTTATACCTGTCACTGTACTGGAAAAGAGGCGTATAATTACTTATCTGCCAGGCAAAAGACTATCTCCTATTTATCCTGCGGGGAGAGCATTACTATTTAAGACTGCTTTTCTCAGCCGACTCTCTTTTCTGCATATTCTTGCGCGATTTTTATCAAAAGCTGTGTGATCTTTTCCATCTCATCCACACAGGCATATTCAAAACGTCCGTGGAAATTTGCACCTCCCGTACAAAGATTCGGACAAGGCAGTCCCATAAAAGACAATCTTGCTCCATCCGTTCCTCCCCGAATCGGAACTACCACTGGCTCAATACCAAGCTCCAGCATCACTTCCTTGGCGTTTTCCACCAGATGCATATGCTTTTCAATGATTTCCTTCATATTATAATAGGAGTCTTTCATCTCGATCTCAAAGACATTTTCACCGTATTTTTTGTTCAAAAACTCTCCCACCTGCAAAAAGGTTTCCTTTTTCTTCTCAAATTTATTACTGTCGTGATCCCGGATAATATATTCCGCAACTGCTTCCTCCACCGTGCCGTTTAACCGGTCTAAATGATAAAATCCTTCATAACCACAGGTATACATGGGATTTTCCGCAACCGGTAACATGGATTGGAACTCCTGTGCCATCAAAATTGCATTTTGCATCTTATCTTTGGCTGCCCCCGGGTGCACACTTCTTCCATGTACGATCACCTTTGCCCCTGCGGCATTAAAATTTTCGTATTCCAGTTCGCCGAGCCGTCCGCCATCTACCGTATAAGCAAAATCAGCTCCAAAAAGCTTCACATCAAAATAGTCTGCTCCGGCTCCAACCTCTTCGTCCGGGGTAAAGCCAACCCGCACCTTGCCATGAGGGATTTCCGGATGCGCCAGCAGGTATTCCGCCATTGCCATAATCTCTGCAACACCGGCCTTATCGTCTGCACCCAGAAGGGTGGTTCCATCCGTCACGATCAACCTTTTTCCCTTATAAGAAGGAAGCTCGGGAAAATCCGTAACCCTCATTATGATCTGCTTTTCCGGATTTAACAAGATATCTTTCCCATCATATTCCTCTACGATCCTGGGTTTTACACCGGCTCCCGTTACCGCAGGCGAGGTATCCATATGAGCAATAAAGCCTATCACCGGCGCTGCTTCATGCCCTGCAGACGCCGGAACAGAAGCATAGACATAACAGTGCTCCCTGTCATAAGTAATTTCCTCCGCTCCCATTTTTTGTAGTTCATCAACCAAGACCTTTGCCAGATCATGCTGTTTTAGTGTAGATGGCAAAGAAGTGCTATCCTCTGACGACTGAGTATCAATTTTTACATATTTTAAGAAATTTTCAATTACCTTTTCCATTTTTCTTTCCTTTTATTTTCCGATATCCTTAGCTTCCAGATAATCCATAATGTGCTTCACATCCTCATTTTATAGAATACCAGTTTTTCTGTCAATGAATATAACCCCCATAAAACAGTATACAAAAAACACTAATCCCCTGCCTGTTGAAAATAAAAAACGCAGGGCCTCTGCATTTCACAGACGCCCCACACGCATTTATCACTTCCTACTTGTATCTGACAACATTCCGTCACCGCCCATCATCCGGGTCATCTCTTCTATACGCTCTATGGGGAAAGGCGGCATCGTTAATGGCTTAAGCGCTATTGACATAAGCTTCATCGGATTATCATCCGCTGCAACACGATTTGAACTCATATGGCCGCACTGACGGCACCTGTGAACGATTGCCCACTCGCCATTCTTTCTTACCCATACTGCTACCGGATCCATATACCCACCGCAATCTGATGCGCGATCTCCCGGGTTGATATCCACATGCAGGCTCAAAAGGCAATTAGGACAATGATTTCTATGATCGCTTCCTGCACCATGAGGTACCACTTCACGCCCACAACCTTTGCATGTAAAAATCTCATTACAGGGATGTGTCTTATAGTAGCCTTTCTCGTATTGCTTTCTTTTATTTTCTCTATTCAATTATTTACCCTCCTTATGGATCTCATTTTCGGAGGGATTTGCTTTTCGTATTATTCTCTGAATGCTCTTTTCAGATAAATAATACTCCCTTGATAAATCGGGTATCGCTTTTCCTGATACATATTCATCAAATATTTTGTTGTCACGTTGTTCCAGTCTTGCTCTTATCCCGCTTTTTTCTCCCCAGCTCGAATGTTCCTCACATTTTCTTGGGATATACAGCATTTGTCCATCAACATATTTCTGTATTTCTGAAATAAGCTCATCCGGCAAAACATCAACTGCTTTTATATAGCCCATTTATGCCCTCCTAATAATTTACGATTAGGAAATGCAATGGCTATAACACCTGATAATTTCATGCAATAGCCATTGCTATTGCGCAATTGCTCCATAATTTTTCATGTTCTCACCGTTTTAACCTTTCTATTCGTATAGCAACATAATATCAGCGCCGACCACCATTGACAACCTCATTTTCTGTTTGAGTTGTTTTTGAGCCGCTTCATAATCTTTGCAAGCAATCTTTCTTGTTTTCTCTCTTTATTCTTCTTCAGGCCTCAAATGTCCCGCGATTCATCTGATCAAAGCCAAGATCTTTTGGAATGAACCTTTCTGCAAACTCTACAATACTCTTAATTTGGTCATACCGCCAACAATCTTCATTAGGCCAGCCCTCAATCTCATCAATAACATCACTCTTCTTGTAAAAAATCAGCTTCCAATGATATCCGTCAATCATCGCTGTTCCATGCTCATCCGTATCATAACAGAACAACTCTGTCATAATAGGCTCAATGATGTACTGAGCATCTTCTGGTTTAATATACAGTACAGCACCCTCCGTACAGTCAATATTGTTCCTGTACCTGATAACACCGTTTTTCTCAATTCTGACATTATATTTGTACCCTAAGTACGGATTATTCTGAATCTCTACGCTGTCCACAAGCCCGAGTAATGTATGACGTTTCATTCTGGATTCATAATTTTCCAAGATATGCGCTCTAAACTCTCCCGGCACCGGAATATTATATCTATCTACATAATTGTAAAACTCATCATTCCAGAAATAGGTGCCATCTGAAAATATATGTCCTGCACCAATTGTATTCTCAGGATTGATTTCATCACGAATAATGCCTGCGCACGCCAATATACAATGTGTCTTTAAATAATTCATAATACGGCCTTTTTCGGGATCAGGAGTTTCTGATATCATATCCTTTAAATACGGTAATGACTTATCACCATGCTCATAGGAATATGCGACTTGTTTATTATCTCTTTTCATATCAACCTCTTATTAATCGCAAACCTTCATCTCTAAGTCCATCTCAGGAGAATCCGGTTACTTGTGGGAAAGCATTACAACCGTCTCCACATTCGCTGTCCACGGAAACTGGTCCACTGCCACAGCTCTTTCCACCTCATAACCGTTCTCCAAAAACACTTCCAGGTCCCTGACCAAACTGGTAGGTTTGCAGGAAATATACACCAGCCGGTCGATCCCGTACCCGATTATCTTCTTTAATGCCTTAGGATGCACACCGTCCCTGGGCGGGTCCAGTATGATCATATCCGGCCTTTCCTCAATTTCGTCCAAAACATTAAGTACATCTCCAGCAATAAATTCACAGTTATGTAAACCATTTAATTCTGCATTTTTTCTGGCTGCTTCCACCGCCTCTTCCACAATCTCCACACCGATCACCTTCTTTGCCACTGGTGCCATCAGTTGTGCAATGGTACCGGTTCCGCTATAAAGGTCAAAAACAATCTTATCTGGTATTCCACCATCATTAATTTGCCCGATATATTCTCTGGCTGTTTCATACAAAACTTCCGCACCAAGAGAATTAGTCTGGAAGAATGAAAATGTGGATACTTTAAATTTCAATCCCAATAATTCTTCATAAAAGTAATCCTGTCCATAAAGAATTTCTGTTCGGTCACTTTGTACTACATCCGCAACAGAATCATTAATAATATGCAAAACGCCTGTTATTTTTCCATGTAAATCAAGATTTAATATTTCGTTTTTCCATTGACTCAAGCAGGATTCTTCCTTCATATGGCTGTCAACCTGTGAGGTTGTCACCAGGGCAATCAAAATCTCTCCTGTCCTGGCCGCTTTTCGAACCAGCAGATGGCGCAGATATCCCTCATGGCGCAGACGATGATAAAAAGAGGTTCCATCAAAATAATCTCTCGTAAAGGAAAGGATTTGCCGATAATCCTGATCTACAATTTTGCAATCGCTGACTGTAACAATATCATAAAAACTCCCTCTCTTATGCATTCCAAGTGACAAGGGACCATCTTTATATGCATCTCCAAAGGAAAATTCCATCTTATTTCGATAGCCTTCGCAGACCGGGCTTGCCTTAATCCCTTCAAATTTCCATTCTCTTTCCTGTCTGTTAAGCACTCCCAAAAGAAGCTTTCTCACCTGTTCTTCCTTAATTTGCAACTGCTTTTCATAAGGAAGCGAAAGATAAGTACAGCCGCCACATTCTCCAAAATGGGCGCAGGGACTTCCCGTCTCCAGGGAAGAATATTCATCCACCTTTAGTAATCTTCCTTCTGCACGCCCGTTCCTTTTTTTATTGATAACAAATGTTATTACTTGTCCGGGCAAAACGTTTTTTACTATGCACTGCCCTTCCGGGGTGCTTACAATTCCTTTATTCGGAAAGTCAACCCGTTCTACAACTCCTGTAAGTACTTGTCCCTTTTTCATATCGATTACTCCGTCACACTCTTTATTCTGTACACATCAATGCTGTTCGCGGCTGTCACTACGTTTATAACAGATTTTATCCGACAAAAACGGGATGTGCATTTCGCACATCCCACATTGATCACATCTGCGTGTCTACACAAATTACTCTGCTTTGTCTTCTTCAGGGGCTTCTTCGGAAGCTTCTTCAGCAGTCTCTTCTTTCTTTGGGGATTTCTCTTCTTCATCTTCCTCATCCTCAAAGAAATCATCTTCAAAATCATCATCGAAGTCATCATCAAAATCTTCCAGATAATCCGGTGTCATATAACGATATACCGCATAAGCAATCGCTGCTACTGCCGCTACTGCTCCGATCACCGCCAAAATCCAAAGAAGGGTATTGCCTTTCTTTTCTTCCTTATGATTCCAGTAATCCTTCAGTTCCTTAATATCATGGCTCTTTACAAACTCCATCAATTCCTCAACCTTATTCCAAGTATTCATCATACATACCTCCCTTTCATATCTAGGTGCAGGATTCTTTTCAAATATAGAACAAGACTATTTGAAATAGTATTTCCTTTCTGAATAATAATATAACATTTACCGTCGGATTTTACTACCAAAAATTTCATTTTTTATGAAATTTTCATCAATTTGGCGAAAGCAGCATACATGATTTTCTGACCCGCCTCGTCAAAGTCCACCGTAACTTTATAATCCCGCGGTCCCGGCTCTAAATCAAGAACCGTACCTTCTCCGTATTTCACGTGTTTTACCCTGTCTCCAATATCATAATCCGGTTTTCCGCCGGTCACTGCACCTACGCCCTTAGTGATTCCCGCTGCCCGCAGTGATCCGATACCGCCTCCGGCAATATAAGGTTTATTTTCCACGGCTGTCCTTACCGGTGTAGGAATAGCTACCGGCCGGACTCTCGGGCTTGGGGGCCGGTTATCCATCAATTCCTGGGGGATCTCTCTTACAAACCTGCTTACCGCATTCATTTGAGTTTCACCACGCACGGTACGCATCTTTGCATAGCACAGAGTCAGGTCATCTTTGGCACGGGTGATGCCCACATAAGCAAGTCTTCTCTCCTCTTCGATCTCATCCGGATCATCGGAAATGATGGTCATATAACTGGGAAAAATCCCGTCCTCCATCCCCGCCATGTATACATGAGGAAATTCCAATCCTTTCGCGCTATGCAGAGTCATAAGAAGTACCTTGCTGCCTTCCCCATCCAGATTATCAATATCCGCCACAAGCGCTATTTCATCCAAAAGCTCCCCTAACGTAGGGCGATCACGCATTTCCTCAAATGCAACAATCTTGCTGATCAATTCGTCGATATTCTCAATCCGTCCCTCTGCGTCTTCCTCATTGGAGGTCTCCAACTCTTTCACATATCCGGTGGTTTCAATCACATCTTCAATCAAATCTTTTAAACTGTAAAACTCCAGCTTACTTCGAAATGCCTGTATCATATTTACAAAAGGCTTCAGCTTGGCCGCAGTAGCCCTGCTGATGTCCATGATTTCATCCGCTTCCCGCAGAGCATCGTAAAAGCTGATCTCCCGCATATCTGCGTAATCCTGCACCTTCACAATGGTGGTCGTTCCAATGCCCCGCTTGGGCACATTGATAATCCTCTTTACTGCAAGATCATCTTTTCCATTGTCAATGGTTTTTAAATAGGCAAGCAGATCCTTGATTTCCCGTCTGGCATAAAAGTTCACTCCGCCCACAACATTGTAAGGAATCCCTTCTATCACAAAACGTTCTTCCAGAAGCCGGGCCTGAGCGTTCGTCCGGTATAAAACCGCACAATCTCCGTAATCTGCCACACCGTTTCTCTTTTTGCCTGCCACATCATCTGCAATGAACTCCGCCTCCTCATAGGCGGTATCAAATTGCCGGAAATGAATGCTGCTTCCACTGCCCTTATCTGTCCAGAGAGTCTTACTCTTCCTGCCCTTATTGTTAAGGATAACCGCATTGGCCGCATCTAGTACATTCTGCGTGGAACGATAGTTCTGTTCCAGACGGATCACCTCCGCCTCCGGGTATACCTTCTCAAAATCCAGTATATTCCGAATATTGGCTCCCCGGAACTTATAAATAGACTGATCATCATCTCCCACCACGCACAAGTTGCGATGCGCTCCGGCAAGAAGCCTGACAAATTCAAACTGCGCGGTATTGGTATCCTGATATTCATCTACCATAATATACTGAAAGCGCCGCTGATAGGAGGCAAGTACTTCTCCGTCCGTCTTAAAAAGCTCCACCGCCTTCATGATCAGATCGTCAAAATCCATGGCATTATTCCTGCGCAGAACCGCCTGATATTCCCGATAAACTGCTCCTATCTTCTCTTTCCGGTAATCTCCCATAATATTGAGAGCATACTCTTCCGGAGAGATCAGTTCATCCTTTGCAGAAGAAATGGCAGAGAGAATAGCTCTTTCCTTCAACATCTTGGTGTCGATCTGTAATCTTTTACATACCTCTTTCATAATGGACTTCTGATCATCCGAATCATAAATGGTAAAGCTTGTATCAAATCCAATCCTGTCCGCATAGCGCTTCAAAATTCTCAGACAGGTGGAATGAAAGGTAGTCACCCAGACACTGTCCGATCCCATTCCCACCAGCTTCTCCACACGTTCTTTCATTTCCCCCGCTGCCTTATTGGTAAAGGTAATGGCCATGATATTCCAAGGATTTACTCCCTTTTCTTCAATTAAATACGCAATGCGGTGAGTAAGCACACGGGTCTTTCCGGAACCGGCCCCTGCCAGCAAAAGAACCGGGCCTTCTGTAGTAAGCACACCCTTTTTTTGCTGCTCGTTTAAAGTGTCATAAATACTCATAACTAATTTTCCTCTGTAACATTACTGAAGGTCCATGCATAAATGTTAAGCTCAACCACCGGTGTACCGCAGTATTCGCAGACTTTGCTTCCCGTCCCCGATATAGGAGCTCCACAGTTGGGGCAGTTAATTCCAAGGGATAAATCCCTTTCATCCTTTAGTAATTCCCTGTCCTGTATATAAATAACATCTGTATTGTATTTACTCTGGGTCAGCATATCCTCCCTGCCTTCGAGTATTTTTCCGTTTTCGTCTTTCCTCGTATGATAATACTGCAGAGAAGTCTGAAACGTAATGATACAGGTTCCGTTACGTTTCTTATAGTCCGTAATCTCCGTCCTGTGAAGCTTTATGCTCCCAAAATGCTCTCGCTGTCCCGCCCCTTTAAGCATTTCAATCCGCATACTCAGCTTATCCTTAAGCTCCTGATTGCCCTCTTTCAGGACACCCGCGCTCATCTGATCCACGGCAAGCAGATAAGAAGTCAGGACATTTTCTGCCCTGACCTTCATCTCATCATAATGAAATTCCGGAAAATCTCTTTTAATTTTAGGAAGATACAAGCTGGTCATCGCCGAAACAGACTTCGGTGTAACGGAGTACTCCTGCTCTGCCTGCTTCAAACCCTGCATAATATCCGATGTACCAAAAGCTTCTCTGGAAAATGACTCTACCGCTCTTTTGGCCTTACGAATAAAGAAATAAATCCAGCCAAAAATCACCAGAATCAAAACCAATATAATAATTATGCCTACAATAGAAATAATGCTCATATGTATTGTTTCCTTCCTGAACATTTATGGCTTTTCCTGTTCTGCTCCCCTCTTATCCGATATATTGGCCTAACATACCAATCAGGATCAGAATAAGAACAACTGCCACTACTGTTATAATTATCTTAGGAATGGATATCGGCGTCTTGCCGGATACCTTACCGGTCTGACCGTTCACCATAAACTGGTATACTTTTTCTTTATACTTATAACTGGATATCCATACCGGAAGCAGAAGGTATTTATAAGTTAATTTAGAAAAGGTTGAATTAATCTGCAGATTCCGTACACGATCAGCATGATATTCACTTATAATACGCTTTTGAATGCTGTTGTGAAGCTTAAATTTGATGCTTTGCTTAGCCATCTGCCAAGCGTCCTTAATCCCGACTGCATAGCGCTCTGCCGCAAATCCGGCAACATATTCCGGCTTATATACCTTATTGTCTGCTGTATTAAAAGGTTCCACCCCCCGGATCATGGACTGATTATGGTTTGTTGTCGCACAAATCAGCTCATCATCGAAAAACTGCTCGTGCTCACCCCGCACCGAATACCAGGTAGTTTTCACCTCAGTCTTGCCATCTCTCTTTTTCAGTACTTTATCCTTGCCATACTCACCACTGTATTGAGATTTGGTCAGTGCGTCAAAGGTCCAAAACGGTAAGTAGATTCCCTTAAAATTCTTCGCTTTTGCGCTTTCCTTTGCCATCTTAGGACAAAACCACTTATGCCTGATCCAGTTTTTAAACAGATCCGAAGCCTGTTTATCCGAAATCTGAAAAGGCACCACACCTCCGGGCGCCATAGTATTTTGATCCGCTGCCTCCATTACCTGATTAGATCCGCAAAAAGGACATACTGCCGAAATCTCCAACGCATCATAAACAGATTCTGCACCACATGCCTTACAAATTACTGTCTTTTTGGCTACACCCCAGTCACAGTTTTCCACCTTGTCTGCATCTTCCAACGCCAGTTCTTCTGCCGCCTCATTACCCTCCCGGGTTTGGATTTCTTCTGTATGACCGCAGTAAGGACAACTCAAACCTCCCGTTGCGGGGTCAAAATCCATGACCCCGCCGCAGGACGGACATTTTTTGTCTGTTTCCTCTAAAGTGTCTGTTGTTTGGGCATCTAGATTCGTGTCAAACTCACTCATCTTTGCTTCTCCCGTCATTTAATATCGTTCTCATCAAAGGGATCTCCGCACTCAGGACAGAACTTAGGCGGATTCTTCGGGTCCTCTGGTTCCCATCCACACTTATCACATCTGTACAAAGGTTCTCCTGCCGGTTTCTTAGCACCACACTGTGAACAGAACTTTCCTTTATTTACTGCACCGCAGGAGCAAGTCCAACCTTCTGCCGCAGGTTTTTCTTTTCCACACTCGGAACAGAATTTTCCTGTGTTGCCTGTCTGACCACAGCTGCAGGTCCAGCCTGATACAGGAGCTGCTGCGGGTGCCGGAGCTGCTGCAGGTGCTGCCTGCTGTCCCATCTGCTGTCCCATCTGGAACAACTGCTGTGCATTCATACCTCCGGCCTGAGTTGCCATATTCATACCTGCAAAAGCCATCATAGGACCAGTAGATTCATTGGAAGCAGCCGCCTTCATAGCCTCTGCCTGTGCACCTACCAGCGTTGCCGCTGCCATATTAGGATTGCGCAGCACTGCATTCTTTTGCAGTTCTTTGATCATTGCCTCATCCTCTTCGGATGCCTTCATAGCATTAATACCGAAGGAAACTATCTCAATACCGCGAAGCTGTGCCCATTTTTCGGAAAGAACTTCGTTCAAAGCATCTGCAAGTTCCATAGTATGTGCCGGAACTGAACTATAACGAATTCCCATTGCGGAAATCTTAGCAAATGCCGGCTGCAGAGCCGTCATCAGCTCCGCCTTAAGCTGACTGTCAATCTCGGTTCTTTCATAATCACTTGTAACGTTTCCGCATACATTGGTATAGAACAAAAGCGGGTCTGTAATCTTATAAGAATACTCGCCATTACAACGGATAGAAATATCGATATCCAAGCCGATATTATTATCAACTACACGGAAAGGAACCGGATTGGCAGTTCCGTATTTATTTCCCATAATTTCCTTGGTATTGAAAAAATAAATCCTCTGATCTTTTGCCGTATCACCGCCAAAAGTAAAACGCTTTCCTATTGTAGCAAAGGTACGCATGATATTTTGTCCCAGATTTCCACAGAATAAACTTGGTTCTGAAGAGGTATCATAAGTAAACTCCCCTGCCTCTGCACAAAATTCGACAACCTTTCCCTGATCCACGATGATCATACACTGTCCTTCATTGACAGCTACCACCGAACCGTTGGAGATGATATTCTCTTCTCCTCTGTTATTTCCACCGCTTCTTGCGCTGGTACGCTTCTTTCCTTTGGTAACCAGCACATCTGTATCCAATGCATCACAG
This sequence comes from uncultured Lachnospiraceae bacterium, assembly GCA_947174495.1. GTDB lineage: Bacteria > Bacillota > Clostridia > Lachnospirales > Lachnospiraceae > Suilimivivens. Next base: position 3,537 of record CAMWJC010000026.1, on the reverse strand, counting down.
TAAAAATACTCTTTATACTGATCCGCCAGAACACCGCCTGCGGCACTGGTAATTGCCTTAATTAAACCCATAATTTTATCCTCCTTAAGATTTGCCCTATTAAATATAGTATATCCTATCTTGTCGTCTCTTGTCTAGAAAAAGTACATGCAGGACACGCTACTTTTCTCAATCCCCGCATAGGATAAAGCAACATGTGCCGGCACGAAAAACGGCCGGCTTAATCCTATTTGGAGGTTATTATGAAAAATATACTGAAAAAGGGGGCTGCCCTGCTCCTTGTCTCGCTTCTTATTACGGCTTCCCTCGCAGGATGCGGCGCTAAGTCAGCTACAGGAAAAGGAAGCAGTTCCCTTAAACCGGTAACTTTAAACGAGGTCGCCCACTCCATCTTTTACGCTCCCATGTACGTTGCCATTGAAGAGGGGTACTTTGCAGATGAAGGCATCGACCTGACACTGGTAACCGGTTTCGGTGCCGATAAGACCATGACCGCCGTGCTTACCGATGAGGCTGACATTGGCTTTATGGGAAGCGAGTCCACTATCTATACCTATGCAGGCGGTACAAAGGATTATGTAGTCAATTTTGCCCAGCTGACACAGCGTGCCGGAAATTTCCTGGTATCCCGCCAGCCCATTAATAACTTTTCGTGGGATATGTTAAAGGGCTCCACGGTTCTTGGCGGTCGGGCAGGTGGTCGGCAGGGCACTATGTAAATTACCAATTATTCACCGCATGCTCCGCAAAGGAAATCACATCCTTAATCTCAAGAGTAGTTCCATCGTCCAGCACTGCTGTTCCGGAAAAGCTTCCAAACATCTGATGGCAGTGATTATCCACCCAAAGCAGCTTGATCTTCGTCTCCCGGTCATAAACAGGATCAAGCCGTAAATCCAGTCTTCCCTCCCGGTCGCGCAGATGCCAAGTATCCATGTAATTCTTTCCCAGCTCAAAGTCTACTTTTCCCAGCTTATGGGATTTTCCCTTATAAAAAAGCATATTTTCACTGGCAATATCCGTATTTCCAAACCCGCATCCCAGATTGAAGCCGAACATTTCTCCGTTAATCCATCCGCTTCCGTTACTCCAGTACCACTCATTGTGAAACGGCCATACACCTCTGCCCCAGTCCAGAATCCCAAAAGAATCCTTCTTCTCAAATTTCCACTCATGATTGTGCGTCCGGATATAGCCTTCTGCTGTCATACAGTTGATCTTATGATTGTAATAAAAAGCGTGTTCATATTCATCAAAAGGCAGATTGACCACTAAGGAATCCGGATTCTGCCTCTCCAAAGTGATCATTGCCTCCAGATCCTTCCATCTGCAGGTCAAAATGCGCTTATCGGAAACCACCTCAAAGCTCATAAAAATATCACTGTTCCCATACTTATTGGGAAGTCCTTTATGAGAATAGGACAAGGTATGATCCTCCTCCGCATTGGCCGGCATATGCAGGGAATTGAATGGCAGCGCCAGGATCTGGCTTTCATCCAAATATTTCTTTCCTTTTTGAAAATCAAAAAGCATCAGGCTCACCTGTCCAGCATAAGCGGCATGACCGATAGTAAACTGCAGGCAAAGATGATCATTGGAAATCTGATAAAAATCCCACTCCTTGATCCGCCACGGAGGCGCTTTGATTGCTTTTCGGTCATAAATAAGTGTACTTCTTCTGGAATACCCCGGAATGGGACGTCCCTTTTTGTCCAGTACCGGCCCTCTCTCTAATAATTCTCGTTCCACGTGTAATTCCTCCTTTTACTATAAAAATCCATACAGCCCTGTCACACAATAAACACTACAGGCTGACTGTTAATTATGATGCTTCGCAGCAATAACTAACGGTATTAAGGTAAATAAAGTCAAAATAGCCGAAATCAAAAACAGACTGGGAGATGGCACCATGCCCAGTGTACCGTTCACTTCCCTTTGAACGCCAAGGTAATTGATTACCGGCGCGGCAATGGCGGGTCCCGCAATCATGGGAATACATACGAAGAATATCTGTTTAATTCCATCAAACTGCCCCCGCTGTTCCTCCGGATAAAGATTTTTCATCCATGCGGTCAGCGTCTGAAGTACCAGAATATAACCAATCCCTGCTCCGAAAACTCCCAGTAAAAGAACCGGAAGCATCTGGGAAATACTCACCAGTACCAATCCCACCGTATTGCAGACCAGCGCACCAAAAATAACAGTCGTCATCTTACCTTTATCAATCAGCTTTGCGGCCGGAATCGTCAGCGCTGAGGCCGCCAGAAGGCCTACTCCCTGAATAATGCCGGTCATGCCATAGTCATACTCTAAGTAATTCACAAAATAAATGGTAATATAGGGAAAATACACATTAAAGCCTATAAAATACACGGTCATCACAATAAAAACCCAGAAAAGCTCCTGATTTTCCCTGACAGTATTCCAATTAAACACAGATAGGAATTGATGCCAAAAACCCTTTTCATCTTTTTTGGGGATCAGAGTAGGAGCATCTTCCAGCGTAAACAGCGAAGCGATTCCTACCGCTGCCACGATTCCTCCCATCAAACCAAAGAATGCAAAAAAGTCCAGCTTCTCAATTAAAATTCCGGAAACCACCGCGCCGAAGATTGTTGCAAAAACAGGCATCACTGCCAACGCACCGCCTAACTTTCCACGATTTTGCTCGTTGGAGATATCCGTTGTCCAGGGAGAAAAACCGCCGTCATTTCCCACCGATCCAAAAAAGCTCATCACGGCATCCGCCAGAACTACTGTAGCAGCCGCAAGTAAAAGCGGATTTTTCGGAATCATTTCCGTTGCCCCAAAAAGGAATGTAAACAGCCCCCAGAAAATATATCCGATACAGATAAAAGGTTTACGCTTCCCTTTCCTGTCTCCCCATGTGCCTACCAGAAAGGCACAAAAGGTTGACACCACGGCACTGACCCCTACCATCCACGAAACAATTGCCGGTTCCGGAGCAATCTTATCATATACAAAGTTGTTGAACCAGGAATTTTCAATGTTCCAGCAGATTTGCCCTGTCATGCCCAGAATCCAGATCAAAGCCCAGTTTTTACGACTGATATCTTTCATGATATGCTCTCCTTTTCATTAGTGTGGGTTTGTAAAAATAAACAGTTATCTATAAAGCAATCGCCCAAGTAATATCCCTCTGGGCGATTGCTTTCTACATATTCCGTCCTTGATACTGTACAGTTACAACATGAACGACTTTATTAAGTTCATCAATTCTGAATATAGCAATATAGTTGTCTATTAACAACTGGCGATATCCTTTTCCTGAATATCTACCTTCCGTACGCTCCTGGTGTGATTGCGGAAAGGTATCTAACTTTTTCAATGCCGTCCAAATACGGTCTGTCTGTCCTTTGGCATTTTCAAGAGACAATTTCTCCAGCGCAATGTATGCAAAAATATCATCAATGTCTCTGAAAGACCGCGGGCTTAATCTGACTTTGTATTTATCCATAGTATTTTCTATTTAACCGCTCGAATGCATCATCAAGGTCAATAGAAACGCCACCTTCT